>NZ_JAULUC010000006.1:0-352504 GCF_052851275.1 Burkholderia sp. SR8
TGGCCAAAGCGATCCCGCCGGCTTCATCGAATCCGCCCGTCACACCGGCTACCGCCGCACCGGGCCGCCTGCTGCGCGTCACGCACGACACCGAATACCGCTACGCGGCGCGCGTCGAATCCGCGCAGCACCAGGCGCGCCTGCAGCCGCTTGCGACGCCGCGCCAGCAGGTGCTGTCGTTCGCGCTCGACATCGAGCCGTCACCGGAAGCCGTCGGCACCGAGATCGACGCGTTCGGCAACGCGCGCGCGTCGTTCGCACTGAACCAGCCTCACGACGCGCTGCTCGTGCGCAGCCGCAGTACCGTGCGCGTGAGTGCGCCCGTGTGGTCGCTGGGTGCGCGCGGCGCGCCGCCGCCCGCGATCGCGAACCCCGACGCCGAGCACGCAACGGCGTGGGAAGCCGTGCGCGATCGCCTCCGGTTTCGCGCGGGACAGCCGTACGACGCGGCGAGCGAGTTCGCGTTCGCATCGCCGCATGTCGCGTGCGATCCGGAGCTGGCTGCGTATGCGGCCGCGAGTTTCACGCCGCAGCGGCCGCTCGTGCAGGCCGCGTGGGACCTGATGCGGCGGATTCACGCCGACTTCGCCTATACGCCGAACAGCACCGACATCACGACGACCGCACTCGATGCATTGCGATTGCGCAAGGGCGTGTGCCAGGATTTCGCGCACGTGATGATCGGCGCGCTGCGCTCGCTCGGGCTGGCCGCGCGCTACGTGAGCGGTTACCTGCTGACGCAGCCGCCGCCGGGCCAGCCTCGGCTGATCGGTGCGGATGCGTCGCACGCGTGGGTCGACGTGTACGACCCGGCGTGGCCCGAAGACGGCGGCTGGCTGCAGCTCGATCCGACCAACGACCGCGCGCCCGGCGACGACTACGTGATGCTGTCGATCGGCCGCGACTACGCGGACGTGACGCCGCTGCGCGGCGTGATTCGCGGCGGCGGCGCGGATCAGGAGCTGAAGGTCGGCGTGACCGTCGAGCCGCTCGACGAAGCGGCGGCGTAACACGGCGCGTTCGACTCTCGGCCGCGCCGTTCCGGCGTTTAAGTCGTCGTTAATACTGCACGCCTAGCATGGTCTCTGCCGGCGAATGGATCGCACCGTGGTCCCGCGCCGGCGGCACGCGCGGGTGCGTCGACGTCACGGCGCCGCGCCGTCGCGCGTCGCCACACCCTTGCAACGGCGGCGAACATGATCAAGAACTTCGACTACTCGCTCGGCGACGAAAAGATCGCGCTGTGCGCTAGCTTCGGCGCGGGCCCGGCGTTGCGCCGCGTGCTCGTGAGCCGCGCGGATTCGATGGAGACGCTCGTGGTGCTCGACGCGCGCGGCCTGTCGGGTTTGCTGAAGGTCGCGACCGAAGCGCCGGAAGGATTGCTCGACGATGCGATCCGCAAGGTGGGCGACGAACAGCTCGTCGAGCGTGCAATCAGCGGCCGGACGATCGTCGAAGCCGCGCTTTGACTGCGTGCGGCGCGTGCAGGCCGGCATCGCGGGCTGCAGCGCTGCACTGTCAGGCACCGGTTACGCCGCGAACCGGTCCGTCGCCGCGAGCAGTGCCTTCAGGATGCCCGGTTCGTTGTACGCGTGCCCGGCGTCCGGCACGATCTCGAACGCCGCGTCGGGCCACGCTTTAGCGAGATCCCACGCGGTGCGAGCGGGCGTCGCAATGTCGTAGCGGCCTTGCACGATCACGCCAGGAATGCCGGCGAGGCGATGCGCGTCGCGCAGCAGCTGGCCTTCTTCGACGAAGCCTTGGTTCACGAAGTAGTGGTTTTCGATCCGTGCGAACGCGAGCGCGTAGTGACCGTCCGCGAAATGCGCGGCCAGCGTCGGATCGGGCAGCAGCGTGATCGTGCGGCCTTCCCAGACGCTCCATGCGCGCGCGGCTTCGAGCTTTGCCGCTTCGTCGTCGCCCGTGAGGCGGCGATGGTATGCGGCCATCAGGTCGCCGCGTTCGGCCTCCGGAATCGGCGCGAGGAATTCCTCCCACAGGTCCGGAAACAGCCATGATGCGCCTTCCTGGTAGTACCACAGCAACTCCGCGCGACGCATCGTGAAGATGCCGCGCACGAGCAGCGCACTCACGCGTTGCGGGTGCGTTTCGGCGTAGGCGAGCGCGAGCGCGCTGCCCCACGAACCGCCGAACACGAGCCATCGTTCGGCGCCGACCATCTCGCGCAGTCGCTCGATGTCGGCCACCAGATCCCACGTCGTGTTGTTGTCGAGGCTCGCATGCGGGGTCGAGCGTCCGCAGCCGCGCTGGTCGAACAGCAGGATGTCGTAACGCTCGGGATCGAACAGCCGGCGATGGTCGGGGCTGCAGCCGGCGCCCGGGCCGCCGTGCAGGAACACGGCGGGCTTGCCGGACGGGTTGCCGCAGCGCTCCCAGTAGATGCGGTGGCCGTCGCCGGTGTCGAGGTGGCCGTGGGCGTAGGGTTCGATCGGTGGGTACACAGGCAGGCTCCGGATGAGGGTCGGCAGGGTGGCGACGCACGGGCCGGTGTACGGCGCGCAATACCGGCAGCATGGAGACTGCGTATTGCGGTGCCGCAAATTTCGTTGTGTCTGCATCGGCCCGGTCGCCGCCGGACAAGGCTTGTCATTATGCCCATTCAATTCGCGCGTTGCTTACCGGCCGGCGCGGGTGTCGGGTGGCGCTGCGCCGGCGTTCCGTGATGCATGGGCGGCGCAATTTTTGAGCAATTTCATTCCGATATTTTTCATACAAAATCCCGGCGGCATGTCGGCGGGCCGTTCGCACACGCCGGCCGTCGCATCGTCCCTCCACCGTGCCAACGGGAACCAGTCGATGAACCATCGCGTCACGCAGTTGACCGGGTTGCGCGCCGTCGCGGTGACGATGGTCGTCGTCGGCCATGCGGAGCACGTGCTGCCGGGCGGCTACACCGGCTGGTTCGCGCCGTTGCGGCTGATCGCCGACGGCCGGCTCGGCGTGCTGATCTTCTTCGTGCTCAGCGGCTTCCTGATCACCAACGTGCTGCGCGCGGAATTCGCGCGCACCGGCGGCATCGCGCTGACGTCGTTTTACGTGCGCCGGGCGCTGCGGATCTGGCCGGCGTGCCACGTGTATCTCGCGACCGTCGGCGTGCTCGCCGTCACCGGCTGGCTCGACGTCGACCGTCGCCAGTGGCTGTATGCGGCGCTGCATCTGTGGAATTATTCGGCGTGGTTCGGGCTGACTGGCGACAACGCGCTGCATCCGGACGGCGCGTGGTATCTCGGCCATTTCTGGTCGCTCGCGCTCGAGGAGCAGTTCTACTGGTTCTGGCCGCTGCTGTTCGTGTACGGCGCCCGTCGGCGCGGCACGCGCTGGCTGGCCGCGCTGATCCTGGTCGTGCCGCTGGTGCGCGCGCTGACGTACTTCGTCGCGCCGCCGCTGCGCGGGCAGCTGGCGATGATGCTGCACACGGGCGTCGATCCGATCCTGATCGGCTGTTACGCAGCGCTTAACCGTGAACGGCTCGAAGCGTGGATCGGCTCGTGGCGCGGTGAAGCGCGGATCGTGACGGCGATTGTCTTCGTCGTGCTGTTCGGGATGCCGCTCGCCGAACATCGGCTCGGCGGCTTCTGGAATGCGACGTATGGCGTCACGCTCGAGGCGGCGCTGATCGCGATCGTGATCGTCGTGCTGAATTTCCGCAGCGAGTTCTGGTGCGCGCGTTGGCTGCGGGCCGCGCCGGTCGTATTCGTCGGCACGATCTCGTTCAGCCTGTATCTGTGGCAGCAGCCATTCGCGAGCCCGGATCTGCCGATCGCGCATGCGTTCCCGCTCGGCATCGTGTGGGCGTTGCTGGCCGCGACCGCGAGTTACTTTCTGGTCGAGAAACCGTTCCTGCGGTTGAAGGATCGCTACATAGCGCGCGAGGCGCGGCGCATGCATGACGACGCGCGGCGGATGCCGGCGCCGTCCGACGCGATCGGTGCCAAGGTGGCCGAATAGGCTGCCCGCTGCGGCGTTAGCTGAAGCGCTTCCGCGACGCGGGCGAATACCGCAAGTTCCGATACATCCCGGCTCCATGGCGATTACCGCCGTACAGGCAACGCCGATTGGCGGCCGCCTGTCCTGCCGGGGCAGCCGCCAGCGCGAGCAGCGAAGCGAAACGCAGCTTCGCGAACTGGATCATTGCTCCAGCACGGCCTGCGGCGTGTTGCGGAAGCTGATGGCCATGCGGTTGTAGGTGTTCATCAGACTGATTGCAATCGTCAGGTCCACGATCTCGCGTTCGCCGAACACGGCGCGCACTGCGTCGTACGCGTCGTCCGGTACGCCGGTCGCCGCGACGAGCGTGACCGACTCCGCCCATGCAAGCGCGGCACGCTCGCGTTCGTCGAACAGATTGCCGGCTTCCCGCCATGCCTGCACGAGCGCGAGCTTGTCGATCTTCACGCCTTTCTTCAGCAGATCCCGCGTATGCATGTCCAGGCAGTATGCGCAGTTGTTGATCTGCGACACGCGAAGGTAGACGAGGTCGACGAGAACGGGCGACAGCCCGCTCTGCATCACATAGCCGTACACACCGCCGAGGGCCTTCACGCCCGCGGGCGCGATCTGGTTGTAATCGAGACGCTTGCTCATGACCTAACTCCTTGATGAACGGGATTTACTTGACCGGGGTGGTCAGGACCTTGTCGTTGCTGTCCGCGACGAATACCGCGAGCAATCGGGCGGGCTGTGACTCGCTCGCATTGCGGCTGACGCGGTGAATGGCGCCGGGCGCCTCGAAGAAGCTTTCTCCGGCGTGATAGACGCGCTTCGGGCCGTCGTCGACCTGGGACTCGATGTCGCCCGATACGACGTATGCATAGATGAAAGCAGAGCCCGCATGCCGGTGCGCGGACGACGCCGCGCCGGGCGCGTAGTCGACCACGACGGCGGTCAGCGACTTGCCCGGGATGTTCGGAATCGCGTGCTGGAAGTTCGGCGTGACGGTCTCACCCGTGCCGTGCGCCGCGGCCGGCACCGCGACGCAGAAGGCGATGCTCGTGCAGGCGGCAACTGCGATGGACTGGATGTTCATGATCGTGTCGTTCGTTGATGTTCCCGCATTGTCGGGTTGGACGCGGACACTCGAAAGCACCAGGAATGAACATTTTCGCTGTACCAAGACGCGATGACGGCGCCGCGCTTGCCGCCCCGTCAGCCATGCTCGCGAACGAGTTCCAGCAGACGGCGACAGTCGGCGCGGAGCGTGCGCTCGTTCAGGTTCGTCACGCCGAGCAGCAGGCCCTGTTGCCCGCGCGCGCCCGTGTACCACGGCGACAGCGGGACCGGCGCCAGCCCGGCCGCGCGGGCGCGCAACGCGATATCGACATCGGAGACATCCGCGGGCAGCGTCGTCACCACCGCCATGCCGGCCGTGGCCTGAATCCTGATCACGTCCGAATCCTGCTCCTTCAGACAACGAAGGAGGTTCTCCCGGTGCCCCGCGTAGAGACGCTTCATCCGCCGCAAATGGCGCAAATAGTGCCCGTCATGCATGAACTCGGTCACCGCGTGCTGCGCACCCGCGGCGGGCGCGGGTGCGAGGCACGCGGCGATATCGCCGAAGCGGCGTGCCAGGTCCGGCGGGACCACGAGGAAGCCGAGACGCAGCGCGGGGCTGATGGTCTTGCTGAAACTGCCGATGTGCAGGACCCGGCCGTCCTGGTCGATCGACGCGAGCGCAGGCGCGGCCCGTCCGCTCAGTTGCAGCTCGCTCAGGTAATCGTCTTCGACGATCCATGCGTCGTTTCGTCGGGCCCACTCGAGCAATGAAATGCGCCGGGCGAGCGACATCGTCACCCCGAGCGGCGCCTGCTGGCCAGGCGTGACGACGGCAAGCGCGGCTTCATCGGCCTGCCGGATGCCGGCATCGACGTCGAGTCCGTCGGCGTCCACCGGTACGGCCGTCACCGTCATGCCCGCCAGCCCGAGCGCTGTACGCGTGAGCGGAAAGCCGGGGTCTTCGATCCACGCCTGTCGGCCTGCCATGCCGAGCCCGCGAATCGCGAGGCCTAGCGCGCCGGAGAAGCCGGCGGTGACGAAAACCTGGGAAGGGCTGCATCGAAGACCGCGGGCGACGCCGAGATACGCGGCGATTTCCCGGCGCAAGTCCGGCTCGCCGCGCGGATCGGGGTATCCGACGGGCGCCGCGGACGCCCGGCGCGCCGCACGCGCCTGGATGCGCGACCATAGCTTGAACGGAAAGGCGGCCTGCGACGGCACGCCCATTTGAAACGCCAGCGGCACCGTGCCGAACGCGTCGAACAGATCCGGCAGCGGCGGCGCCTCGGGCGACCAGCGGGCTGCCATCGGCACCGCCGGGCGTTCGGCTACGCGCGTGCCGGCCGCGCCGAGACCGATCGCGAACTGCTCGTCGATCAGCCGCTCGTACGCGGCGCGGACGGTGCCCCGCGACACGCCGAGCTGGGCGGCCAGATCCGACCATGAGGGCAGGCGGGCACCCGAGGCCAGCTTGCCGGACTCTATCGCGTCGCGGATCGAACTGTAGATCTGGATGGACAGCGACGTGCGTGTGGAGCGATCCAGGCCGATGGAGAGCGTCGTCATGTGGCGATGGTGCATTCGAATGGGTCGATCTTGGGACTGTTTGATGCCCCAAGAGAAGCGTAGCTTTTCTCCGTGGCCGCGGCCAGTCGGTCCGGCCCGAAACCGATGCCCGCGTACAGCCACCGAATTCGGGCCGGGTCAGGCGGGCGACACGAAAAGCGAGCGAACAGATGATGGAAGATACCGTGCAGACGATTGGATCGATCAAGGCCGTGATCCCGGACAGCCAGCTGGCGCGCGAGGTCACGCAACTCATTCGCGATACCGAGGGCGACTTGCTGTTCAACCACTCGACGCGTGTGTACCTGTGGGGCGCGCTGCTCGGACAGCAGAAGAACATCGCGTTCGATCGCGAGCTGCTCTATGTCGCGGCGATGTTTCACGACATCGGATTGACGTCGATTTATCACGAAAGCCAGCTTCGATTCGAAGTGGACGGCGCGAATGCGGCGCGCGATTTCCTGCGAAGCCATCGCATTGCCGAGGCGGACATCGAGAAAGTCTGGACAGCCGTTGCCCTCCATACGACGCCCGGCATTCCGGAGCACATGCACGCAGAGATCGCGCTGGTTCAGGCGGGAGCAGGAATGGACGTGGCGGGGCGTGGCTTCGATCAATTCACGGACGAACAACGCGCGGCGGTGGTCGACGCTTATCCGCGCGGCGCCGACTTTCCCAGCAAGATGATCGATGCGTTCTACGACGGCATGAAGCATCGCCCGGCCACGACGTTCGGCACCTTCAACGATGACTTCCTCGCGCACAAGGATCCGGGGTTCGCCCGGGTCAACGTGTGCAGCATCATGTTGAATTCGAGTTGGGGTTGAGGTCCTGCGGTGCCTGCCCAGGGCAACATCCGGACGAAATGGCCGGTTCGTACTGTATAGCGGGGTTCGGATGCGGTTTTCAGATCGCGGCGCATGAAAAAAGGCCCTTGCGGGCCTTTCGCGAACGAAGCAGGGCGCAGCGTTTTACCGCGTCAACGCCGTAAACCCGTCCAGCAACCGCTCGACATCCGCGGCTTGAATGGCGCCCATCGTCGAAATCCGGAACAGCTCCTTCGACAACCCGCCTTGCCCCGCGTAGATCACGAAGCCACGCGCCTTCAGCCCGTCGTGCAGCGTCTCGTACGTGACGCCCTGCGGCAGCCGATATGCACGCAGCACGACCGACGACGCGCCTTCCGGCAGCACCAGCGGCATCCCGCGCGCCGCGAGCCCGGCCTGCGCCTGATCGGCGAGCGCCTTGTAATGCGCATGGCGCGCACGCCAGCCGCCGGCTTCGTCGAACTCGCGCAGCGCCTCGACGAGCGCGTAGTACGCGTGCACGGACGGCGTGAACGGCGTATTCCGCTGATCCTGCAGCTTCGCAAGCCGACCGAGATCGAGGTAGTACGTGCGGCTCGCGGCCTTCGCGAGCGCGCTGCGGCGCACGATCACGAACGCCGCGCCCGGCACGCCGTGCAGGCACTTGTTCGCGGTCGCGGCGACCGCATCGATGACGCCGCCGGCGAAGTCGATCGCCTCGGCGCCGAAGCTGCTGACGCCATCGACCAGCATCTTCACGCCGCGCGCGCGGCACACGTCGGCGATTGCACCGAGATCGTTCAGCCGGCCCGTCGTCGTTTCATGATGGATCACGGCGACGTGCGAATAACCGCCCGCGTCGAGCCGCGCGGCGATCTGCGCGAGATCGGGCGCCTGCATCCACTCGTGCTTCAGCACGTCATGCGCGATCCCGTACTGCGTCGCGATCTGCGTGATGCGTTCGCCGTACACGCCGTTCTCGATCACGAGCAGCTTGCCGTCCTGCGGCACGAGCGCCGCGATCATGCTTTCGACCGCCGCGGTGCCCGAGCCGGTCATCAGCACGGCGGCCCATTCGGCCGGATCGAGCGCGTACGCGGCGACGAGGCGCGCACGCGCTTCATCCTGCAGATCGAAAAATTCGCTTTCGCGATGACACAGGTCGGGTTGCAGCAGGCTGCGGCGCACGCGTTCGGTCAGCGTGACCGGGCCAGGGTTCAGCAGCAGCATCAGTGAGCTCCTTCGGCATGGGCTTCAGCCAGCGCGGCGCCGATATGCCGCATCAGGCGGGTCTTGACCTCGACCGGCGTGACGGTCGGGCGGGGCAGGCCGTCGGGCACGCCCGTGCGGATCGCAAGCCGCACGAAGCGCGTGCCGTCGGCCGGCTGCGGCGCGTCGAGCGCCGCATCGAGCAGGTCGAGCGTGTCGCCTTCGACGGCGGACGCATAGCCGCACGCGGCCGCGACGCCCGCGAACGACACGTGCTGCGAGACGGTCGCCTGGCCGCCGGTCGATTCATGTGCGCCGTTGTCGAGCAGCACGTGCGTGAGGTTGGACGGACCGTACGTGCCGAGCGTCGCGAACACGCCCATGCGCATCAGCGCGGCACCGTCGCCGTCGACGGCCACCACGCGCAGGTCGGGGCGCGCGAGCGCGAGGCCGAGCGCGAGCGGCGTCACGCAGCCCATCGAGCCGACCATGTACAGCTGGTTCGGCCGATCGTCGATCGCATAGAGTTCGCGGCCGCAGAAGCCGGTCGATGCAAGCACGACGGTCGAATCGACCGGCGTGTGCGCGATCACGCGCTGCAACGCGTCGTGGCGGGTCGGCCACGCGTCGGCGGACGAAGCGCGTGCCGCCGACTGCGCGGCGACGTGCGCGCGCGGCGCCGCCGCCGGGTTCGCCTTCAGCTCATACGGCGCGACGCTGCCTTTCTGCATCACGAGCGCGTACGGGCGGCCCGTGGCGTCCATGTGCGCGATCGCGCGGTCGAGTGCCGGGCCGACCTGTGCGGGATCGGTCGGGAACGTCTCCCACGGAATCTCCATCGTGTCGAGCATCGCCGGCGTGATCGGCCCCATCAGCGCGTGCTGCGGCTCGTCGGGCACGCCCGGCTGGCCGCGCCACGTGACGATCAGCAACTGCGGCAGCCGGAACGTCCACGTCAGCGACGTGAGCGGACTCACCGCGTTGCCGAGCCCCGAGTTCTGCATCATCGCGATCCCGCGCTTGCCGCCGAGCGTCGCTCCTGCGATCAGCGCGACCGCGTCGCCTTCGTTCGCGGCCGACAGGTAGTGCAGCGTCGGGTCCTGCAGCACGTAGTTGATGAACGGCGTCAGATACGAGCAGGGCACGCCCGCGTACCAGTCGAAGCCGCGCGCGCGCGCGGCCTCGACGAACTGGGCCGCTTCGATCATTGCGCGCTCCCGTTGCCGGCGCCCGGCTCGGACAGCGGCGTCTGGCCGTGCGCGAAGTCGCCCGCGCGGCGGAAGTCCTCGAGATCGTTGACGCCGCGCCAGTGGCCGTGCACGTACTGCACCTCGATCTTCTCGCCGGCGGCGATCAGCTCGTTCAGCAGCGACGGAATGTCGAGCGTGTCGAAATCGGCGCGCGCCTGCAGCGTCGAGAGCATCGCCTTCAGGCGATCGACACCGGCGCCGCGCACGTTCAGAAGACCGATCCAGCGGCCATGCGGCGTGCCGGCGGCAACGTCGCTCGACACGCGCTGCAGATACGTCTTCTGGCCGAACAGGCCACGGTCGTCGGCGGCCGAGCACAGCGCGAAGTCGCGCACGCTCTGGTGGGTCTCGGTGAGCGACGAATCGACGACGACGCTGAACTCGGCTTCGCTTTCCGCGAGATCGCGCAGGATGTAGCTGCGGAACAGCAGGTCGCCGTACGAGATCACGGTGTCGCCGGTCAGGCGCTCGGCCGCGCACGCGAGCGAGGCGAGTTCGCCCGTCTGCGCATGGCGCTCGTTGACGACGAGCTTGATGCCCGACGTGTCGATCGCGTCGGCGCGATAGCCGCCGACGACGGTGATGTCGTTCACGCCATGCTTCTTGAAGCCGTCGACGAGCCAGCGCAACAGCGGCTTGCCGGCGACCGGCAGCATGACCTTGGGTTTATCTTCGGTGACGGCCTCGAGCCCCTTGCCGCGGCTCGCCGCGAGCACGACCGCGGCGTTCGACGCACGCGACGACGACGACAGGTAGATGCGCTCGGCGGCCGAGTATTCGTCGGCGTCCTGCAGGCGGAAGATCTCGTTGACCGACGCAACGCGGTCCTCGACGTTGATCAGCGTCTCGTTCTCGTGGATCTCGCGCGCGACGGCCTGCATCGCCGATGCGGACGCGCGGATCAGGTGGTTCGCCCAGATCACGGTGCTGATGCCGGCCTGGCGGAACACGTCGGTGGGCGTGCTGTAGTACTTGGTCGGCACGATCACGAGCGGCGCCTTGCCGCTCCACTCGCGTGCGAACTGCAGGATTTCGTCGGGACGCGACAGCTTGCTGTGGATCAGGATCGCGTCGGCGCCGGCTTCCGCGTACGCGTTCGCGCGGCGCAGCGCCTCGTCCATCCCCCAGCCGGCGATCAGCGCTTCGACGCGCGCGACGATCGAGAAGTCGGGATCGCTCTGCGAATCCTTGCCGGCCTTGATCTTGCCGCAGAACTCGTCGATCTCGGCGAGCGGCTGGCGTTCGCCGTCGATGAAGCTGTTGGTCTTCGGGAACTGCTTGTCCTCGATGCACACGCCGGCGATGCCGCGCTGCTCGAGCTTCTTCACGAGGCGGCGCACGTTGTTGAAGTTGCCGTAGCCGGTGTCGCCGTCGAGCAGGATCGGCAGGTCGCTCGCGTCGGCCATGAACTCGAGCACGTCGACGACCTGCGTCCAGCTCGCTTCGTTGTTGTCGCGCACGCCGAATTGCGCGGAGATCGCGAGGCCCGATGCCCAGATGCCCTTGAAGCCGGCTTCGCGAACGATCCGCGCGGACAGGCCGTTGTGCGCTTCCATCAGGAATTCGAGATCGCTGCTGACGAGCATGCGGCGCAGCCGTGCGCTGCGCGATTCGGAGAAGTTGGGTTCGCGTGCGTTCATCGTGCGGCTCCTGCGGTGGTGCGTTGAATCAGGGGGAGAATCTCTTGCGTCGCGCGCGCGACGTCGTTCGGGAAATCGATCTCGATCCACGGCGAACCGGTGACGTCGGCGACGTCGAACGAATGGCCGCCTTCGAGCAGCAGGTCGCGCACGGCTTCCTCGTGCGGCATGTTCGCGCGGCCGCTGTCGACGTAGCCGGCGACGATCGCCGCGAGGCGGCGCGCGGTGCCTTCGGTGAAGCGGAAGAAGCCGACCGATTCGCCGATCGTGTCGTATTCGAGGTCGACCGCGAGCTGCTTGCGCAGTTCGACCGGCACGCCGTTCTTCAGGCACAGCTTGACGGGCTCGTCGCCGGCCTCGAAGTCGCGGTCGATCAGCAGGCGGTCGACCGCTTTGTCTGCATCGGCGACCAGCGCGTGCAGGATGTTCTCGTCGTACAGCACGTCCGCGTCCATCAGCAGCACGTCGCCGCCGCGCGTCATCGCATCGGCGACGGTATGCACGGTCAGCACGCTGCCGAGGTCGTAGCGGTCGTTGATCACGATCTCGGCGGTGCGGCCGAGGCGCTTCAGCTCCTGCTCGACCTTCTCGTGCTGGAAGCCGAGCCCGAGCACGATTTCATCGACGCCGGCGGCGTCGAGCACACGCAGATGGCGCTCGAGCAGCGACACGTCGTCGAAGCGCAGCAGGCACTTCGGGAACTGCGCCTCGGGCGGTTGTTGCAGGCGCAAGCCGAGGCCTGCCGCAAGAATGATGGCTCGCATGGGTTCTCCAACCAAAAAGCCGGCGATCCGAACGATCAGTCGGCGAGCGGCTGCGGCGCGTGGCGCCGCTGCCAGTTTCTTTCACTGAAATGCAGATAGAGCAGGCCCGGCAGGCCGAGCGCGAGTTCGCGCGCGCGCTTCGCGAGCGACAGCGCGAGCGCCGCGTCGGGCGGCAGGCCGACGAGCGGCGCGAGCAGCAGGTAACCGCCTTCCTGTGCGCCGAGCGAGCCCGGGATCGCGAACGCCGCCCCGCGGATCGCCTGGCCGACGCTCTCGAGCAGCAGCGCGTCGAGCCAGCTGACCGGGTGCCCGAGGAAGTGCAGCGCGAGCCACACTTCGGCGGTGCCGACGATCCAGCCGGCGAGGCTCAGTGCGAAGGTCTTCACGACCTTCGCGCGATCGCGGTACAGCGCGCCGACCGCATCGTCGATCGCATCCGCGCGGGTCGCGAGCGACGACCAGTCGCGCGGGCCCAGCAGCTTCGACGCGAGGCGCATCCCGCGGCCGAACAGCCCGCGCCGCTGCGCCGCGTAGAATGCGACGGCGAGGGCGCCGAGCACGCCGGTGGCGATCAGCGCCGGCGTGCGCAGGTAAGCGACCGATTCGTGCGTCGCATAGACGCTGAACGTCGCGATGCCGATCAGCGCGAACGCCATCTGCGCGAGCGCCTGCATCGTCGTGCTGACCGTGACGGCGGCGGCTGCATCGGCCATCCGCGTGCCGCGCTGCGCGAGGTGGCGCACCATCAGCACCGGGCCGCCGATCTGCCCGGCCGGCAGCAGGCTGTTCACCGATTCGCCGACCCAGCGCGCGCGCAGTGCGTTGCCCACGTCGGCGCCAGGCTGGCCGCGGCCGAACATCACGGAGATCGCGAATGCGTCGATTACGAGCGGCACGACGTGGAACGCCGCGACGAGCGCGAGGCCCCAGCCGGCGGCGAGAAACGTCGACGCGACCGCGCCGACGCCCTGCCAGGCGAGCAGCGCGACGAACAGTGCCGTTCCGAGGGACAGCAGGATCAGGCCGGCGCGTGTCATGACCCGCTCGGCCGGCGCGTGGCCAGCTGCTTGAAGACCTGGCGGAAACCGAAATACGCGATCGCGTCCTTCATGTTCGAGATGAAGCGCTTCCACGGCCGCATGCCGGGGTTGGTCACGTATTCGAACGTCAGCGACACGCGCGTTTCGTTCTGGCCGAGCGGCGTGATCCGGTGGCGCAGCTTGTCGCCGTCGAACAGCACGATGCCGCCGTCGGCGATCTGCACGGAGCCCGGTTCGTCGGGCACGTCCGGATTGCGCGTGTGCAGTTCGTAGTCGAGCCGGCACGACGAGTCGTCGATCACGCCGATCAGCAGCGTGTAGCGGCGGCCGTCGTAGTACGACGTGTCGTAGTGCCAGCCGATGTGGTCGCCGGGCTTCGTGTAGTAGTAGAGCGCGTACGCGTGAGGATCGTCGTCCGGCGACAGCATCAGCGTGTCGCCGGTGATCTTCTCGAGGAAGCCGATCAGCGCCTTCGAGCGGTACAGCTCGGCGATGTACGGCGCCTGCTCGTCGATCGTGTGGCGGCTCACGCTGCCGCCCTGCTTGTGGCCGGGCAGGTAATTGCGGTTCAGGCCCGGCTGCAGCGCGCGGGCGGCGGCCGCGAGCTTCGCATGCGCATCGGCCGGCAGGAATGCGTCGAGATACAGGAACGACCCCTGGCGCGTGTAGTCGCCGCGCAGGCGGTCGAGGTCGAGACGGCCGACGCAGTCGGCCACGGTGCGATCGGGATCGGCCGCTGCCGCGCGCGCAGGCGCGGGGCGTGCCGGGCTCAGCACGGAGTCGTCGCGCGTGCTAGGAGTCATTTGGAAGCCTGGATTTCAGTGGGGTTCTGCGAAACGCTGCTGCCGCGGCGCACGATGCGCCACCAGTCGATCACGACCCACGCGGCGAACAGCGGGGCGCCGATCGACGCCGCGAGCAGGAACGGCTGGACGCCGTCGACGAGCGTCACGATCGGCAGCAGGTACAGCACGTCTTCGGTCTCGAAGCCGCCGGCGAATGCCTGCTTGGTGCCGGCCTTGCCGGCGATCGATTCGATCCGCATGCGCAGGAAGAAGATCAGCGCGACGGCGGCGCCGGCCACCGCGCCGAGCAGTACCGGCGACGCGGCCATCTGGCCGCCCTGGGCGACGATGCCGACGCCCATGCTGACGAACAGCGCGACCGTCACGAGCGCGTCGGCCGCGAGGTCGTAAAAGTGACCGATCTTGCTGGTCTTGCCGCTGATGCGCGCGAGTTCGCCGTCGGTGTGGTCGACGAAGTTCGACAGCACGATCAGGAATGCACCGGCGTTGCTCCAGCCGAAGCCGCCTTGCGCAAGGCACCAGGCGCCGGCGAGGCCGATCAGCAGACGGACGGTGGTGAGGTGATTCGGGGTGACGGGCGTGTCGATCAGCGGGCGTACGAGCGAGCGCGCCAGCCGCGCATCCCAGGTGCGTGGCAGCGGCGGTTCGGAACGTGTGGCGGTTTTTCTTTGGTCCATCGGCGAAATATATACGGAATTGTAATTTGTTGCTTTTTATTCGATCAATGTCCTGACATACGGGAGTGTTACCGCGTAATCCGGGCAGTGGCCGGTTGCAAACCGGACGCGCGAAACGGCGCTCGCGCATCCGGGCCTCACCTGATTCAGTGTGGCGTGCGTGACGCGGCTGTCAAGGGTTCGCGGCCTTCTCGCGCCGGCCCGGCGGCGATTCGCGCATGCATGCGATTTGACGTGCGTCAGGCCCGAAGAAACGCCGCCGGGCGACAATCGGCCGCGGCGATCGCCGACGCGCCCGCGCATGCCGATTCTTCGCGGATGCAGCGTGAATCCCGAAAGGCATCGGTCGATTGACGTTCAGCCGTTCGTAATCTGCGCACCGCAAATTGGCGGTTTGCTTTCGCGTGCCTTTCGGTTGCCTTCGAGGCCGCTGCGGCGCCTCTCACAGAACGGCCGTTCGATACCCGTTGCATCCGGCAAGTATCTTTTGCAGCCGGCGGACATTTCGGTGCGATGGCCTCTGCGATACTCCGACCGTGCCTGTGGTGCCGGGCCGCCCATCGCGGCCCCAAGGGCTTCGCGTCGCTCAGGAGACACCCCCCGCGACGTCAACGACAGACCCAAAGCGTCAGATAACCAGCCATGTCTTCTTCACGCATCCTTGCTCCCGCCCTGCGTTCGCTCGTCCGCACCGCCGACGAAGCCGCCGCGCTGATCCGTCCCGGCATGACCGTCGCGATGAGCGGCTTCACCGGCTCGGGCTATCCGAAGGCCGTGCCGGCCGCGCTCGCCGCCCACATCGAAGCCGCCCACGCGCGCGGCGAGGACTTCCGGATCAACGTGCTGACCGGCGCATCGACCGCGCCCGAGCTCGACGGCGCGCTCGCGCGCACCGACGGCATCTCGATGCGCCTGCCGTACCAGTCCGACCCGACGCTGCGCGACAAGATCAACGGCGGCGAAGTCGACTACCAGGACGTTCACCTGAGCCACGTCGCGCAATATGCGTGGTTCGGGCTGTACGGCGACCTCGACGTCGCGATCGTCGAAGTCGCGGGCATCCGCGAGGACGGTCTGCTGATTCCATCGGCGTCGATCGGCAACAACAAGACGTGGCTCGAGCAGGCGAAGCACGTGATCCTCGAAGTGAATTCGCGCCAGCCGCTCGGCCTCGACGGGATGCACGACATCTATTACGGCACCGCGCTGCCGCCGCATCGCAAGCCGATTCCGCTGACGAAAAGCGACGACCGGATCGGCGAGCCGTACCTGCGCTGCCCGGCCGAGAAAATCGTCGCGATCGTCGAGACCGATGCGCCGGACCGCAGCAACGCGTTCTCCGCGCCGGACGCGACGTCGAAGCAGATCGCGCTGCAGCTGATCGACTTCCTGCGCCACGAAGTGAAGCGCGGCCGCCTGCCGGAAAACCTGCTGCCGCTGCAGTCGGGCGTCGGCAACATCACGAACGCGGTGCTCGCGGAACTGAGCTCGGCCGGCTTCTCGAACCTGACCGCGTACACCGAGGTGATCCAGGACGGCATGCTCGACCTGCTCGACGACGGCACGCTGAGCTTCGCGTCGGCCACCGCGCTGTCGCTGAGCCCGGCCGCCGTGCAGCGTTTTGCCGACGAGATCGCGACGTTCCGCGAAAAGATCCTGCTGCGCCCGCAGGAGATCAGCAACCATCCGGAACTCGTGCGCCGGCTCGGCTGCATCGCGATGAACGGGATGATCGAGGCCGACATCTACGGCAACGTGAATTCGACGCACGTGATGGGCACGAAGATCCAGAACGGCATCGGCGGTTCGGGCGACTTCGCGCGCAACGGCTATCTGTCATGCTTCATGTCGGCCAGTACCGCGAAGGGCGGCGCGATCTCGCGGATCGTGCCGATGGCGAGCCACGTCGACCATACCGAGCACGACGTCGCGGTGGTCGTCACCGAGCAGGGGCTCGCCGACCTGCGCGGGCTGTCGCCGAAGCAGCGCGCGCGCAAGGTCATCGCGACCTGCGCGCATCCCGACTACCGGCCCATGCTCGAGGACTACTTCGAGCGCGCGTCGCGCGAGAGCTTCGGCAAGCACACGCCGCACCTGCTCGCCGAGGCGCTGTCGTGGCACGAGCGCTATGTGCGCACCGGGACGATGAAGGCCTGAGCGGCCGGACGTGCACGCGGCGCACGGGCTGCGCGCACGTCCTTCGCGCCGTCATTCCATCGCCGCGTGCGCGACGTCGACGCTCGCCGTCTTCTGCGGCGGCCGGATCAGCAGCAATAGCGGGATCATCAGCAGCGTCGCGACGAACATCAGCTTGAAGTCGTTCAGGTACGCGATCATCGCGGCCTGCTGGTTGATCGTGCGATCGAGCAGCGCGATGTCGACGCGGCTGCCCGCGATCGCCTGCACGGCCGGGTCGAACGGCGTGACGTGGGTCGCGAGATCGGCATGCGCGACCTGCGTGTTGCGCGTCATCAGCGTCTGCACGATCGAGATGCCGATACTGCTGCCGATGTTGCGCATCAGGCTGTAGGTGGCCGTGCCGTCGGCGCGCAGCTCCGGCTGCAGCGTCGAGAACGACAGCGCGCTCAGCGGCACGAACACGAGCCCCAGCCCGAAGCCCTGGATCACGCCGGGCCACACGATGTCCGCCTCGGACAGCACGATCGTGTACTGCATCATCTGCCACAGCGCGAGCGCGGAAATCGCCAGCCCCGCGAACAGCAGCGCCCGCGCATCGACGTACTTCAGCAATCGCCCGACGAACAGCATCGCGATCATCGTTCCGGCGCCGCTCGGCGCGGTGACGAGGCCCGTCGTCGCGACCGGATAGCCCATCAGGTTCTGCAGCATCGGCGGCAGCAGCGCACGCGTCGCGTACAGCACCGCGCCGACGACGAAGATGAACAGCGTGCCGGTCGCGAAGTTCGGATCGCGCAGCAATTCCGACTTGAAGAACGATGCCTTGCCGACGGTCGCCGTATGCGCGAGGAAGAACGCGAAGCTGAGCGCGGCGACCAGCGCCTCGATCCGGATCTCGTACGAACCGAACCAGTCGAGCTGTTCGCCGCGGTCGAGCATCGCCTGGAACGCGCCGATCGCGAGCGCGAGGGTCGCGAAGCCGAACGCGTCGAATTTCACGTGCGGGCGCGGTGCGCGGGCCGGCAGGAAGGTCAGCACGCCGGCCAGCGCGAACGCGCCGATCGGCACGTTGATGAAGAAAACCCAGCGCCAGTTGTAGCTGTCGGTCAGCCAGCCGCCGAGCGTCGGACCGAGGATCGGGCCGACCATCACGCCCATTCCCCAGATCGCCATTGCCTGGCCCTGTTTCTCGCGCGGGTTGATGTCGAGCAGGATCGACTGCGACAGCGGCACCAGCGCGGCGCCGAACACACCCTGCAGCAGCCGCGCGCCGACGATCTGCACGAGCGATTCCGACAGCCCGCACAGCGCCGACGCGATCGTGAAGCCGGCGATCGAGATCGTCAGCAGCCGCTTCATGCTGAGCCGGTCGGACAGCCAGCCGGTCAGCGGCGTCGCGATCGCCGCGGCGACGATGTACGAAGTCAGCACCCAGGTGATCTCGTCCTGCGACGCGGACAGCCTGCCCTGCATGTGCGGCAGCGCGACGTTCGCGATCGTGCTGTCGAGCGTCTGGATCAGCGTCGCGAGCATGATCGACAGCGTCAGCATCGGCCGATTGAGGGCGGGCGGCGAGGCGGGGGCGTCGGCGGCGGGATTCAAGCGGGTGTCTCCGTGGGGCGGTCGCCGTGGGCGACGATCCAGTATGACTCGAATTATAAGCACGCTTATTATAGCCGTGCTCATCGCGTCGCCGCGGCCGCGGATCGCGCGCGGCCTGCCCCTATAATCGCCGCATGGACAAGACTTACGAGAACCGGATCGGCTACCTGATTTCCGACGTGGCCCGCCTGCAAGGACGCCTGTTCGACCGGCGCGCGAAGCGCATCGGGCTGACGCGCGCGCAAAGCCGCGTGCTCGCGTACCTGACGTGGAAGGGCGAGATGAATCAGGCGCGGCTCGCGGAATGGCTCGAGATCACGCCGATCTCGCTCACGCGGCTGCTCGACCGGATGGAAAGCTGCGGATGGATCGAACGCATCGCGAACGACGACGATCGCCGCGCGTTCGTGATCCGGCTCACCGGCAAGTCGCGCGACATCTTTCCGCAGATGCTGGAAGTGGGCGACACCGTCACCGACGACGGGCTGCGCGGCTTCACGCCGGACGAGCGCGACACGCTCGTCCGGCTGCTCGGGCGCGTGCGTCACAACCTGATCGACAGCGGCGGCGAATGACCGCGGCGCCGGCTTGCCGCTGCGGAATCGACCCGCCGCGGCCGACTGGCTGCTGCAGCAACGAAGGGGCCTGTGGAGCCGGTACGGCGTGGTCTGGCGCCGCACGAGCACGATTTCCGTGAGCCGGCCCGTTGCCGGCGGTGCGCCGCGCTAACGCTCGAGCATCGCGAGTCCGAACGCCGTCAGATACAGCCCGAGCCCGAACACGAGATGCGTGACGAGGCTGCGCCGGCGCGCGACGCGTGGCTGCGGCGTACGCGACGCGGCGACGCCGAACCCGAGCGCCGGCTGCATCACGAAGAACGGCGCGGCCACGCTGACGAGGCCCGCCGCCAGCGCGGGCACGAGCGTCGGCGCGCGGACCCACTCCGTTCCTGCGATCGCGACGGGCAGCGCCGCGAACGCGATGCCGATCGCGTAATGCGCGATCCAGCCGACCGCGCGTTCGGCCGGCATCGGCGGTGCGGCGACGATCGACGCATGACGGAACCGGCCGCGCGTCATGTGGCCGAGCCAGCGGCCGACCAGCGCGTAATCGAGCGACGGAATGCCGAAGGCCTTGCGCCGCCACCACGCGCACAGGTCCATCGCGAGCGTCGCGCCCGCGCCGATCAGCAGGATGCGCAACAGGAAGTCGGCGGAGATCATCGCGGGCCTCCGGCGCGAACGGTCGCGACGGCGACGCACGACGGAAGACGACAGGGATAGGGCAGATTCATGGCGGTCCGGGCTTGTGTCGAAAGAGTCGAACGGCTATCTTGCAACTTCAAGTTCACTTGAGGTCAAGCATGAGCCGACTGGACATCGCCGATGTCGCGCGCCGCTCGGGATTGCCCGCGTCGACGCTGCGCTATTACGAGGAAAAGGGATTGATCGTGCCGACCGGCCGTCACGGGCTGCGCCGTCAATACGACGAGTCGGTGCTGGAGCGCCTTGCGCTGATCGCGCTCGGCCGCGAGGCCGGTTTTTCGCTGGACGACATCCTCGCGATGTTCGGCGCCGACGGCCGGCCCGCGATCGATCGCGCGAAGCTCGACGACAAGGCCGACGAACTCGACCGCACGATCCGCCGCCTGGGCGCGGTGCGCGACGCGCTGCGGCATGCGGCCGTGTGCCCGGCGCCGAGCCATCTCGAATGTCCGTCGTTCCAGAAGCTGCTGAGAATCGCCGCGCATCGCCATCCGGTGCGCCGCACGAAGGCGGAAGGCGCTTAGGCCGGGTGCGGATACCGGACCGACGCGCGCACGCCGCTCGCCGGCACCCGGCGTGGCGGCTGGCGGCCCGCCTGCGTCATCCCGCGTAATACACGCGGCATTCCATCTCGCGTCCGCGCACGATCCGTTTGCCGACGAGCGAGCCGAGCGTGCCGGTGACGATGGTCCGCTGGTGCTCGCATTGCAACGCATCGTAGAAGTAAAGCGCGACCCAGTCCGCGGTGCGCCCGGACTCCTGCGCGCGCGCCGGATACGGGCACAGCGCGGTGAAATGCCAGCCGCCCTTCGTCATGTGCATCACGGGCGGCGATACGCTGACGTCCGCGTTCAGGCGCCGCGACACGAGCATCGGCAGCGCGCCGGCGGCGGCCTTGTTGCGGTACAGCCGGTCGATGTAAAGCAGCAGCTCGACCGGCGGTTCGGTGCCGAGATCGGCGTCGCGCGCGTGGCCTTGCCAGCGCCGGCGGCGCGTCAGCACGTCGTCGAGCGCCGCGCGGATGCCGGCCGCGCGCCGCGGGCCGACGCCCGCGATCGCTTCGAGCCGGCCGTTGCGGGCCGCGCGCTCGAGCTCCTCGAGCGTGTCGATGTGCAATTCGTCGTGAATCCGCAGTGCGAGCGCGTGACCGATGCCCGGCACGGCTTCGAACGCGGACGCGCGTTCGGCGTCGCCGCGCAGCCGGTCGAGCAGGCGCCAGCGCCCGGTCACCAGCAACTCGGCGATCGCCTGCGCGACGCCCGTGCCGATCTGCGGCAGCGCGCCGAGCGCGTCGACGCCGCCCGCGTCGAACCGGGTGCGGATCGCATCGTCGAGCGACTCGAGCGTGTCGGCCGCCGTGCGATAGGCGGCCACCCGATAGGGATTCGCGCCCTGGTCGGCAAGCAGCTGCGCGGCTTCGCGCAGGCAGTCCGCGACCTGGCGGTTTTCCTCGTGCGTCTGGCTGAAGGTCGTCTGCATGGTGAGGGACCCGGGGAAGCGCAAACGGAATGGACGCGGTGCGCGACGCACCGCTTTACCTTTCATTTCAGCATATTGTGGCCGCAAGCGACGAGCAAAACTTGATGCGCGTCAATGGCAAACGTTGCACCGACGGAACCGGGTCACACGCGTTCGTGCCGGGATCCGGCACGAACGCGCGACCCGTTACGCGTCGAGGAACGACTGCGCGCCCTCGGCCTCGGCGGCCGTGCGCAGCGTCGCCAGCGCGCGCTTCTCGATCTGCCGCACGCGTTCGCGCGACATGCCGGCGTCCTGCGCGATCGCGTCGTAGGTATCGGGCTCGGCGCCGCCGAGGCCGAACCGCCGGCGCAGCACGTCGGCCTCGGTGGGCGTGACCGTTCGCAGCAGCGACGTCACGCACTCGCGCATGCGCGAATCCGCGAGACGCTCGAACGGGCTCGTCGACGCCTGGTCCTCGATCAGGTCGACGAGGCCGGTGTCCGCGTCGGGCAGCGGCGTGTCCAGCGACAGCGGCTCGGCGGGCAGCGCGAGCACCGCGCGCAGCTTGTCCTCGGCGAGCCCGGTTTCGGCCGCGAGCTCGGCCGGCGTCGCGCGGCGGCCGGTGCGCTGGCGGAAGCGCAGCGCATGCCGCTGCACGCGCTGGTACTGGTCGCCGACGTGCACCGGCACGCGGATCGTGCGCGAGCGGTCGGCCACTGCGCGTGCGACGGCCTGCCGGATCCACCAGGTCGCGTAGGTCGAGAACTTGAAGCCGCGCCGGTATTCGAACTTCTCGATCGCGCGCATCAGGCCGAGACAGCCGTCCTGCACGAGGTCGGGCAGGTCGACGCCGCGGTTCAGGTACTTGCGCGCGATCGACAGCACGAGCCGCAGGTTCGCTTCCAGCATCGCGCGCGTGCCGTCGCGCACCTTTTGCTGGCCATCGCTGAGCGCGGCGCCGAGTGCGCGGCGCGCGACCGTGTCGAAGCACGCGTCGTCGGCGCCGGCCTCCGTGGTCGTATTGACCGGCGTGGCCGCGAGCGCACGCACGACGCGGCTCGCGTCGTCGACGGCCGGGGCGACCCATGCGAGCGAACCGAGCAGGGCGGCCAGATGGTTGCGCGCGTCGCGGTATGCGTCCGAGCGGCAGCCGTGCGCATGCAACGCGTGGCGCACGGCCGCGACCGCGGCTTGTAGCGCGTCGTCGCGTGCAGGTGCAGGCGGTGCGTCGTGTTCCCCGTCGACGTCGTCGCCTTCGTCGCCTTCGTCGCCGGCCGCGCCGGTTGCACCCGTGGCGCCGCGGCGTGCGAGCAGCGTCTCGATCGCGGCCGGACAGCCGGCGAGCGCATGCAGGATCTGATGGCGGCCCGTTTCGATTTCGCGCGCGAGCACGATTTCGTCCTCGCGCTTGAGCAGCGGCACCGCGTGGATACGCCGCATGTAGAGCGCGAGCGGGTCGGTCGATGCGCTCGTGCCGCGGGCGAGGTCGCCGAGTAGCGCACGGCCTTCGTCGAGCGTGTCGCGATCGACGTCGACCGGCGCCGCGGCCGCGAACGGCACCGGTGCGGCCGGCTCGTCGAGCACGGCGATGCCGATGTCCGCGAGCGCGGCGCGCACGACGTCCAGCGCGTCGGGACTGTCGCTTTCCGGCGGCAGCGCGTCGACGAGGTCGGCGTGCGTCAGATAACCCTGTTCGCCGGCGAGCGCCAGCAGCTGGATGATCGGATCGAGGGGCGTGTCCGCCCGAAGCGTGGGGCGTGGCGTAGTCATGTCGATGGCGGCGCGAGCCGCGTTCCTGTCTGGGCGGGCCGAAGTCCGCGGGTTTCAGGCCGCCGGAGGCCGCGAACACCCGTCCGCGCCGGTCAGTCTGACTCGATATTCAAGGTGAGGGCAGTTGCGCCAACTTCAACGGCGGCGCGGCAGACGCCGAAGCAGACGACGTGCCTGCACGGTCCGGCGCCTGCATTCCAGCGCAGAAACAAAAAGTAACCGATCAAATCCGCGGAAACATGCAGGGGACGTAAGCTAGAGTCAGGCGCGCGCCACGCGGCGACGCGCGGATTCCTGCGGAGCAACGAGATGAACCCGATTCCCGCCGCGAGGCCTGCCGTCATGGCGGTGGCGATGCTCGCGCTGAGCGGCTGCTATTACACGGGCCCTTACGGCTATGCACCGTATTACGCACCGGTGCCGGCCACGCTGTCGCAGCGCGAGATCGCGGTGGCGCCGGCGAGCACCGCGCCGGCTGCACCGCCTTCGTCGGACGATTACGCGTACGCGCCGGCTCCCGTTTATGCCGCGCCCGTCTATGTGCCTTACCCGGCCTACTATCCCGCGTACTACCCGGGCTGGTACGGGCCGCCCGTCACGATCGGCCTCGGCTTCTGGGGGCATTGGGGCGGCGGGTACCGCGGCGGGTACTGGCACCGACCGTGGGGCGGCGGCCACTGGGGTGGCGGACACTGGGGCGGTGGCCATCGACACTGACCGACGCGCGGCGGCACCGCGCGGGAGAGCACCATGAGCAACACCATCATCCGAAGTCTGTGCGCCGTGCTGTTCGGCATCGCGGCCATACCGGGCATCGCCGATGCGCAGAGCAGCGCGTATACGAACTCGGGAGCCGACCTCTATGCGGGGCCGGCGCCGGATTATCCGGTCGTCGCCGAAATTCCACCGGGCACCGCGCTCGACGTGTTCGGCTGCCTGAGCGACTACTCGTGGTGCGACGTCGCGCTGCCGGGCGTGCGCGGCTGGATCGACGCCGAACAACTCGACTATCCGTACCGGGGCAGCTACGTGCCGCTGCTCGAGTATGGCGCGATCATCGGCGTGCCGGTGACCGGCTTCGCGATCGGCGCGTACTGGGACCGCTATTACCGCAACCGGCCGTGGTTCCACGATCGCGACCGCTGGGAGCGGCGCGCCGAGCCGCGCATCGGCCCCGGCGGCGTACCGCCCGCATACGGCCGCCCGCAACCGGGCGGGCCGATCCAGCGTGCGCCCGGCGGCGTGCCGCCCGCGCAGCATGACGCACGGCCGTCGGCCACGCGCGGCGGCTGGAACGGCCCGAACCGCATGCCGGCGCCGCAGGCCCCGCAGGCCGCACCGGCTCCTGCGCCGATGCCGGCGCCCATGCCCGGTGCCGGCGGCAATGCGCGGCCGCCGGCTGCAGTCGCGCATCCCGCGCCCCCGCAGGGCGGCGCGCCGCGCATGATGCCGCCGCAGGGGAATCCGGGCGGCGGCGGTTACGGTGGCAGATCGCAGGGAGGCGGCGACCACGACGGCGGCCATGGCGGCGGCGGTGGTGCTCGCAGCGACGAATATCGCCGTTGATGGACGGCGTCGACGCCGGCGCCGGACGAAAAAAAAGCCGCTCCGGAGAGCGGCTTCTGCAGCGGGCGTCGCGGGCCGCTCGTGCGGCCCGCCGCCCGGCGTCAGTCGTCGAGCAGCGACAGGTCGCGCACGGCGCCCTTGTCGGCCGACATCACGAGCTTCGCATAGGCCTTCAGCGCCGCGGACACCTTGCGCGGACGCGGTTGCGCCGGCTTCCAGCCCTTCGCGTTCTGCTCTTCGCGGCGGCGTGCGAGTTCCTCGTCCGACACCAGCACGTCGATCGTGCGGTTCGGAATGTCGATGCGGATCTTGTCGCCGTCGCGCACGAGGCCGATCGCGCCGCCCGCTGCCGCTTCCGGCGAGCAGTGACCGATCGACAGGCCCGACGTGCCGCCCGAGAAGCGGCCATCCGTCAGCAGCGCGCATGCCTTGCCGAGGCCCTTCGACTTGATGTAGCTCGTCGGGTACAGCATTTCCTGCATGCCGGGGCCGCCCTTCGGGCCTTCGTAGCGCACGATCACCACGTCGCCGGCCTTGACCTTGTCGTTCAGGATGTTCTCGACTGCTTCGTCCTGCGACTCGGTCACGTGCGCCGAGCCTTCGAACACGAGGATGCTTTCATCGACGCCGGCCGTCTTCACCACGCAGCCGTCGAGCGCGATGTTGCCCGTCAGCACCGCGAGACCGCCTTCCTTCGAGAAGGCATGCTCGTACGAGCGGATGCAGCCTTCGGCGCGGTCGAGGTCGAGGCTCGGCCAGCGCGTGTTCTGGCTGAACGCGACCTGCGTCGGGATTCCGGCCGGGCCGGCCAGGTAGAACGTGCGGACCGCTTCGTCTTCGGTGCGGACGATGTCCCACTGGTCGAGCGCGTCCTTCAGCGTCGGCGCGTGCACGGTCGGCACGTCGGTGTGCAGCTTGCCGGCGCGGTCGAGCTCGCCGAGGATCGCCATGATGCCGCCGGCGCGGTGCACGTCCTCGATGTGGTACTTGTTCGTGTTCGGCGCGACCTTGCACAGCTGCGGCACGATGCGCGACAGGCGATCGATGTCCTTCATCGTGAAGTCGATGCCGGCTTCCTGCGCGATCGCGAGCAGGTGCAGGATCGTGTTGGTCGAGCCGCCCATCGCGATGTCGAGCGTCATCGCGTTCTCGAACGCCTTGAAGCCGACCGAGCGCGGCAGCACGCGCATGTCGTCCTGCTCGTAGTGCTGGCGCGTGAGTTCGACGATGCGGCGGCCGGCGCGCTTGAACAGCTGCTCGCGATCGGCGTGCGTCGCGACGACCGTGCCGTTGCCCGGCAGCGACAGCCCGAGCGCTTCGGTCAGGCAGTTCATCGAGTTCGCGGTGAACATGCCCGAGCACGAGCCGCAGGTCGGGCACGCCGAGCGTTCGACTTCGGCGACGTCCGCATCCGAATACGACTGGTCGGCCGCGATCACCATCGCGTCGACGAGGTCGAGCTTCTTCAGTTCGATGGCCTTGGTGACCGGGTTCGCGAGACGCGTCTTGCCGGCTTCCATCGGGCCGCCCGACACGAAGATTACCGGAATGTTCAGGCGCATCGCGGCCATCAGCATCCCCGGCGTGATCTTGTCGCAGTTCGAGATGCAGACCATCGCGTCCGCGCAGTGCGCGTTCACCATGTATTCGACCGAGTCGGCGATGATGTCGCGGCTCGGCAGCGAGTACAGCATGCCGTCGTGGCCCATCGCGATGCCGTCGTCGACCGCGATCGTGTTGAATTCCTTCGCGACGCCGCCCGCCGCTTCGATCTCGCGCGCGACGAGCTGGCCGAGATCCTTCAGGTGCACGTGCCCGGGCACGAACTGCGTGAACGAGTTGACGACCGCGATGATCGGCTTCGAGAAATCGTCGTCTTTCATGCCGGTGGCGCGCCACAGCGAGCGCGCACCTGCCATGTTGCGGCCGGCGGTGGAGGTTTTGGAACGGTATGTGGGCATTGTGATGGCTGAAGAAATATCGCGGAAAAGGGTGGAGGCACGGGAATAAAGGCCTCTCGCGCGCCCGTGCGAACAACCTCTTGAGCTGCGCCCTGGGCAAACTCGACGATTATCCCACAGCCGCCGGGCGGGCGGCGGGCGCGGCGGGAGGCGACGCGATGCCGGTGGCCGGCCGGGCGGCGACTGAACGTACCGGGCGCCGAGGTGCCAAGGCGCCGAGGTGCCAAGGTGCCAAGGTGCCAAGGTGCCAAGGTGCCAAGGTGCCAAGGTGCCAAGGTGCCAAGGTGCCAAGGTGCCAAGTGCCAAGTGCCAAGTGCCAAGTGCCAAGTGCCAAGTGCCAAGTGCCAAGTGCCAAGGTGCCGAAATGCCGAGATGCGGAGGCGGAAAAGCGAAGGCTGACACGCGAAGGTGAACAGGCGAAAAGGCCATCGCCGGCAGAACCGCGCGGCGGCTTCACCGCCCGTTCCGCCGACGATGAAGCCGTGCCGTGCCGCTCGATCGCGCGTCAGTCGAGCAGCGTCAGGATTTCGTCGTACAACGGCTTCGGAATCCGCACGCCGTGCGCGATGCTGCGCGCCCGTGCATCGAAGCGCCGCTGCGACGGCAGCCGCGCGCCTTGCCCGGTGATCGACGCGAACATCCGCTCGCCGCGCGCGAGGCCGGCCTCGAGCTCGTCGCCGAGGAACACCTTCGGATCGAACGCGATCACGAGCTCGCCATGGCACGGCGTCGCGCCGACGCCTTCGTCGAATTCCATCGATTCCCGGCTCGTCATGTCGCCGATCAGCGCGCCGCCGAGCAGCTCGACCATCGCCGCGAGTGCCGAGCCCTTGTGTCCGCCGAACGTGCGCATCGCGCCCTGCAGCGCGGCCTTCGGATCGGTGGTCGGCCGGCCGTCGGCATCGATCGCCCAGTGCGGCGGGATCGGTTTGCCGAGCTTCGCGTGCAACTCGATGTCGCCGCGCGCGATTGCGCTCGTCGCGAAGTCGAACACGAACGGCACGCCCCCCGGGCGCGGCCACGCGAATGCGATCGGGTTGGTGCCGAACACCGGTTCGCGGCCGCCTTCCGGCGCGACCCAGCTGTGGCTCGGATTCATCGCGATGCCGACCAGTCCCTCGGCGGCAATCGCCTCGACCTCCGGCCACAGTGCCGAGAAGTGATAGCAGCGATGGATCGCCATCGCGGCGATCCCGTGCTGCTTCGCCATCTCGACGAGCACCGGCAGGCCGGTTTCAAAGCTCAGCAGCGAGAAACCGCGATGCGCGTCGACCGCGACGATCGACGACGACAGCCGGCGCAGCGTCGGCACGGCCTGCGGATCGACCTTGCCCTTCTTCAGCGAGCGCACGCACACGAGCAGCCGGTACACGCCGTGCGAATGGCACTCGTCGCGCTGACCCTGCGTGATCACGCGCGCGATCGCCCGCGCGTGCGCATCCGACATCCCGTTGTGGGTCAGCACCCGCAGCGCGAGTGCATGGACCTCGTCGAGCGACAGGACGACTTCGGCGAGCGGCTCAGACATCGCGCGCTTCCCGCGGCGCGGGCACGCCGTCGATGCGTTGCGGCACGTTCAGCGGGTTGCCGTTGCGGATCGCGTCGGGCAGCAGCGCGTCCGGCACGTCCTGATACGACACGGGGCGCAGGAAACGCTCGATCGCGCGCGCGCCGACCGACGTCGTGCGCGTGTCGGACGTGGCCGGGAACGGGCCGCCGTGCACCATCGCGTGACCGACCTCGACACCGGTGCCGAACCCGTTGACGAGAATGCGGCCGGCCTTGCGCTCCAGCGTCGGGCGCAGTGCGGCGAACAGCGCGGCGTCCCCGTCGGCGAGATGCGCGGCGATCGTCAACTGGCCTTCGAGCGACTTCAGCACGCGATGCAGCGTGTCGGCATCCGCGCAGCGGACGATCAGCGACGCAGGACCGAACACTTCGTCGCGCAGTTCGGGGTGCGCGATGAACGCGTCGGCCGACGTCGCGAACAGCGCTGCGCGTGCCTGGTAGCGGCCGCCTTCGACGCCTTCGGCGAGCAGCTCGACCGCATCGTGCGCGCGCAGTGCGGTGACGCCCTGCGCGTAGCTTGCGTGGATGTGCGGCGTCAGCATCGTCTGCGCGGCGGTCGCCTGCACGGCCGTGGCCGCCGCGGCTTCGAACGCGCGCAGCGCGGGGCCGTCGACGGCGAGCACGAGGCCCGGGTTCGTGCAGAACTGGCCGGCGCCGAGCGCGAGCGACGCGACGAACTGCGGCGCAATCGTATCGTGGCGCGCATCGAGCGCGGCCGGGAACAGCAGCACCGGGTTGATCGAGCTCATTTCCGCGTAGACCGGAATCGGCTCGTGGCGCGCGGCCGCGATGTTCATCAGCGCGACGCCGCCGCGGCGCGAGCCGGTGAAGCCGACGGCCTTGATGCGCGCGTCTGCGACGAGCGCCTGGCCGATTTCGCGCGATGCGTCGAACAGTAGCGAGAACACGCCGGCCGGCAGCCCGCATTCGCGCACGGCCTGCTGGATCGCGCGGCCGACGAGCTCCGACGTGCCCGGATGCGCGGAGTGCGCCTTGACGATCACCGGGCAGCCGGCCGCGAGGGCCGAGGCGGTATCGCCGCCGGCCACCGAGAACGCGAGCGGGAAGTTCGATGCGCCGAACACGGCGACCGGCCCGATCGCGACGTTGCGCAGGCGCAGGTCGACGCGCGGCAGCGGCTTGCGGTCCGGGCGCGCGGGATCGATGCGCGCATCGACGTAGCCGCCGTCGCGCACGAGCGACGCGAACAGCGCGAGCTGGCCGACCGTGCGGCCGCGTTCGCCTTCGATGCGCGCGCGCGGCAGGCCGGTTTCGGTCATGCAGCGCTCGATCAGGTCGTCGCCGAGCGCCATGATGTTGCGGCCGATCGCGTCGAGAAACGCGGCGCGCTGCTCGGGGTTCGTTTCGCGGTACGTATCGAATGCATCGTCGGCGAGCGCGCAGGCCGTCTCCAGGTCGTGCAGGCTCGCGCCGCCGAATGCGGGTTCGAGCGCTTCGCCGGTCGCGGCGGCGATGCCGTGGAGGGTGCCGTTCTGTCCGGCGATGGCCGACTGGCCGATCAGGAGCTGACCTGTGAGTTGCATGGTTTTCCTCGAAAAATGCGGAGCCGGGCGTCGTGTGCCCGGCCGGGAGTGGAAAGGGGAAGGCGCGGGTGTCAGCCTTCGTCGTCTTCGAGCTGCAGCTTGTCGGAGCGGACGCCGGTGTTGGCGCCCCAGTAGTAGATGACGAGCGCGACGGCCGCGACGACGACCGTGTCGTACGGATGCGCGAGCTGGCCGGTACCGCCGAAGCCGCCGAAATACGACAGCACGATCATGGCCGCGTAGAACGCGATCAGCCACGCGGACGAGCGCACCTGCTCGGCGAGGCTCAGGTGCGCGGTCGGCACCCAGCGGCGGCACGCGAGGTAGATCACGAACATCGCGATCTGCAGGCCGAGCAGCCAGGACACCGTGCTCCAGCCCGACCAGTAGACGATCAGCGCGGCGATCACGAACGACGCGGGGCCGGTGATGCCGAACGCGACCGCGCGGAACGGCCGCGGCAGGTCGGGCGCGGTGCGGCGCAGCGCGGCGACCGACACGGGCGCGACCGCGTAGCTGAGCACGAGTGCGGCCGACACGATGTTGATCAGCGCTTCCCACGACGGGAACGGCATCGTCCAGAAGATCGCGAGGCCGAACGTGAGCCACAGGCCCGCGCGCGGGATGCCCGACGCTTCGTCGACGCGCGTGAACACCTTGAAGAAGGTGCCCGTCTTCGCCCAGCCGTAGACGACGCGCGGCGTCGCGTTCATGTAGATGTTGCCGCACCCGCTCGGCGAGATCATCGCGTCGGCGACGACCATCACCGCGAGCCAGCCGACGCCGAGCGCGAGTGCGATGTCGCGGTACGGCAGCGAGAACGCCTTGCTGACGTCGTGCCAGCCGGCGGCGAGCATGTCGGTGGGGATGCTGCCGATGAACGCGAGCTGCAGCAGCACGTAGATCAGCGTGGACAGCAGGATCGACAGGATCAGCGCGATCGGGATCGTGCGCTGCGGATTGCGCACTTCGCTCGCGACCGACACGATCGGCGTGAGGCCGAGATACGCGAAGATGATGCCGCCGGCCGACACGGCCATTTCGATGCCCGGCATGCCGAACGGCGCGAAGCCGTGCACGGTCAGGTTGGCGGGCTTGAAGAACGTGAACAGCACCGCGATCACCGACAGCGGCACGATGAACTTGAAGATGCTGATGATGTTGTTCGCCTTCGCGAACGTCTTCACGCTCGAATAGTTCAGGTAAAAGAAGAAGCACAGCAGCGCGGCCTGCACGAGCCAGCCGATCGTCGTCGGATCGCTCGATCCGGCCTTCGTCAGGCCGGGGAACCACGCCGCCGCGTACTGGCGCGCGGCGACCACTTCGATCGCGATCAGGCTCGAAAAGGCGATCAGCGTGATGAAGCCCATCAGGTAGCCGAGCAGCGGGCCGTGCGAGAACACCGGATAGCGGACCACGCCGCCCGCGCGCGGCAGCGCGGCGCCGAGCTCGCAATAGACGATGCCGAGCAGCAGCACCGCGAAGCCGCCGAGCAGCCACGAGAAGATGCCGGCCGGGCCGGCGATCGTCGACACGTGGCTCGCGGCGAACAGCCAGCCCGAACCGAAGATCGCACCGAGGCCGATGAACGTGAGGTCGGTCAGCGACAGCTGTTTCTTGAATTTGCCGTGACCGCCGTCGGCGGGCACGGAACGGGAAAGCGGGACGGACGGGTGGGTGTTGCCTTGGCCTGGCATGGGTTTGTCTCCTGGGAAATATCGGGGCAGGCTGGTCGGCGCCGCGCTCCGACGGAGCAGCGGTGCGGTACCTGCCGGCCGGCGTGCGACCGGTTCGAACGACCGGGGCGGGCCGCGGACCGTCGATGCGCAGCGCGCGCTGGCGCTGCGGCGAACGGGCCCGTTCGGCCCTGCCGGACCGGTGGTGGCGATGCGACGGGGGGAAGCCGCCGCACCGCCGGGGGGAAATCGGTCAGCGGTTCACGGGGCCCGGTTCGGCGCGGTGCGCGGCGTCGAAAGCGCTGGAAGCGCCCGGTACGAACCGGTTGCTGACGGCGGGGAACACTCCGGTCCGCTGGATGGCGTTTCGGCTCACTGCAATCTCCTGCTTCATGTCGGCCGACGACAGGCGCGTCGACGTGCAACCAGTATCGCCGTGCAAACACCCATCACGCTTGAGTCGTATCGCGGAGCAGAATGACGAAATCGGCACAGTGGCCGGAAGGGTTCCGAAAGGTGCTCCGCACTATGCCGATTTCGTCGCCGCCTTCATCGAAAAGCCACAAGCGGACGGACGCGCGACGGAGGAAGCTATGCTCCTTTCCCCACTTCGGACGGCTCATGATGAAGCGCATCCAGATCATCGATTCGCACACCGGCGGCGAACCCACGCGGCTCGTCGTGTCCGGTTTTCCGTCGCTCGGCAACGGCACGATGGCCGAGCGTCGCGACGTGCTCGCGCGCGAGCACGACCGCTACCGCACCGCGTGCATTCTCGAGCCGCGCGGCAGCGACGTGCTGGTCGGCGCGCTGCTGTGCGAGCCCGTGTCGCCGGAAGCGGCGGCCGGCGTGATCTTCTTCAACAACAGCGGCTATCTCGGGATGTGCGGGCACGGCACGATCGGCGTCGTGCGCACGCTGCATCACATGGGCCGCATTGCGCCGGGCGTGCACAAGATCGAAACGCCGGTCGGCACCGTCGAGGCGACGCTGCACGACGACCTGTCGGTGAGCGTGCGCAACGTGCTCGCGTATCGCCATGCGAAGGGCGTCGAGGTCGACGTGCCGGGTTACGGCCCGGTGAAGGGCGACATCGCGTGGGGCGGCAACTGGTTCTTCCTGATCAGCGATCACGGCCAGCGTGTGGCCGGCGACAACGTCGCCGCGCTGACCGCGTATTCGTCCGCGGTGCGCGCGGGGCTCGAGTGCGCGGGGATCACGGGCGCGAACGGCGGCGAGATCGACCATATCGAACTGTTCGCGGACGATCCCGAACACGACAGCCGCAGCTTCGTGCTGTGCCCGGGTCACGCGTACGACCGTTCGCCGTGCGGCACCGGCACGAGCGCGAAGCTCGCGTGCCTCGCGGCCGACGGCAAGCTCGAACCGGGCGTCGTGTGGCGCCAGGCGAGCGTGATCGGCAGCGTGTTCCACGCAAGCTATGTGCAGGCCGACGGCGGCATCGTGCCGACGATCCGCGGCAGCGCGCACCTGAGCGCGGAAGCGACATTGCTGATCGAGGAAGACGATCCGTTCGGCTGGGGCATCGTGTCGTGAGCGAGACCCGTACCGACGTCGTCGTGATCGGCGCCGGCATCGTCGGCGCCGCGTGTGCGCATGAACTCGCGCAGCGCGGGCTGCGCGTGCTCGTCGTCGACGACGCGAGCGGCGGCGCGACGGGCGCCGGCATGGGCCACCTCGTCGCGATGGACGACAACGCGGCCGAGCTCGCGCTGAGCCACTACTCGATCGAGCAGTGGCGCGCGCTCGCCGGCGAGATGCCGGAAGGCTGCGCGTACCGCAACTGCGGCACGCTGTGGCTCGCGGCGGATGCCCACGAGATGGACCTCGCGCGCGCGAAGCAGGCGACGCTCGCCGCGCACGGCGTCGCGGGCGAGCTGATCGATGCGCAAACGCTCGCGCAACTCGAACCGATGTTGCGCGCAGGCCTCGGCGGCGCGCTGAAGATTCCCGGCGATGCGATTCTCTATGCGCCGGTCGCTGCAAGCTGGCTGTTGCAGCGAGCGCCGGGCATCGCGTTGCGGCGCGAGCGGGCGGTGGCGGTCGACGGCGCGAGCGTGACACTCGCGAGCGGCGCGACGCTGCGCGCGGAACGCGTGGTCGTCGCGAACGGCGTCGCCGCGCGCACGCTGTTGCCCGAACTGCCGCTGCGCCCGAAGAAGGGCCATCTGTTGATCACCGACCGCTATCCGGGCCAGGTATCGCACCAGCTCGTCGAGCTCGGCTATGCGGCGAGCGCGCATGCGAGCGACGGCACGTCGGTCGCATTCAACGTGCAGCCGCGGCCGACGGGCCAGCTGCTGATCGGCTCGTCGCGCCAGTTCGACACCGAGGACCCTCGTATCGAGCCGCCGGTGCTCTCGCGCATGCTGCGCCGCGCGGTCGGCTATCTCCCCGATCTCGCCGAACTGAACGCCATCCGCTCGTGGACGGGCTTCCGTTCCGCGAGCCCCGACGGACTGCCGCTGCTCGGCGAACATCCGGCGCGGCCGGGCGTGTGGCTCGCGGTCGGGCACGAAGGGCTCGGCGTGACGACCGCGCCGGGCAGCGCGCGGCTGGTCGCCGCGCTGATGACCGGCGAGCGGCCGCCCATCGATATCGAACCGTATTTGCCGGGACGTTTTCTGACGACGTCCCCCGTCGCCGGAGCGCTGACATGAAACGACCCCCACGCTCACTTCGTTCGCTGCCCCCCGCGGGGGCGGTCAGCCCCCTTGGGGCGGCCCGGCGGAGGTTGACATGATCATTCATCTGGACGGCCGCGCGCTGACGGTGGCCGACGGTGCGACCGTCGCGGCTGCCATCGCGGCGAGCGGCGACGACACGACGCGCGTGTCGTGCACGGGTGCGGCGCGTGCGCCGTTTTGCGGTATGGGCATCTGCCAGGAGTGCAGGATGACGATCGACGGCCGCCGCCGACTGGCTTGCCAGACGCTGTGCCGCGACGGGATGCGGGTGGAGCGCACGCGATGAGCACGGCGAAACAGGAACGACTGAGCGTCGACGTCGCGATCGTCGGCGCGGGCCCGGCCGGGCTGTCGGCCGCGCGGGCGGCCGCGCGAAGCGGAGCGACGATCGCGATTGTCGACGACAACCCGCGCGCAGGCGGGCAAATCTGGCGCCAGGCGGCCAACGCGACGCCGGCGCCGGCCGCCGCGGAACGCCTCGCGGTGCTGCGACAGCCGAACGTTACGCATCTCGCGGGCACGCGCATCGTCGCGGAAACGCGGCCGGGCACGCTGCTGCTGGAAGACGACGAACGCGGGTTGCTGCTCGAATTCCGCACGCTGATCGTCTGCTGCGGCGCGCGCGAGCTGCTGCTGCCGTTCCCGGGCTGGACGCTGCCCGGCGTGACCGGCGCGGGCGGCCTGCAGGCGCTGATCAAATACGGCCTCGACGTGCGCGGCCAGCGCACGATGATCGCCGGCAGCGGTCCGCTGCTGCTCGCGAGCGCGGCGACGGCCCGTCAGGCCGGCGCGCAGGTGTCGCACGTGCTCGAACAGGCCGCATGGGGCGATGTCGCCGGCTTCGGTGCCGGGCTGTGGCGCTGGCCGTCGAAGCTCGCGCAGGCCGCGAAGCTCGTCACCGCCGCGTACCGGCCCAATGCATACGTCGTCGAAGCGTTCGGCGACAAGCGGCTCGAACGCGTGCGGATCCGGCAGGGCGAGCGCGAGTTCGACGTCGACTGCGACCGGCTCGCGTGCGGCTTCGGCCTCGTGCCGAACACCGTGCTGCTGAGTCATCTCGGCTGCCGGATCGAGAACGGCGCGGTCGTGGTCGATGCGCATCAGCGCACGAGCCGCGACGGCTGTTTCGCCGCGGGCGAATGCACCGGTGTCGGCGGCAGCGAGCTCGCGATGGTCGAAGGCGAGATCGCCGGCTGCGCGGCCACCGGGCAAACGGAGCGGCTCGCTGCGCTGGTCGCGCAGCGCGCACGCTGGCAGGCGTTCGCGGATGCGGTGCGAGAGCGCTTCGCGATCCGCGAGCCGATCCGCCGGCTCGCGCGTCCCGATACGCTGCTGTGCCGGTGCGAGGACGTGCGTTTCGACGCAGTGGCAGACGCGGTCGCGGCCGCGCCGGCACCCGGCTGGACGGCCGCGAAACTGCAGACGCGCTGCGGGATGGGCGCATGCCAGGGCCGCGTCTGCGGCGCGGCCGCGCAGGCGCTGTTCGGCTGGACGCCGCCGGTGCCGCGCACGCCGCTCGTGCCCGCGCGAGTCGGCACGCTGATGCTGGACGATACGGCGTGCTGCGACGGCGCGTGACGCCCGACGCCCGACGCTGAGGCGGCACGGCACGCGCCGGCCGCCTCGGCGCTCATTCGACGTTCACTTTCTCCCATCCGCCGACCTGCGGTGCCGCACAGGCACGCAGGCACTCGATCGTGGCGGCCACGGCCGCGCGATTCGCGCTGTCCGGATGCCAGTAGATCGACACCGCGCCCTGGCCCTCGAGCTGCATCGGCAGGATGCGGATCGCGTTCAATTGCTCGAAGCGCCGCGCGGCACGGTGCGACGCGACGCCGAGCAGGTCGGTGTTGTTCAGCAGCGTGAGATTCAGGATCGACGAATTCGATTCGACGCAGTGCGGCGGCTGCACGCGGCCCGCGGCCGTCAGTGCGACCTGCAGCGCGTTGTGCACGGGCGTGCCGGACGGCCAGACGATCCACGAGTACGCGAGTACCTCGTCCCAGCCCACCGATGCCGCGCCGGCGAGCGCGTGATCGGGCCGCGCGACGAACACCACCGGATCGACATAAAGCGCCTCGGCGTGCAGGTGCGGATCGACGGACGCCGACCCTGAGCGCCCGACGACGATGTCCAGCTCGCCGCGTGCGAGTTGCGGCATCAATTGATTCATCGTGCTTTCGGTGAGCCGCACCTGCGCACGCGGCATCCGCTTCAGCAATTGCGACACCGCGAGCGGCACCGTATCGGCGGCCGCGACGCCCGACGTGCCGATCGTCACCAGGCCGCTGCCGCCTTCGCGCAGCGCGGCCATGTCGTCGCGCGCGACGTCGAGCTGCGCCTCCACGCGGCGCGCATGCTCGATCAGCGCGTCGCCGTACGCGGTCGGCCGCAATCCGCGCGCGTGCCGCTCGAACAGCGGCAGGCCGACGTCCTCCTCCAGTTCCTTCAGCCATTTCGACAGCGCGGGCTGCGTGGTCGCGAGCGCCGCCGCCGACTGGCTCAGGTTGCCCGTGCTCGCCAGGCTCAGCAGCACTTGCAGGTGCCGCAATCGCAGCCGGTAGGTCCAGTCCATCGCGCGCTCCGTATCGGAAAATATATCCAAAACAATATGGATTAGATGATTTCGCCATTTTACTGGGTATGTCTGCGTCGAATATAAATTCGCTGACGGACTGCAGCACGCAGCCCCCGACCGGACACAGCGCCGACCGCGATCGGCCGCCCAAGGAGACATGATGACCAGCCGACACCCGGATACGTCGCGCGCCGACTACTACGCACGAATCGCCGAACAGCGTCTCGCGCCGTTGTGGGAATCGCTGCACAACCTCGTGCCGAAAACGCCGCAGCCGGCCGCGCAACCCGCGATCTGGAAGTACGCGCAGGTGCGCGACCTGGTGATGCAGGCCGGCAACGTGATCAGCGCGGAAGAAGCCGTGCGGCGCGTGCTGGTGCTGGAGAACCCCGGGCTGCCCGGCAAGTCGAGCATGACGCCGAGCCTGTACGCGGGGCTGCAGCTGATCCTGCCGGGCGAGATTGCGCCGAGCCACCGGCATACGCAGTCGGCGCTGCGCTTCATCGTCGAAGGCAGCGGCGCATGGACCGCGGTGAACGGCGAGCGCACGACGATGCATCCGGGCGACTTCATCATCACGCCGTCGTGGGCGTGGCACGACCACGGCAATCCGTCCGCGGAAGACGGCGGCGAGCCGGTCGTGTGGCTCGACGGGCTGGACATTCCGCTCGTCGCGAGCCTCGACGCGGGCTTCGCGGAGAACTATCCGCAAGCCGAGCAACCCGTCAGCCGCGCGGAAGGCGACAGCTTCGCGCGCTTCGGTCACAACATGGTGCCGGTCCGGCATCGCGTGAGCGACCCGACGTCGCCGGTGTTCAGCTATCCGTACGCACGCACCCGCGAAGCGCTCGACGCGCTGTACCGCAACGGCGAGCTCGACGCGTGGGACGGCGTGAAACTGCGCTACGTGAACCCCGCGACGGGCGGCTGGCCGATGCCGACGATCGCGACGTTCATGCAGTTGCTGCCCGCCGGCTTCGACGGCCGCACGTATCGCAGCACCGACGCGACGATCTACTGCGTCGTCGAAGGCAGCGGCACCGCGCACATCGGCGGCGACGCATTCGCGTTCGAGCCGCACGACATCTTCGTCGCGCCGTCGTGGGCGCCGGTGCGGCTGTCGGCGTCGTCCGACAGCGTGCTGTTCAGCTATTCCGACCGGCCGGTGCTGTCCGAGTTGAACCTGCTGCGCGAAGTTCGCGAGTGATCGTGAGTGACCGCGATCGAGCGCGGCCGGTTTCAACGATTTTCCCGCTTCCTTTCGTGCGCCGCCGCAGCGGCGCGCGTTCCTCCTTTCATGCTAACGCAGGAGCCGTTCATGACTTACGTTTTCCCGCCCGAAGCGCCGGTCGCGCTTCCCGTCGCCGGTAGCGACGCCCGCTTCGCGGTCCGCCGCGTGTACTGCGTCGGCCGCAACTACGCGGCGCATGCGCGCGAGATGGGTTTCGATCCCGATCGCGAGCCGCCGTTCTTCTTCTGCAAGCCGGCCGATTCGGTCGTGCCGGTCGCGTACGGCGAAACGCTCGAACTCGCCTATCCGTGGCAGACGCAGAACTACCACTACGAGGCGGAACTCGTCGCGATGATCGGCAAAGGCGGTTCGGACATTCCGGTCGAACACGCGCTCGACCACGTGTGGGGCTATGCAGTCGGGCTCGACATGACGCGCCGCGATCTGCAGATGAAGATGCGCGAGATGGGCCGTCCGTGGGAAATCGGCAAGGCATTCGATCGTTCCGCGCCGGTCGGGCCCGTGCATCGGGCGAGCGACGTCGGTCACTTCGAGCAGGGCGGCCTGTGGCTCACCGTCAACGGCGCGACGAAGCAGAAGAGCGACGTGTCGCACCTGATCTGGTCGGTCGCCGAAACCGTCGCCGACCTGTCGAAGTTCTTCCGCCTCGAACCGGGCGACGTGATCTTCACCGGCACGCCGGAAGGAGTCGGCGCGGTGGTGAAGGGCGACGTGATGAAGGTCGGCGTCGAGCGTCTCGGCGAACTGGCCGTACGCGTGGTCTGACGCGCGTGCGTCGTTTTCCCCGAAGAAAGGTCACATCGTGCAACTGCATAGCTTCTTCAACAGTTCGACGTCCTATCGGGTGCGCATCGCACTCGCGCTGAAAGGAATGCCGTACGACACGCTGCCGGTGAACATCCGCACCGGCGAGCATCGCGACGCCGGCTACGTCGCGCAGGTGAATCCGTCGGCGTCGGTGCCGGCGCTGGTCGACGGCGATTTCCGTCTCGGCCAGTCGCTCGCGATCATCGACTACCTCGATCAGCTCCATCCGGCGCCGCGGCTGATTCCTGCGGAACCGCGCCAACGTGCACGCGTGCTGGAACTCGCGACGCTGATCGCGTGCGACATCCATCCGGTCAACAACCTGCGCGTGCTGCGCTACCTCGACAGCGAACTGCAGGTCACGCCGCAGCAGAAGAGCGCGTGGTACCGGCACTGGATCGCGGAAGGGATGGCCGCCGTCGAGCGCCTCCTCGCGCGCGCGGACGCGGGCCCGTGGTGTTTCGGCGATGCGCCGACGCTCGCCGACGTGTGCCTGGTGCCGCAGATCGCGAACGCGTTGCGGATGGATTGCGACCTGAGCGCGTATCCGCGCAGCCTTGCGATTTACGAACACGCGCGGCACGAGCCGGCGTTCGACGCGGCGCAGCCGCAGCGGCAGCCGGACTACGTCGCGTAACACGAAGCAGGAGACAGACATGGGCGAGACACACAACACAGGCCGGCGCGTACTCGTGATCGGCGGCGGCATCGGCGGCCTCGCGACCGCGCTGGCGCTTGCGCGCCAGGGCATTCGCGTGAAGCTGCTCGAGCAGGCCGAGCATATCGGCGAGATCGGTGCGGGCATCCAGCTCGCGGCGAATGCCTTCAACGCGCTCGACGCGCTCGGCGTGGGCGACGCCGCACGCGGTCGAGCGGTGTTCACCGACTGGCTGCAACTGATGGATGCGGTCGATGCGCGGAAGGTCGCGCGCATCGATACCGGCGCCGCGTATCGCGAACGCTTCGGCAACCCGTACGCGGTGATTCATCGCGCGGACATTCATCTGTCGATTTACGAAGCGGTCAAGGATCATCCGCTGATCGAATTCCGGACCAGCACGCAGGTGTGCGGGTTCGAGCAGGACGGCAACGGCGTGACCGTGACCGACCAGCACGGCGAGCGCTATCGCGCGGACGCGGTGATCGGCTGCGACGGCGTGAAGTCCGCGATCCGTCATGCGCTGATCGGCGATGCGCATCGCGTGACGGGGCACGTCGTGTACCGCGCGGTCGTCGACGTCGACAACATGCCGAAGGATCTTCAGATCAACGCGCCGGTCGTCTGGGCCGGCCCGCATTGCCATCTCGTCCACTATCCGCTGCGCGGCGGACGGCAATACAACCTCGTCGTCACGTTCCACAGCCGCGAGCAGGAAACCTGGGGCGTGCGCGAGGGCAGCAAGGAGGAAGTGCTGTCGTACTTCGACGGCATCCATCCGTTGCCGAAGCAGATGCTCGACCGGCCGACGTCGTGGAAGCGCTGGGCGACCGCCGATCGCGACCCGGTCGAGCGCTGGAGCACGGGCCGCGCGACGGTGCTCGGCGACGCTGCGCATCCGATGACGCAGTACATCGCGCAGGGCGCGTGCCAGGCGCTCGAGGACGCGGTGACGCTCGGCGCGGCCGTCGCGCAGGCCGACGGCGACTTCGAGGCCGCGTTCGCGCTGTACGAACGCGTGCGGATTCCGCGCACCGCGCGCGTGCTGTACGCGGCGCGCGAGATGGGGCGGATCTATCACGCGAAGGGCGTCGAGCGGCAGGTACGCAACGGACTGTGGGTCGGTCGCACGCAGGCGCAGTTCTACGACGCGCTCGACTGGCTGCACGGCTGGCGCGCGGAAGATTGCCTGAAGTCCGTCGCCTGACGCGCTTCAGCCCGCATCCGGCGGCGCGCATTCCAACCACATCGCGCGCGACCGCCTTCATGGAGGAGACACCATCATGGCCGATACGCTGTCCATCGACGTCAGCGAATGGATCGACCGGCATCGCGTTGCGCCGTTTCAGGCCGCGATCGTCGTGTTGTGCTTCCTGATCGTCGCGATCGACGGTTTCGATACCGCATCGATCGGGTTCATCGCCCCCGTCATTCGTGCGGAATGGGGCTTGTCGCCCGCGCAGCTCGCGCCGGTATTCGGTGCGGGCCTCGCCGGGCTGATGGCCGGCGCGCTCGTGTTCGGGCCGTTCGGCGACCGGTTCGGCCGCAAGCGGCTGCTGCTCGCCTGCGTCGCGTGCTTCGGCATCGCGACCGCCGCGTCGGCGAGCGCGGGCGGGTTGGCCGAGCTGATCGCATGGCGCTTCGTGACGGGGCTCGGGCTCGGCGGTGCGATGCCGAACGCGATCACGCTGACGTCCGAGTATTGCCCCGCACGGCGGCGCTCGCTGCTCGTGACGACGATGTTCTGCGGCTTCACGATCGGCTCCGCGCTCGGCGGGCTCGCGGCCGCGGCACTGATCGAGCGCAACGGCTGGCGTGCGGTGCTCGTCGTCGGCGGTGCCGCGCCGCTGTTGCTTCTGCCGGTGCTCGCATGGCGGCTGCCGGAATCGGTGCGTTACCTCGTCAACACCGGCGCGGCGCGCGAGCGGGTCGCGGCGATGCTCGCGCGTATCGCGCCGGACCCGCATCTCGCGCATGCGTCGTTCGTCGCGCCGCGCGGGAAGCCGGCAGGGTCGCCGCTCGGCCGTCTGTTCGGCGCGGACCTGCTGCGCGGCACGCTGTTGCTGTGGCTCGCGTTCTTCATGAGCCTGCTCGTCATCTATCTGCTGTCCAGCTGGTTGCCGACGCTGTTGCGCACGACCGGCGCGACGCTGCAGACCGCGGCACGCGTGACCGCGATGTTCCAGGTCGGCGGCACGCTCGGCGCGATCGTGCTCGGCTGGCTGATGGACCGCTTCGATCCGCATCGCGTGCTCGCATGCAGCTATGCGGCGGCGGGCGTGTTCGTCGCGGCGATCGGCGTGCTGGCCGCATCGCCGGAAGGCGCCGCGCTGGCCGTGTTCGCGGCCGGCTTCTGCGTGTCGGGTTCGCAGGTCGGCGCGAATGCGCTGTCGGCCGCGTTCTATCCGACCGAATGCCGAACCACCGGCGTCAGCTGGGCGAACGGGATCGGCCGCGGCGGATCGGTCGTCGGCTCGATGGCGGGCGGCGCGATGCTCGCGATGGGACTGCCTTTGCCGACTGCGTTTGCCGTTGTCGCGGTGCCGTGCGTGATCGCCGGAATCGCGGTGCTGACGCTCGGGAGAGTGCGGACCGGCGCGAAGCGGGCGGCGGCGGCCGATGCGATTGCCGGCGAGCAGGCTTAGCGGAACGAGGGGCGGTGCAGACGGTGCCGGCTGCCTTGATGGATCGACGGCACGGGCTGAACGGGCGGATCGATAATATATAAGTTGATATAATATCGATTCGTTAATCGTCTGCAAAAGCTCGTCCTCATGAACGCCGATTCTTCCGCCGGGCTGCCCGAGCCCGATCAGATGCGCGCCGCCGCCGAATCGGCGTGCGCGCTGCTCAAGGTGCTGTCCAACCCCGACCGGTTGCTGCTGTTGTGCGAACTGTCGCAGGGTGAACGTTGCGTCAGCGATCTCGAGGCGCGGCTGGATATCCGTCAGCCGACGCTGTCGCAGCAGCTCGGCGTGTTGCGCGACAACGCGCTCGTGCGCACGCGCCGCGAAGGCAAGAACATCCACTATTCGCTCGACAGCCCGGCCGCGATCGCGGTGATGGGCGTGCTCTACGAACAGTTTTGCGGCCCCGCCGTGAAGGGAAAGCGCCATGCAGGTTGACGCGCTTCATTTCACGCCTTGGCTGTCGCTTGCGGGCGGCGTGCTGATCGGGCTCGCTGCCGCGTGGCTCGTCGCGTTCAACGGGCGGATCGCCGGAATCAGCGGCATCGTCGGCGGGCTGTTCGCGGCCGGTGCCGCGGAGCGCGACTGGCGTGCCGCGTTCGTCGCAGGGCTGATCGCCGCGCCGCTGATGATGCGTATCGCCGGCGCCGGCGTGGTCCCGGAAGTGGACGCAGGCTGGGGCGAATTGCTGGCGGCCGGCGTGCTGGTCGGGATCGGCACGCGCTATGCGGGCGGATGCACGAGCGGTCACGGCGTCTGCGGACTGTCGCGCGGCGCCGCGCGTTCGATCGTTGCGACGGCGGTGTTCATGGCGGCGGGCTTCGCGACCGTTTTCGTACGCCGGCACGTGCTCGGAGGCTGACATGCAGGCAGCATTCGCGTTTCTGGCCGGACTGCTGTTCGGCGTCGGCCTGATCGTGTCGGGGATGGCGAACCCGCGGAAGGTGCTCGGTTTTCTCGACCTGGCCGGCTGGTGGGATCCGTCGCTCGCATTCGTGATGGCCGGCGCGATCGGCGTCGCGGTGTTTGCATTCGCATGGGCGAAGCGTCGGACGTGCTCGTGGCTCGGCTTACCGATTCAGTGGCCTGCCGCGCGGACGGTGACCGTGCGCCTCGTTGCCGGGAGCGCCGTGTTCGGCATCGGCTGGGGCCTCGCCGGGTTCTGCCCGGGGCCGGCGATCGTGTCGATCGGGCTCGGGTCGGTCAAGGGCATGGCGTTCGCCGTCGCGATGCTGGTCGGCATGGCGCTGTTCGAATGGATCGAGCGGCGGCGGAAGGCGCGGTAGCGGCCGCGGACTTCCTGTCACGGGCCGTGGCCGCTGCAGCAGCCTGATCGGACGCGCTGAGTGGATCTGCCCCGCAGCGCGGTGGCTGACAAGATCGCGCGTGTCGCCGGCGCGGCGACGCGGCGGTCGCATGATGACACCCGGCGACGATGGCGCGAGCTGCCGCAGTCAGGGCTGCTCGCGCACATGCCGTTCGGTGAATACCCGGACCGACGCCCGGTGCAGCCATGCGCGCCACGCGGCGAACACGCCGCGTCGAGCCGCCGGTTCCGCGACGATCGCGCCGACCGGCCCGGCCCCGCTGGCGGACAACATCACATGGCCGGCCGTCTCGATCGTCAGGCATTCGCCTTCGTCGAGCACGCGGCGAACGTATTGCGGCGCATCCGGCAGCCAGTCGAGCCCGCCGTGGTGCAGCGTAACCGACAGCGCGCCGTCGAGCACGATCACCCGGGCGCCGTTGTCCAACCACGCAAAGTGGCTTTGGCCGGCATCGAGCCGGATGTCTTGCGTTCGCATGGCGAGTCCTTTCCCGTTGTCACTGGTTGGCCGGCCTCGCGACGGCGAGGCGATGGCGTGCCATCAGGTTAGGGAAACGCGCGGGTGCACGACAGATTCAGGGGACGGGAATCTGTTACGGTGCAAACGCCTGTTTCAGATCGCTGTATCGGTGGGTTTCGTCGGAATCTGTATCTGGCGTGCACCGGAGCGCGCGGGCACGATCGACTGCATGACCTTCGCCGCCGATCCGTCCCGCACGCCTTTGCCGATGACCGGCGAGCCGCTTTACGAACGGCTCGCCGAGCATTACCGCCGCATCATCGCGGCCGGCACGCTCTCGCCCGGCGACCGGATGCCGTCGGTGCGCGCATTCATGGCGCAGCACGGCGTAAGCCTGTCGACCGCGATCCAGGCGTTCCGGCGGCTCGAGGATACGGGCTGGTGCGAAGCCAGGCCGCGTTCCGGGTACTTCGTGCGGCGGCGAGCGGCGGCTGCGCTTCAGGCGCTGCCGGAAAGCAGCGGGCCGCCGTTGAGTATCGAACCGCCATTCGCCGGCCTGCACGAACGCGTATCGCGGGTGATCGATCGCGGGAATGCGAAACCCGACGCGCTGAATCTCGGCGGCGCGTCCGCGCAGGCGACGCTGTATCCGGCCGAGCGCCTGCAGGCGCTGGCGATCCGGCTGTTGCGCCGCAAGCCGACGCTGTTGACCGATGCAGGGCCGGTCGGCGGCTCGCCCGAATTCCGGCAGACGATGGCCAGGCGTGCGCTGTCGTACGGTGTGACCGTGTCGCCGGACGACGTGATGTCGACGAGCGGCGGCGTCGATGCGGTGAATCTCGCGCTGCGCGCGGTGGCGCGCCCCGGCGACACGATCGCGATCGAATCGCCGGCCTTTTTCGGCTTGATCCAGTTGCTCGAAAGCCTCGGCCTGCGCGCGCTCGAAATTCCGGCCAGTCCGACAACCGGGCTGTCGATCGAGGCGCTCGACGTGGCGCTGACCGCGTACCCCGATATTCGGGCCGTGGTCGTCGTGCCGAATCTGCAGAACCCGCTCGGCAGCGTGATGCCCGACGAACGCAAGGCCGCGCTGGTCGCGCTGTGCTCGCGCCACGGCGTGGCCGTGATCGAGGACGAGCCGTATCGCGAACTCGTCGAGGCGCCGCACGCGGTGAAGCCGGTGAAGGCATGGGACCGCGACGGCACGGTGATCTACTGCCCGTCGTTCAACAAGGTGCTGGCGCCCGGGATGCGGCTCGGCTGGATGAGCGCGGGCCGCTGGCATGCGCGCGTGAAAATGCTCAAGTTCGCGCACAGCCGGCACAACGCTGCGTTGCTGCAGGCCGTCGCGGCCGAATTCGTCGGCTCGGGTGCATTCGATCGCCACCTGCACCGGTTTCGCGAACAGCTTCGCGTGCAGCGCGATGCGACGATCGATGCGATCGCGCGCCACTTTCCGGCCGGCACGCGGATGAACCGGCCGCCGGGCGGCATGCTGCTGTGGATCGCGTTGCCGGACGGCGTGCGTTCCGAACCATTGTTCGATGCCGCGTTGGCACGCGGGGTAAGGATTGCGCCCGGCTCGATCTTTTCGAATTCCGACCGCTTTGACGCGTATGTCCGGCTTGCCTGCACGCGGGTGTTCGACACGGCCCATGAAGCGGCAATCGAAACACTCGGCGAGCTGATACGGGACGCGGCCGCCGCCGCGTAGGCCGTGCCGGGAGCGGCTTGCCCGGTGCGTCTGCGTCGGCGCCCGGTGTTCGAGCTGAACGCACGGGCCGGCCGATCCGGCTCGTCGCGCTTCCGCCGGCCGGCCGCCGCGCGACGACACGCCAGCGATACGACTTCGGCGATGTCATCGGCCCACCGCCTGCGCGGCCAGGTGCTGACGGATCAGCGACAGGTAGCGATCGCCGACCGTGAAGTCGCGCGCGGCACGCGGCCGTTCCGGCTGGCGCAGCGTGGCCGGCGCGCTCATGCCCAGATACCGGCATACCGCGAACGGAAACGGTTTGCGCGTATGCCCGAGCTGGCGTGCCGCGCGCTCCACGCGGGCGTCGCCGAGCTGCGCGCGCAGCCATGCCAGTACTTGGCGATCGGTGTCGTTGACGATACGGACCAGATGTTCCATCGCGCACCTCACTGTTCATAAATACAGTACTGTAAATATAACCAGTATATGAGGCGGCCGCAAGCGGGCGTGCGTCCGCCTGGCCGTTCGGCCAGGGTTCAGCGCGCCGGCGCGGCGGTACGGGCGATCCGGGCGGCAGGCGCCTTCGGCGTGGCGGGGGCGGCAGGGCTGGCGGAGGCCGCGAAATGCGCATAGCGCGCATCGGTCAGCGTGCCGAGGAACGCGACGATATCGTCGATTTCCGCGTCGGTCAGGGCGGGCGGCGTGCCCGGCCGGCGGTTCATCGGCGTCGAGTTGACGTTGATGTTGCCGCGATAGGCGGCCGGCACGTCGTCGAACGTCTTCGCGCCGTGATACCAGCGGCCCGGGTCCGTCGACCGCGTGTTGTAGAACGCGACCGCGTCGCGCAGCGTCGTGAATACGCCGTTGTGCATGAACGTCTGTTTGACCGCGACGTTGCGCAGCCCCGGCGTGCGCAGGTAGCCGCACCATTGCGTCGGCTCGGGCCAGCGCAGCCGGGTGGCCGTGTCGCACAGGCCGTTGTCGAAATGGCGCGGATCGCGGTTCGCGGGCAGCGCGCGATTGCGCGGCACCGCGATCGCGTCGTAGCCGAAGTCGGTGAACAGGGAGCGTTCCGGCCGGCTCGACGTCTCCGACAACGTATGGCAACTCATGCAGTTGCCCTTGTCGGGGTTGCGAAACAGCGCCAGCCCGCGCATCTCGGCCGGCGCGAGCGGTTGGCGCGTGCGCAGGAACGTGTCGAAGCGCGACGTGAACGGCGCCATCTCGTCGCTCTGCAGGTAGGCCTCGAGCGCCGCGCCGAGCGCGCGCACCAGCTGCTCCGGATCGCGCCGTACGGATGCGCCGAAGCGTGCGGCGAGATCGGGCGCCAGCTCGGTGCCGTCGACCTTGCGCAGCAGCGCAGCCGGCGACCGGTTGTTCATCTCGTTCGGATCGAACAGCGGCCCGCGGATCTGTTCGGCGAGCGTGTCCGCGCGGCCGTCGCTGAAGAGGCCGCCGAACGGCGACGGCGCCGGCGCGTCGTCATCCTGGTAGAAGTGGCGGCGCGGCACGTAACGGACGTAGAGCAGCGACGGCGCATTGCGCTGGCTGAAGCGCCCGCGGCGGCTGCCTTCCGGCACGCCGGGGCCTGCGAGCGAGGCCGCGGACAGTGTCGGCGCGAACGCGCGCGCCGGATCGTGGCAGCCCGCGCACGACGTCCCGCGCGGCTCGGACAGGCGCGGATCGAAGAAGATCCGCCGCCCGAGCGCGACGAGCGTCGGATCGGGCGCGAAGCGGGCGGTCGCCGCGTCGACCTTGCCGGTCACCTGCGGCGTGCCGTTGCCGATCGTGCCGACGACGCGCGACGGCGGCGCGCCGGGGAGCAGCGTCGTTTCGGAAGGTGCGGCCTGCGCCGCAAGTGCGGCCCCGGCGAGCATCGCAGTGGCAAGCATGCGTATCGCCGAGCCGGTACCGGCAACCGGGATCGGAGCCGGAACGCGAGCCGAAGCCGAAGCCGATGCCGATGCTGGAGCCGGCGCCGAAGCCGGAGCCGGAGCCGGAGCCGACGCCGAAGCCGATGCCGAAGCCGAAGCCGATGCCGATGCCGATGCCGATGCCGGAGCCAGCGCCGAAGCCGAAACCGAAGCCGATGCCGAAGCCGATGCCGAAGCCGAAGCAGACGCCGGAGTCGCACGCGACCCCCTAATCCGACGCTCGCTTGCCGCCATCCCCGAAACCGGACGTACCCACACCGCAGCCATCCGCCGCCAGCGGCCGGCCACCCCCGCCAAACCCGCCAAACCCGTCAAACCCTCACCCAACCGCACGTCGTCACTCACGGCGCGATGAACCCCGTCTTGTCGCAGGCGAGCGTCGTGCCCGACTGGTCGCACGACGCGAGCAGCTTGCCCGCCGCCGAATACGCATGGAACACCCAGCCCGTTGCCGGCGCCGCGCGTCGCTCCATGATCAGGAAGCCGAAGCTGTTGTTGTGCGACAGCCGCTCGATCACGGCGCCCGGCGCGGGCGTCAGGCCTGCCGGGAACGGATCGGGCAGCGCGACGTCGAGGTTGTCGCCGCCGTTGCCGGACACGATCGTCGCCGGATGTCCGGACGAGAAGTTGATCGCCTGGAAGTCGTGCACGTGTCCGTGCAGCGCGACGTGGATGCCGGGCGGGTAGTACGCCTGTGCGTTCAGGCTCGCCATCACCGACTGCAGCGCGAGGTTGCCCGGCGCAGGCGTGCTGCCGGCGATCGGCGCGAACGCGAGGATCGGATGGTGGTTCGTGAAGATCGTCGTCGTGATGCCGGCTTTCGACGCGAGCGCCGCGACCGTCTGGAACTGCTTCTGGTAGATGCGGAATTGCGCGTCGGTCGTCTTCAGCGGATTGCGGCCGACCTTCGCGGTATCGAACACGATCACCTGCGTGCCGCCGCCGAGCGACACCGCATACGGGTCCGAGTAGTTCGCGTCGTTGTCGTTGGCCGGATCGTCGCACGAACGGGCCGCCGAATACGGGCGCGGATCGAGGAAGCGGTACCAGCCCTGGCCGGCCCGCGCGCATTCCTCGTGATTGCCGCGCACGACGACCCACGGCGCCTTCGCGAACAGCGGCGCGGCCGGGCGGAACAGGTCGGCCTGCCACGTATCCCAGCCGTAGCCCCATGGGCTGTCCTTGCAGCCGGCGATGTCGGGCGGGCATGCGTTCTCGCGATAGTGATAGTCGCCGACGTGCAGCACCAGATCAGGCGACAGCTTCGCGACGCTCGCCGCGATCGTGTCGAACGGCCAGACCGTCGCGTCGTTGCACGCCTGCCATGCGTTGTCGGCCTTCTTCATCCGGCAGCCGGTGTCGGCGATGATCGCGATGCGCTGCGGCAGCGCTTTCGGCAGCGGCAGCGCGCGCCCCGCGACGCTCGCCGACTGCGCATCGGCCGGCAGCGTCGTTTCGCAGACCGACACCGGGAAGCTCGACGGCTTCGAGTCGGCCGGGTCGCTGGCGGTCGTCCGTTGCGGAACGGTCGCGGCGCCGGCGCGCAGCGTCATGCGCGACAGCTTGCCGTCGACGGCAAGCTGCGGACACAGCGGATCGCTCGCGGAAGCGGGGCGGTAGTTCGTGATCACGCGCGCGATCGCCTGGTTCGCATCGCCGATCTCGACCCACGCGGCCTGGACGTTGATCGCGGCACTGGCCGGATCGGCGGGCGTATCGATGTGGTTCGAACACGCGGACAGCGCCGCGAGGGCAACAAGCGGAGCGCAGCGCACGAACCGCGCGCGCGAGAAGAGTCGTCGCATGGGAGGCACCGTAGGAAAGCCGTCAACGATACGCAACACGAATGTAAGTAATGTGAATGGCTGCGATGCAGCCGGCGCGCCGAGCGTTCCGGCGCGACGGCCTTGACCTCAAGCCGGCTTGATGCAGCATAGTCCCGTGCACGGCTCATGACGCCCAACAGGAACCAGGAGAATCGACGATGGAAGACAGCCACGCAAACGAAGCGCAGTCCGCGCTGTGGAACGGGCCGTCGGGGCTCGCGTGGGTCGACGCGCAGACGTCGCTCGACCGGATGTTCGAGCCGTTCGAGATACTGCTCGCGGACGCGGCGGTGACGGCGTCCGCGCGCAGCGTGCTGGATGTCGGCTGCGGCACGGGCGCGGTGACGCTCGCGATCGCACGGCGACTCGGCGCGCACGCGCACTGTACGGGTGTCGACATCTCGGCGCGGATGATCGCCGCCGCGCACGCGCGCGCGGAACGCGACGGTCTCGACATCGATTTCGTGCAGGCCGATGCGCAGACGCACGGGTTCCCGCCCGCTCGGTTCGACCTGATCGTGTCGCGCTTCGGCGTGATGTTCTTCGACGATCCGGTCCGGGCATTCGGGAACTTGCGGCACGCGGCGCGGCAGAACGCGCAGCTGCGCTTCGTTGCATGGCGCGGCGCGGCCGACAATCCGTTCATGACGACGGCCGAGCGTGCCGCCGAGCCGTTGCTGCCCGACCTGCCGGCGCGGCAACCCGGCGCACCGGGACAATTCGCGTTCGGTGACCGCCAGCGGATCGCGTCGGTGTTGGCGGACAGCGGCTGGGCCGACATCGCGATCGAGCCGATCGATACCGCATGTGCGTTGCCGGCCGCCGCGCTGGACGACTACATCGCGCGGCTGGGACCCGTCGGCCTCGCGCTGCGGCAGGTGGACGACGCGACACGCCGGCGCGTGATCGAGACGGTTCGCGCCGCGTTCGATCGCTACGTGCAGGGCGCCGATCTGCGTTTCGACGCGGCGTGCTGGCTCGTTACCGCGCGGGCGCGGTCGGTGTGACGCTTCGGGAGAACGGCGACTTTCCGATCGTTGCAACGCGCGTGGGCCGGTACGCGCGCTGAACCGGACGCGCGTAAAGCGTAAAGCGCTGTCTTCAGCCGCGCCGTGCGCGCAACATCCACCACGCGCAACCGGCCGCGACGAGCGCGAGGCCGAGCAGCACGGCTTCGGCGCCGAGCGCAAAACCCGGCGGCATCTCGCCGCTGTTGGGCACGGGCGACAGGTTCGCGGTCATCGCGACCGCGCCGCCGGCCAGCAGCGCGATGCAGGCGATCCAGTACAGCTTGCCGCGCGGCGCGGCCGTGCGCATCCGCCACAGCGCAAGGCCGACACCGGCGACGTAAAGCACCGCGAGCGTGGCGAGTGCGATGAGGTCGCCGGTACGATCGTGCAGGACGCCGCTCATCGTGCGGCTCCGCCGGCAGGCGCGCGCCGGCTCGATGCGCTGAACGCGCCGAACGTAATGAATCTGGCCAATATGAAGAAGCCGATGGTCTCGCTCATTCGGCCTCCGTTGCGTGACCCGGCGCGCGGCTCAGCAGATGCGTGCGCTGGTCGGCCGCGAGCGACACGTAGCGTTCGTATTGCCGCAGCACGTCGGCGATCAGTTCGTCACCGCGCAGGTATTCGACGTCGTAGCCGAGCCGGCCGTCCGCGAAGAACGTGACGATCCCGTACACGTGCGGACGTTCCGATTCCGGTTCGGCCGTCTCGCGTACGAGGCACGCCGGCGCGGATTTTGCCGTCACGCGCGCGCCGTAGACGAAATCGCGATGTTCGGCGGTCGGCACGGTGAGCCGTACCGCATCCTCGTTGTCGCGCTGCACGTGCGCGTCGACGCCGCCGGCGCGCAGTTCGTCGGCGACCTTGCGCAGCGCGGGCTCGACGGTTTCAGCGACGAACTGGCGCGCGTCGGCCTCGGTGGTTTGACGCAGGATGTGCGTCAGGCGATGGCGCCAGTGCTGACCGGTCCAGAAGCTCGTCGCGGGCGCGACGTCCTGCGAATAGTGCGCGCGATCGGCCGCGAGCCCGCGCCACAGCCCGTAGCACAGGGCGAGCATGATCAGCGCGACCGGCAACGCGGCGATCAGCGTCATCGCCTGCAGCGCGCCGAGGCCGCCCGCGACCAGCAGCACGGCCGCCGTCACGCCGAGCAGCGCGGCCCAGAACAGCCGCTGCCACACCGGCGAATGCGCGGCGCCGCGCGTCGCGATCTGGTCGATCACGAACGCGCCCGAATCGGCGGACGTGACGAAGAACACCGCGATCAGCACGATCGCGACGATCGACAACAACTGCGGCAGCGGCAGGAAATCGAAGAAGCGGAACAGCAGCGCGTCGACGCTGGTGGCCGTCTGCGCGAGCGCGCCGGCCGCACCGTGCGTGTCGAGCCAGATCGCGCTGTTGCCGAACACGGTCATCCATACGAGGTTGAACGCCGTCGGCACGAGCAACACGCCGATCACGAACTGGCGGATCGTGCGGCCGCGCGAGATGCGCGCGATGAACATCCCGACGAACGGCGACCACGACACCCACCATGCCCAGTAGAGAATCGTCCAGCCGCCGAACCAGCCTTCCTCGCGCGGCGGCGCGTACGCATAGGTGCGGAACGACAGGTCGACGAGGTTCGACAGGTACTGCCCGATGTTGTCGCCGAGCGCGCGCAGCAGGAACGCGGTAGGGCCCGCGACGACCACGAACGCAAGCAGCAGGAACGCGAGCAGCAGGTTCAGCTCGGACAGCCGTCGCACACCCTTGTCGAGGCCGCTTGCAGCCGACGCGCCCGCGAGGAGCACGACGATCGCGACGAGCGCGATGCGAAACGCGTTGCCGCTCGTGTCCCAGCCGGCCACCGTGTGCAGGCCCGCGCTCAGTTGCATCACGCCGTAGCCGAGCGTCGTCGCGATGCCCGCGACCGTGCCGACCAGCGCGAATGCGTCGACCGTGTGACCGATCCAGCCGTTCACGCGCTCGCGCAGCACCGGATACAGCCCGGAGCGCAGCGTCAGCGGCAGGTTGTAGCGGAAGCCGAAGTACGCGAGCACGAGCCCCATCAGCCCGTAGACCGCCCACGCATGGAAGCCCCAGTGGAAGAAGGTCATCAGCATCGCCTCGCGCGCGGCGGCAGGCGTGCCGGGGTCGACGGTCGGCGGCTTCAGGAAGTGCTGCATCGGCTCGCCGACGCCGAAGTACATGAGGCCGATCCCCATGCCGGCCGCGAACAGCATGGCCGTCCACGACACGAAGCTGAACTCGGGTTCGGCATCGTCGGGGCCGAGCCGGATGTTGCCGAAGTCGCTTGCCGCGATCAGCACGAGAAAGACGAGGAACGTGGTGACGGCGAGCACGTAGAACCAGTCGAAGCGCGCGACGACCCACTGCTGGCCGGCGGAGAACAGCGCGCCGGCTTCGGTCGGGTGCAGCGCGCATACGGCGAGCAGCGCGCCGATGACCGCGAGCGCCGGCAGTACGACCTGCGGCTTGAACGTCGTGCGGGGCGACGGAACGGAATCTGGCATGGCGGGCATCCAGTTGTGGGCGCAACGAGGCGCGACGCCGCCCGGCGCGCGTACGTCGCGCGTCGGACCCTGATACGGCGTGCGTCGAGTGTACCGCGGTGTCAGGACTGCAAGGAGAGGGTATGCAGCAAGGATCAAGCTGACGAATTGTAAGGTATCGCGGCGAGCGAGAAAACCCGCGCGTCGGCGCGGTGCGGCCCGCGACACCGCCGATCCGTGCACGCGAACGCGACAGGGTCGTGACAACCCTGATGAAAATTTATTTTTTTCCGCGCGGCAGATTGTGTAAATTGATTTTCATCTACCTTGCAAAACCTTTCGTATGACGCCTCTCGTTCCGCACGATGCCAGTCAGGATGAATCCGCGATCGCGGAGCGCATTGCGTCGGCCATGCCGCGGATGACGCCGATCCATCGGCGGATGGGCCAGTTCGTGCTCGCGAATCCGTTTCGCGCGGCGACGATGCGGATCGACGAGCTCGCGCAGGCGGTGAACGCATCGATCGCGACCGCGAACCGCTTCGCGAAGGCGCTCGGCTTCGACGGCTATCCGGCGATGCGCGCGGCGCTCGTGCGCGGCTTCGAGGCGACGCTCGGCCCGGTCGAGCGGCTGCGGTCGGCGCAGGAACAGGAGCAGGGCGTGCGCGGCGCCGCGTGGATCGATGCGGTGTTCGACCAGGCCGTCGCGAACATCGAGAACACGCGCGCGCAGCTGGATGCGGCCGATGTCGAAGCGGCGGTCGAGGCGATCGTCGGCGCGCGGCGCGTGCTGATCCTCGGCGCCGGTTCGAGCGCGTTCCTCGCCGGGCTGATGGAGCACGGGCTGTCGGTGTGCCACGACAACGTGCAATCGCTCGCGCTGCTGGGCGGCCCGTCGCATGCGGCGCGGCGCCTGTATACGGCCGACTCGCGCGATCTCGTGATCGCGCTCGCGTGTCCGCGCTACGTGAAGGACACGATCGAGCTGGCCCGTCGTGCGGCGGCGCGCGGCGCGCGCGTGCTCGGCATCTCCGACGGCCCGCAATCGCCGCTTGCGCCGATCGCATCGATGAACCTGTACGTGAAGGCCGAGCGGCGTTTCGCGGCGACGTCGGAAGCCGCCGTGCTCACGTTGATCGAGGCGCTGATCGATGCGGTCGCGCTGCGCACGCACCGGTCCGCGAAGTCCGCCGCCGAGATGACCGAATTCCTGCTGCCGTGGCTCGTGCAGCCGCAAGCGGCGCTGCCGGCCGCCAGCCCTTCTTCCCCACGTCCGAAAAAATCATGACTTCATCCGCGATCGTCGCGATTCATGGCGGCGCAGGCACGATCCTGCGCGATGCGATGGATTCCGACACCGAACGCCAGTACCGAGCCGAGCTCACCGCGATCCTCGAGGCCGCGCAGAAGGTGCTCGCCGGCGGCGGCAGCGCGCTCGACGCCGTGACCGTCGCGGTGCGGATGCTCGAGGACTGTCCGCTGTTCAACGCCGGGCGCGGCGCCGTCTATACGGCCGAGGGCCGGCACGAGCTCGACGCGGCTGTGATGGACGGCGCGACGCTCGCGGCCGGCGCGATCTGCTGCGCGACCCGCGTGCGCAATCCGGTCCTCGCCGCGCGGCGCGTGATGGAGGCGAGCGAGCACGTGCTGTTCGCCGGCGCAGGCGCGGACGCGTTCGCGGCCGCGCAGGGGCTCGAACTCGTCGAGCCCGGCTACTTCGACACCGAAGCGCGCCATGCGCAATGGGTCAAGGCGCGCGCGGCGGCCGGCACGATGCTCGATCACGACGCGGCGACCTTCGCGTTCGGCGCCGCGCGGCCGCCCGAACCGCTCGATCCCGACCGCAAGCACGGCACGGTCGGCGCGGTCGCGTGCGACGTCAACGGGCATGTCGCGGCGGCGACGTCGACCGGCGGCATCACGAACAAGCAGCCGGGGCGCGTCGGCGATTCGCCGATCATCGGCGCCGGCTGCTACGCGGACGACGCGACGTGCGCGGTATCCGCCACCGGCACCGGCGAGATGTTCATCCGGCTCGCGACCGCGCACGACATGGCCGCGCAGATCGCGTATCGCGGCGCATCGCTCGCCGACGCCGCGCACGACGTCGTGATGAACAAGCTGCCGCGCCTGGCCGGCCGCGGCGGGATCGTCGCGGTCGATGCGCACGGCAACGTCGCGATGCCGTTCAACACGGAAGGGATGTATCGCGGGTACGCGCGCGTCGGCGAGGCGCCGGTGGTCGGCATCTACCGCGACGATGCAGCCTGATTCCGGATCGCACGAGGAGAGCTTCGCATGACTTCGAGCCGAAACCCGTCCGCGCTGGTCCTGCCGGAACAGCGCGTCGTCGCCGTCGACGACCTGTCGGTGATGTTCCGCCGCGAAAACGCGACGTTCGACGCAGTGCGCAACGTGTCGTTTCACGTCGATCGCGGCGAGACGCTCGCGATCGTCGGCGAATCGGGCTCCGGCAAGTCGGTCACGTCGCTCGCGCTGATGCGGCTCGTCGAGCATGGCGGCGGCGAGATCACGAGTGGCCGGATCGTGCTGCGGCGGCGCGGCGGCACGCTCGTCGACCTCGCGCAGGCGAGCGCGGCGACGATGCGCGGCATCCGCGGCGCGGACATCGCGATGATCTTCCAGGAACCGATGACGTCGCTGAACCCGGTGTTTACGGTCGGCGACCAGATCAGCGAGGCGATCGCGCTGCACCAGTCGAAGAGCGCGACCGAGGCGCGCGCGGAAGCGTTGCGGCTGCTCGACCTCGTGCGCATCCCGGAAGCGCGCCGCGTGTTCGCGCGTTATCCGCACCAGCTGTCCGGCGGGATGCGGCAGCGCGTGATGATCGCGATGGCGCTGTCGTGCCGTCCCGCGCTGCTGATCGCCGACGAGCCGACGACCGCGCTCGACGTGACGATCCAGGCGCAGATCCTGCAACTGATCCGCGGGCTGCAGGACGAAATGAACATGGGCGTGATCTTCATCACGCACGACATGGGCGTGGTCGCCGAGGTGGCCGATCGCGTGCTCGTGATGTATCGCGGCGAGAAGGTCGAGGAGGGCGAGTCCGAGCGGATCTTCACGATGCCCGCGCATCGCTACACGCGCGCGCTGCTCGCGGCGGTGCCGCGGCTCGGGTCGATGCAGGGCACCGATATCCCCGAGAAATTCCCGCTGCTGAAGGTGGCCGGCACGAGCGCGGCCGCGCCTGCGGCGAACGACGCGCAAGCCGCAAACGGTGCCGCGGCCGACAGCCAGCCGCTCGTCGATCATGCGGCGCCGCCGATCCTGCGCGTGCGCGATCTCGTCACGCGCTTCCCGGTGAAGAGCGGCGTGTTCGGCCGCGTGTCGCAGTACGTGCATGCGGTCGAGCGCGTGAGCTTCGAGCTGCGTGCGGGCGAGACGCTCGCGCTCGTCGGCGAGTCGGGCTGCGGCAAGTCGACGACCGGCCGCTCGCTGCTGCGCCTCGTCGAATCGCAGAGCGGCTCGATCGAGTTCGACGGCCGCGACATCAGCGCGCTGAAGGGCGCGGACCTGCAGGCGCTGCGCCGGAACATCCAGTTCATCTTCCAGGATCCGTTCGCGTCGCTGAACCCGCGGCTGACCGTCGGCTTCTCGATCATGGAGCCGCTGCTCGTGCACGGCGTCGCGAGCGGCCGCGAAGCGCAGGCGCGCGTCGACTGGCTGCTCGACAAGGTCGGCCTGCCGCCGGAGGCCGCGCGCCGCTATCCGCACGAATTCTCGGGCGGCCAGCGCCAGCGGATCGCGATCGCGCGCGCGCTCGCGCTGAATCCGAAGGTCGTGATCGCCGACGAATCGGTGTCGGCGCTCGACGTGTCGGTGCAGGCACAGATCGTCAACCTGATGCTCGATTTGCAGCGCGAGCTCGGCGTCGCGTATCTGTTCATCTCGCACGACATGGCGGTGGTCGAGCGCATCAGCCATCGCGTCGCGGTGATGTATCTCGGCCAGATCGTCGAGATCGGCCCGCGCCGCGCGGTGTTCGAGGCGCCGCAGCATCCGTACACGAAGAAGCTGATGAGCGCGGTGCCGGTGGCCGACCCGGCGCGCCGGCATGCGCCGCGCCAGCTCGCGGCCGACGAGATTCCGAGCCCGATCCGCGCGGTCGGGGACGAACCCACGGTCGCGCCGCTCGTCGCGGTCGGCCCGGATCATTTCGTCGCGACGCACCGCGTCGGCGGCGCGTATTGAAGTGAAGTGCCGCGGGCCGGTCGCTTCGCGCCACGCCCCGACGAGCGCGCGCACGATGCGCGCAACCCAGCAGGAAGTCGAAACCGAAACGCCCGCGAGGCGTCACCGATCCACCTACAGGAGCCCAGCAACATGAACAAGCCGTATCCGTTCCCGATGTTTCGTCCGCGTGCATCCTTCGCCGCGCTCGCCGGCGCGTTCGCGCTGACGGCCGCGCTGCCTGCGTTCGCGCAGCAGAACGTGGTGGTCGCGGTGTATTCGACGTTCACGACGATGGACCCGTACGATGCGAACGACACGGTGTCGCAGGCGGTCGTCAAGTCGTTCTACGAAGGACTGTTCGGTTTCGACAAGGACATGAAGCTCGTCAACGTGCTCGCGACGAGCTACGAGGCGAGCCCCGACGCGAAGACGTACACGGTCAAGCTGCGCGCGGGCGTGAAGTTCCACGACGGCACCGACTTCAACGCCGCCGCGGTGAAGGCGAACTTCGACCGCGTGACCGATCCGGCGAACAAGCTGAAGCGGTACGGGCTGTTCCGCGTGATCGAGAAGACCGAAGTCGTCGATCCGATGACCGTGCGCTTCACGCTGCGCGAGCCGTTCTCCGCGTTCATCAACACGCTCGCGCACCCGTCGGCGGTGATGATCTCGCCGGCCGCGCTGAAGAAGTGGGGGCGCGACGTGTCGCTGCATCCGGTCGGCACGGGCCCGTTCGAGTTCGTCGAATGGAAGCAGACCGACGACATGAAGGTGAAGAAGTTTGCCGGCTACTGGAAGAAGGGCTATCCGAAGGTCGATTCGATCGACTGGAAGCCGGTGGTCGACAACAACACGCGCGCCGCGCTGCTGAAGACCGGCGAGGCCGACTTCGCGTTCACGATCCCGTTCGAGCAGGCCGCCGATCTGAAGAGCAACCCGAAGGTCGAGCTGATCGAGCGGCCGTCGATCATCCAGCGCTACATCTCGCTGAACACGCAGAAGAAGCCGTTCGACAATCCGAAGGTGCGCGAAGCGCTGAACTACGCGGTCAACAAGGAAGCGCTCGCGAAGGTGGTGTTCGCCGGCTATGCGACGCCGCAAACGGGCGTCGCACCGGTCGGCGTCGAATACGCGACGAAGCTCGGGCCCTGGCCGTACGATCCGGCGAAGGCGCGCGCGCTGCTGAAGGAGGCCGGCTATCCGAACGGCTTCGAATCGACGCTGTGGTCCGCATACAACCACTCGACCGCGCAGAAGCTGATCCAGTTCGTGCAGCAGCAGCTCGCGCAGGTCGGCGTGAAGGTGCAGGTGCAGGCGCTCGAGGCCGGCGAGCGGGTCGCGAAGGTCGAGAGCGCGCAGGATCCGGCAACCGCTCCCGTGCGGATGTACTACAGCGGCTGGTCCGCGTCGACGGGCGAGGCGAACTGGGCGCTGTCGCCGCTGCTCGCGTCCACGTCGGCGCCGCCGAAGCTGTACAACACCGCGTACTACAAGAACGCCGCCGTCGACGACGATCTCGCGAAGGCGCTCGAGACCACCGACCGTGCGAAGAAGGCGTCGCTGTACGCCGACGCGCAAAAGCAGGTGTGGGCCGATGCGCCGTGGATCTTCCTCGTGCAGGAGAAGATCGTATATGCGCGCAGCAAGCGCCTGCACGGCATGTACGTGATGCCGGACGGTTCGTTCAACTTCGACGAAATCTCGGTGAAATGACGGCGATTCGCCCGCTGTGCGGCGCCGGCGGCGCAAGCTGCCGGCGCGCTGATTCGATCGGTGCCCCATGCTGAATTTTCTGGTCAAACGCCTGTTCGGCCTGCTGCCCACGCTCGCGATCGTCGCGGTGCTGGTGTTCCTGTTCGTGCACCTGCTGCCCGGCGATCCGGCGCGGCTCGCGGCCGGCCCCGAAGCCGACGACGCGACGGTCGCGCTTGTGCGCGCCGATCTCGGGCTCGACCGGCCGCTGCCTGCGCAGTTCGCGAACTTCTTCGTGAAGATCGCGCACGGCGATTTCGGCACGTCGACGCGCAGCAAGCGGCCGGTGTCGACCGAGATCGGCGAGCGCTTCATGCCGACGCTGCTGCTCACGCTCGTCAGCATGGTGTGGGCGACGGCGTTCGGGATGGCGATCGGGATCGCGTCGGCGGTGTGGCGCAACCGCTGGCCCGACCGCGTCGGGATGACGATCGCCGTGTCGGGCATCTCGTTTCCGGCATTTGCGCTCGGCATGCTGCTGATGGAAATCTTTTCGGTGAAGCTCGGCTGGCTGCCGGTCGTGCCGGACGGCACGTGGAAGAGCTACGTGCTGCCGTCGCTGACGCTCGGCGCCGCGGTCGCGGCCGTGATGGCGCGCTTCACGCGCGCATCGTTCGTCGAGGTGCTCAACGAGGACTTCGTGCGCACCGCGCGCGCGAAGGGCGTGCACGAGCCGATGGTCGTGCTCAAGCACTGCCTGCGCAACGCGATGATTCCGGTCGTCACGATGATGGGGCTGCAGTTCGGCTTCCTGCTCGGCGGGTCGATCGTCGTCGAGGCAGTGTTCAACTGGCCGGGCCTCGGGCGCCTGCTGGTCGACGCGGTGACGATGCGCGACTACCCGGTGATCCAGGCGATCGTGCTGCTGTTCTCGCTCGAGTTCATCCTGATCAACCTGACCGTCGACGTGCTGTACGCGGTCATCAACCCGACCATCCGGTTCAAGTGAGGCGCGCATGAACGCGACTGTCCAGCCCGCGGCGCCCGCCGCATCGAGCGCGATCCGCACGCCGTGGCGCGAATTCTGGCGCAAGTTCCGCAAGCAGACCGTCGCGCTGGTTGCCGGCGGCTTCGTGCTCGCGCTCGTCGTGCTCGCGTTCGTCGGCCCGCACATCGTGCCGTTCGATCCGGAAAACTATTTCGACTACGACGCGCTGAACGCGGGGCCGTCGGCCGTGCACTGGTTCGGTGTCGACTCGCTCGGCCGCGACATCTTCAGCCGGATCATCGCCGGCACGCGGATCTCGCTCGCCGCCGGCTTCTTCTCGGTTGCGCTCGGTGCGCTCGTCGGCACGTTCTTCGGGCTGCTCGCCGGCTACTACGAAGGCTGGTGGGACCGCATCACGATGCGCGTGGCCGACGTGCTGTTCGCATTCCCGGGGATCCTCCTCGCGATCGGCGTGGTCGCGATCCTCGGCAACGGGATGATCAACGTGATCTGCGCGGTCGCGATCTTCAGCATCCCGGCGTTCGCGCGGCTCGTGCGCGGCAACACGCTGATGCTCAAGCACATGACCTACGTGGAAGCCGCGCGCAGCATCGGCGCGTCGGACTGGACGATCATCATGCGGCACATCCTGCCGGGCACCGTGTCGTCGGTCGTCGTGTACTTCACGATGCGGATCGGCACGTCGATCATCACGGCCGCGAGCCTGTCGTTCCTCGGGCTCGGCGCGCAGCCGCCGACGCCGGAGTGGGGCGCGATGCTCAACGAGGCGCGCGCGGACATGGTGACCGCGCCGCACGTCGCGATCTTCCCGAGCCTCGCGATCTTCCTGACCGTGCTCGCGTTCAACCTGCTCGGCGACGGGCTGCGCGACGCGCTCGATCCGAAGCTGGAGCGCCGCTGATGCGCGCAGTCCCGATGTGGAGCGAGACGCTGCCGTCCGGCCCGCGCGGCACGATCGCCGACGTGCCGGGTGTGACGGTCGGTCATGCGACGCTCGACGCCGGCGCCGTGCAGACCGGGGTCACCGTCGTGAAGCCGCACGCGGGCGACCTGTACCGCAGCAAGGTGCCGGCCGGCGCGGCGGTGATCAACGGCTTCGGCAAGAGCACCGGGCTCGTGCAGGTCGACGAGCTCGGCATGCTCGACACGCCGGTCGCGCTGACGAATACGTTCGGCGTCGGCACGGTCGCCGACGCGCAGATCCGCGCGGCCATCGCCGCGAATCCGCGGATCGGCCGCGACTGGCCGACCGTGAATCCGCTCGTGTTCGAGTGCAACGACGGTTATCTGAACGACATCCACGCGTTCGCGGTGACGGCCGCGCATTACGACGCGGCGTGCCGCGCCGCGTCGCGCGACTTCGCTCGCGGGGCGGTGGGCGCCGGGCGCGGGATGTCGTGCTTCGACCTGAAGGGCGGGATCGGCTCCGCGTCGCGCGTGGCCGTCGCGGCCGCGAGGCCTTATACGGTCGGCGCGCTCGTGCTCGCGAATTTCGGCCGGCTGCCGATGCTGACGCTCGCGGGCGTGCCGGTCGGACGCATCGTCGCGCAGCGTCATGCGGCCGCGGCCGGGCAGCCGGCACAGGAGGCGGCACACGCGGCGCCGCCCGAACAAGGCTCGATCATCCTGCTGCTCGCGACCGATGCGCCGCTCGACGCGCGGCAGTTGTCGCGGCTCGCGCGCCGCGCGGGTGCGGGGCTCGCCCGTACCGGTTCGGTCTACGGGCACGGCAGCGGCGACATCGCGCTCGCGTTTTCCACCGCGTACACCGTCGCGCACGATGCGTCGACCGTCGCGTTGCCGGCGCTCGTGGCCGACGCGGCACTCGATCCGCTGTTCATGGCCGCGGCCGAAAGCGTCGAGCATGCGATCGCCGACGCGCTGCTGCAGGCCGTGACCGTCGCCGGGCGCGACGGCCACGTGCGGCAATCGCTGCGCGACGCGGTGCCGGATCTCGCCCATCTGTTCAACAAGTACGACCAAGGACATCTCAACCCGTCATGAAGATCCTGATCTCGACCGACATCGAAGGCGTCGCCGGCGTGTTCGCCACCGAGCAGACGCGTGCCGGCAATCCGGAATACGAACGCGCGCGCCGCTGGATGACCGCCGAGGCGAACGCGGCGATCGAAGGCGCGTTTGCGGGCGGCGCGCAGGCCGTCTGGGTCAACGATTCGCACGGCGGCTTCCGGAACCTGCTGCCCGACGGGCTCGATGCGCGTGCACGCGTCGTGCTCGGCAAGCCGCGCCCGCTCGGGATGATGGCGGGACTCGAACAGCAGCCCGACCTCGTGTTCATGATCGGTTTCCACGCGAAATCGCAGACGCGCGGCGTGCTCGCGCACACCATCAACGGCTTCGCGTTCACGCAGGTATGGCTGAACGGCATCGAGCTCGGCGAAGCGGGGCTGTACGGCGCGCTGGCGCGCGAATACGGCGCGCACGTCGCGCTGGCGTCGGGCGACGACGTGTTCGTCGACGAAACGCGGCTGCTGTTTCCGGACGCGCGTTTCGAAACGGTGAAGACGGCCGGCGGTGCATCGAGCGGCGACACGCTGACGCCGGCCGCGTCGTGCGCCCGCATCGCGACCGCCGCTCGCGAAACGGTCGCGCATGCGCTGTCGTCCGGCTTGCGCGCGACCGCGCATCGGCCCGCGCCGGCCGCGTGCACGCTGCGCGTGCAGACGGCCGCGCTCGCCGATCTGTTCTGCGTGCTGCCGTCGCTCGAACGCGTCGACGCGGTGACGCTGCGCTTCGACGGGCCGTCGGTCGAGCACGTGGTGCGCACGCTGAACAGCCTGTCGGCGATGTCGTTCATGTTGCGGTAATGCGTGCTTCCGCTCCGATGAAGTCGCTATCCGGCCGATTCGGCCGTCGGGTCCCGCGGCCGTCCGGTCGCGCAGGCGCGGAGCGGATCGTAGACCGGTCGAAGGTGACCCGCCTTCGATCTCGGGTATTCATGATGGAATTCGGGCCTTGAGAAATACGCTGCTAGATCCCTACGAACACATTCCGCGTAGCGTGGTCGTGACCGCCAACGACTACGCGGCCGGTACGACGTTTCCGGAGCACGCGCACGCGCGCGGACAGTTCGCGTTCGCGTCGCGCGGCACGATCGGCGTGTCGACGCCGCACGGCCGCTGGCTGGTGCCGCCGCAGCGCGCGTGCTGGGTGCCGGCCGGCGTGCGGCACGAAGTGACGATGACCGGCCCCGTTACGCTGTTCAACACGTTCGTCGCCGACGACGCGGCCCGCGCCGCGGGGCTGCCGGACCAGTGCGGCGTGTACGGCGTGTCGCCGCTGTTGCGGCAGCTGATCGACGATGCGATCGACCTGCCTGCGATGTACGACGTCGACGGCCGCGCGGGCAAGCTGATGGCGCTGCTGGTCGCGGAAATCGCGACGATGCCGCGGCTGTCGCTGCACGCGCCGCTGCCGACCGACGCGCGCCTCGCGAGGATCTGCCGGCATCTGTTCGCGTCGCCGTCGATCGCGGCCGATCTCGACCAGGTGGCGACCGATGCGGGCGTGAGCCGGCGCACGTTCACACGGCTGTTCCGCGCGCAGACCGGCGTGAGTTTCGCCGCATGGCGTCAGCAGGTCTGCATGCTGGCGGCGATTACGCGGCTGAGCGACGGCCAATCCGTCACGCGCGTTGCGCTGGAACTCGGATACGCGAGCGCGAGCGCCTTTACGTCCGCGTTCCGCCGCATCCTCGGCGATACGCCGAGCCGGTATCTGGAGGTTCGCCGCTAGCCGGCACGGGCGGGCGGCGGGCACCGCCCGGCACCGCACCGGCGGCCGGCGAAAAAAACGCGCCTGCCAGGTTTCGGTCAGGCGCGCTTAAAGGCACGCGGTCAGAAGTAATGCGCGCTCAGCCGCAGACGTGACGCGCGCTCATCGACTCGTGAATTATTTCCTGCATCGATTCAATCAAGTCGATGCATCGCGGATAACGAAGCATACGCCGCATAACGCGCAAACGATATCGGGCCCGTCGCACCCATCGATGTGCGGTCGCAGCATGCGTTTGAATCGCGCGTTCGATTCCGGGGACGGAAGGACTGAACCGTCGAGGTCGATCATCGTGCGTGCGCGTGCTGCGCCACAGCATCGAATGTTGACGCCCGAAAACGAAAACCGCCGCGTGGCGCGATGCCTGTCGGTATCGCGCCACGCGGCGGTGTCGGGCGGACAGCCGGCCCGCGCCGGCTCGCGCGTCACACGTCGAAGAACACGGTTTCTTCCGGTCCCTGCATGCGAATGTCGAAGCGGTACACGACGGGCCGGCCCGGCTGTGCGTCGCGCTTCGCGACGAGCGTCGCACGGCGTTCGGCCGGCACCAGGTTCAGCACCGGATCGGCCGCGTTCGCTGCGGCTTCGTCGTCGAAATACACGCGCGTGAACGCGTGGGTCAGGATCCCGCGCATCATCACGGTCACGTTGATGTGCGGCGCTTCGTCGGCGGCGATGCGGCCCGGCTTCACCGTCTGCACGACGTAGCGTTGCTGCGGATCGGTGCCGGTGCCGACGCGTGCGAAGCCCGTGAAGCCGGACTTCGCGATGTCGTCGCGAGACGCCGGATAGCGGCCCGCGCCATCCACCTGCGTGAATTCGAGCACCGCGTCGCCGACGACGTTGCCGTCACCGTCGAACACCTGACCGACCAGCAGCACGTGCTCGCCTTCGGCTTCCGGCGTCGCGATCGCCGGCGTGAACAGGCTCTTCAGGTCGTAGTCGTACTGCTGCGGGCACAGGCCGTACGCGAAGTACGGGCCGACCGTCTGCGAAGGGGTTTGCTTCAGCGTCGTCATGGTTCAGCGCTCCATCGGGGTGGCGTCGCGGCCGCGCAGCACGATGTCGAATTCGTAGCCGAGCGCATAGCCTTCTTCGGTGATGTCCATCGAGAAGCGCGAGATCAGGCGCTCGCGCGCTTCTTCCGGCGTGCCCTGGAAGATCGGGTCGTACGCGAGCAGCGGATCGCCGGGGAAGTACATCTGCGTGACGAGGCGCGAGCCGAAGTAATCGCCGAACAGCGAGAAGTGGATGTGATTCGGGCGCCACGCGTTCGGATGGTTGCCCCACGGATACGCGCCGGGCTTGATCGTCAGGAAGCGGTAGCGGCCTTCGTTGTCGGTCAGGCAGCGGCCCGCGCCGAGGAAGTTCGGGTCGAGCGGTGCGTCGTGCTGGTCGACCTTGTGCACGTAGCGGCCGGCCGCGTTCGCCTGCCACACCTCGACGAGCGTGTTGCGCACCGGCTTGCCGCCTTCGTCGAGCACGCGACCGGTGACGACGATGCGCTCGCCGAGCGGCTCGCCGTTCTTCACGGCGTTCTTCGTCAGGTCGTGATCGAGCGCACCGAGATCTTCGGCGCCGTAGACGGGCGCGTACTGGTCACGCAGCTTCTCCTTCAGCGGGATCATCGGGCGGGTTGGGCCGCGCTTGACCGACGAACGGTACTCGGGGTGGACATACGCGGGATGCGACGGCCAGTCGCGCGGTGTGAGGATCGTGGGGGAATCCATCGGGCGTCTCCTGATAGGTATTTCGCGAAGTGGATGGCAGGACTTTAGCTGTTCCGGAAAGTTATGCAAAATGACCTTTTTTCGCGAATCGCATAACCGTTCGTTATGTTCACCCGGGCCGATGAAAATCGGCCGTGCCGGCCGTATTTGCGGCGGGAAAAGCGTCGGGTTTCGCATCGTCGATGCCGGCCCCGCGCCCGGCCGCCAGCGAACCGGTCGCGGCGTCGACGGATCGCTTGGGGCTTTCCGGAAAGTTATGCAAAATGGCGTGATACCACCTTTCGTATAACCGCCTGTTATGAATAATCGCATCGCCGACGGCCGCGTCAAATTCCGGCACCTGCAGTGTTTTCTCGCGGTCGCGCAGTTGGGCGGCGTGCAGAAGGCGGCCGAAAGCCTGTCGATCACGCAGCCGGCGGTGTCGAAGACGATCGCCGAGCTGGAGTCGATCCTCGGCGTGAAGCTGTTCGAGCGCGGACGGCATGGCGCACAGCCGACCGGCGAAGCGCAGCTGTTCATCCCTCATGCGAACGCGTGCGTGCTCGCGCTGCGGCAGGGCGTCGGGCTGCTCGCGCGCGAGGGCGGCGCGGCCGCGGCGACGCTCGAAATCGGCATGCTGCCGACGGTTGCCGCATCGCTCGCCCCCGCGCTGATGAAGGCACTGGCCGCGCGCTGGCCGCGCGTCGTCGTGCGGATCGCGACGGCCGCGAATACCGAACTGCTGGAGCGCCTGAAGGCGGGCGCGATCGAATGCGCGATCGGGCGTCTGTCGGAGCCGGAGCGCATGATCGGGCTCGCATTCGAGCAGTTGTACAACGAGCCGCTCGTCGCGGTCGTGCGGGCCGGGCACCCGCTGCTGGCGAGCGCCGCGCCGGCCGCCGAGCTCGCGCGCTATCCGGTCGTGCTGCCGCCGTTCGGCACGCTGATCCGCCAGTCGGCCGAGCAACTGCTCGGCGCGTGCGGTGCGCCGCCGCTGGATTCGTTCATCGAGGTGCTGTCGGTGTCGGTCGCGCGCGCGCTCGCGCTCGAAAACGACGCGGTGTGGTTCGTGCCGCTCTATGCGGCCGAATACGACCTGTCGGCCGGCGCGCTCGCGCGCCTGCCGTTGCCGTCGGCGGGCACCGACGAGCCGGTCGGGCTCGTGCTGCGCACCGATGCGCAGCCGTCGCCCGTCGCGCGCACGCTGATCGACGCCGTGCGCGAGATCGCACAGGCGCGGTTCGGCGACGTGCGCTCGACGCGGGCGCCGCGCCGCGCGCGCAAGCCGGCTCGCCGCGAACGTTGAGCCGTCGTGAAGGGGCCGGGCGGACGGCCAGCGCAGCGGCGTTCCGTTCGCCACATCACGTTAGTCGTACGGTCAGTAGCGAGCATCGTCGTGCTTGGCATATCGTATCGTTTTTGGTACGATCCATGACACGACGATGGCGAGACAGCAGATTCAGATCACGCTCGGCGTGCGGTTCTTCCGCACGGCGCGCGGCAACGAGCCGGTGCGCGAATGGCTTGGCGCGCTCGGGCAGGTTGAGCGCAGGACGATCGGCGAAGAAATCAAGACCGTTCAGCTGGGCTGGCCGCTCGGCATGCCGGTGGTCCGGAAGATGTCGAAGGATCTGTGGGAGATCCGCGTGACGTTGCCGACGCGCAATGCGCGCGTGCTGTTCACCGTGGTCGGCAACACGATGGTGCTGTTGCACGCGTTCTTCAAGCAATCGCAGGCCACGCCGTCCGACGAGCTCGACGTCAGCGTCGCGCGGCTGAAAGCGCTCGCTCGCGCCATCTGAATTTCCCGGTTGAGCCGGCACAGGTCATCGCCGATGGCCCGCCGGCCACACCCTGAATTGGAGTACCCATGACGACCACGAACAACCCGCATATCGGCAGCGACTTCGACACCTTCCTCGACGACGACGGCCATCTCGAGGCGGCCACCGCCACCGCGATCAAGCGCGTGATCGCGTGGCAGATCGGCCAGGAAATGAAGGCCCAGCACATCACGAAAACCGCGATGGCCGCACGAATGAAGACCAGCCGCGCCGCGCTCAACCGGCTGCTCGATGAAACCGATACGAGCCTCACGCTCGCGACGCTCGCAAGCGCGGCCACCGCGCTCGGCAAGCGGCTCAGTTTCGAGCTGGTGCCGGCCTGACGCGTTCGGCGAAGCGGTGCACATGGCCGGTTCCCGGCTGGCCCGCGCACAGCCACACGATTACGTGCGCGGTCCGGCCATCCGCAGATAAACCAGCGCACCGCCCGCGAGCAGCAGCGGGCACAAGATATACCACCCCGTCGTCAGGAACAGCCCCGCGACGGCGACCAGCGAAACCCACGCGCAGCGATACGCGATGCTGCCGCGCGGCAACAGCTTCAGCGCAGCGGCCGCGCCGAGCCCGTACACCATCACGAAGCATCCGGAAGTCACGAGCACGAGCGGTTTCGGCCCGACGTCGGACAACGTCGTCGCGGCGAGCGCGACGGCCGCCAGCACCGCGATCACGCCGAGGCTGCGACGCGGCACGCCGCCGACCTGGCTGCCTTGTGCCAGCCACGCGGGCAGCGCGCCGTCGCGACCGAGCGCCGCGCCGAGCTTGGCCGCTCCGGCGAAATACGCGTTCATCGTGCCGAGCGTCAGGAGCAGCGCGGCCGCGGCCGCCAGCACCTGCGCGTGGCCGCCGATGCCGCCGGCGATCAGCTCCGCGAGCGGTGCTCCCGACGCGCCGGCCGATGGCCCCAGGACGGTCACGCTCGCGGCCGCCACCGACAGATACAGAAACCCGACGACCACGACCGCGATGCCGGCCGAGCGCGGCATATCGTGTGCCGGCCGGCGGAATTCGGCGGCGAGGTGCGTGATCGCTTCCCAGCCCGCGAAGCTCCACACGAGCAACGCGGCGGCCTGGCCGACCGCGAGCCAGCCGTGCGGCGCGAACGGATGCAGGTTCGCGGTGCGCGCATGCGGCGCGGACGCGAACACGGCGGCCAGCAGCAGCGTGACGAGCAGCGCCGACAACACGAGCTGCATGCGGCCCGACACCGTGACGCCGAACGCATTCGCAGCCGATACCGTGGCGATCAGCGCGGCGGCCGTGACGATCACCGTGACATGGCCGCCGCCGGTGACGGCGGCGACGTACGCGCCGCCGAACATCGCGGCCGCCGGCGCGCCGGCCGGCACCGCGAAATAGAAGCACCAGCCGACGATGGCCGCCGCCTTCGGTCCGAATGCGCGCCGCGCATAGGTCGATACGCCGCCTGCGTCCGGATAGCGCGCGCCGAGCGCGGCGAAGGTCGCCGCAAGCGGCCCCGACAGCACGACGAGCGCGGCCCACGCGAACAGCGACGCGGGCCCCGCGACCTCGGCCGCGAGCGCCGGCAACGCAATGACACCGGTGCCGAGCACCGCGCCGATATACAGCGCGGCGCCCTGGAAAATCGTCAGCGAGCCCGCGTGATGAACCGCGGGCGAATCGGCATGCGAGGGCATGAAGGACAGTCTCCGGAAGGCTTGTTCTGGGCGCGCTCGTGCGCGCGGTGAATCGTTCGATGCTACCCGAACGCGCGCGGCGATGCCGCGCGGCGTTCAGTAGTCCGCGACGTGCTGCGTGTCAGCCTGTGTCAGGAAGGTCGGCGATTTCAGTAGCGGCGGGCGAGCCGCAGGCGCGCATCCTCGCGTGCGGCGGGCGGCAGGTCGGGCGTGTAGTGGAACGTGCCCGCCACGAGCGATGCGACCGGCACGCCATCGCGGAACAGCACGCGGTTGCCGGCCAGCGCGGGCACCTTGTCGCCGGGCAGCAGCGTGCCGGCGAGGTTCAGCGGATCGGCGCCCGTCACGCACACGTACTGGCCGTCGCCGGGTTGGCGACGCAGCTCGCGCAGGATCGGGATCGCCTCCGGCAGCGCGAACTGCTCGCCCGCGAGGCCCGCGACGAAGCGCCCGCCGCGAATCTCGCCGCGGGCCTCGAGGCGCTGCAGCACGCGCACGAGTTCGCGCCAGCTCGGCAGCCAGTCGGCTTCGCGTTCGAGCAGCCGCCAGAACACGACGCCGTAGCGGCGCAGCAGTGTCCACGCGATGTGTTCGAGCGCGTCCGGATCGGTCGCAGGCGCGGCGCGCTTCGGTACCGGCGCCGGCGTCCCGGTCTGCGTCGGCGCGTCGTTCGGTGCCGACACGCGTTGCACGAGCGCCCAGCGGCCTGCGTCGTCCATCCCGCCGATCAGTGCGCCGCCGCGCCGCGTGCGCGGCGCGTACGTCGCGCTGCGCTTGACCGCCGGCTTCAGCAGCGCGCGCAGTCCGGCGAAGCTGTCCGCATTGACGAGGCCGGCCGACACGAGTTCGCCGAGCGCCTGTTCGAGTTCGACGGGCAGCATGTGCAACTCGTCGACGAGCGCATCGAAGAACATCGCGCCGTGCGCGGCGAGTGCATCGCGCACCTGCGTCGCGCGCGCCGACAGCGCCGGTTGCGCGTCGGGATCGCGCAGCGCCTGCCACGCGCCGAGGTGGCGACGCGGCAGCAGCACGATCGGCGTCGTCTTCACCGGCGTGCCGGCCGCACGCGCGGGTGCGCCGATCCGGGTCCACACGAGCTTGCCCGAGCGGCACAGGTCGTCGAGGCCGCCGGCCGTGTAATCGGTCAGCCGCGCGGGCAACAGCGCGTCTTCCCATGCGCTAGCCGCGGCTTCGTAGCCTTCGAGCTGTTCGACCACGGCCGCGAGCGCGTCGCGGCCGGTGCCGCGCGAGTCGGGTGTCAGGTGCTGCCAGTGGAACAGGAAGCGCATGAAATCGGCGCGCTCGACCGGTTCGATCTCGCGGCGCAGCCGCTTGACCGTATAGCGATGAATGCGCGCGAGCAGGTGGCGCTCGCACCACTCGTCGACCGTCGCGCCCGGCGTGAAGCGCCCGCGCATCACGTAGCCTTCGCGCTCCAGCGTCGCGAGTGCCGTCGCGATCGCTGCGACCGGAAGGCCGAGCGGCTGCGCGATGGCGTCGACCGTCAGCGGCCCGAAGCCGGTGAGCCTTGCGCGGATCACGTCGACCAGCGCGGCGTCCGGTTCCCACGGCTGCGCGCATGCTGCCGGCACCTTCAGCGCGGGCGCGACCCGTGCGTCGGGATGCAGCGTGCGCAGGCAGACCAGCCGTTCGACCGGCACCCACAGCGCGGCTCCGTCCGGCGTGACGAGTCGCGTCGCACGGCGGCGTTCCGCCAGTTGCGCGAGCCATTCGCGCCAGCCTTCGTGCGCATGCGCTTCGCTGTCGGCGACGCACGCGAGCGTGAGCAGCGCGTCGTGCATTTCGTCGGCATCGCGCACCAGCGGCCATGCTTCGTCGCGCACCGCGTCGATGGCGTCGGCGTCGAGCGCACCGAGATCGTCGGCCGATTCGGGATCGCTCCAGCGACGCGACTGCACGGCCTGCGTGCGGCGCTCCTCGAGCGGTGCGTCGTCGAGGTATGCATACGGTTTCGCGTTCAGGATCTCGGCCGCGAGCGGCGACGGCGCGGGCAGGTCGCGCGCGACCAGTTCGATCGCGCCGCTTTCGATCCGGCGCAGCAGCGCGAGCCAGCCATCGGTGTCCATCGCGTCGTGCAGGCAATCGTCGAGCGTCTGCTCGACGAGCGGGTGGTGCGGGATCTCGCGCTCGCCGACGACGTTTTCCAGGCACGCGACCTGATCGGGAAACACGGTCGCGAGCAGGTCGTCGCTCTTCATCCGCTGCAGTTGCGGCGCGGTGCGCCGGCCGCCGGTGAAGCGCGGCAGCGCCAGCGCCGTCGTCGCGTTCCAGCGCCAGCGCACGCCGAACATCGGTGCGTCGAGCAGCGCCTGAACGAGCACGTGCTCGGCGGTCGCGGCGCGCAGGTAGCGCCACACTTCGTCGAGCGCGAAGCTGTGCGCGAGCGACAGCGACAGGATGATCGCGTCGTCGGTCGCGGCGGCCTGCAGCTCGAAGTTGAAGGTGCGGCAGAAGCGTTTGCGCAGCGCGAGTCCCCACGCGCGGTTGATGCGGCTGCCGAACGGCGAATGGATCACGAGCTGCGTGCCGCCCGATTCGTCGAAGAAGCGCTCCATCACGAGCGTGTCCTGCGTCGGCAACGCGCCGAGCGCGGCGCGCGTGCGTGCCAGATATTCGGCGATCTGGCGGGCCGCGTCCGGCGACAGGTCGAGATCGTCGACGAGCCAGCGCAGCGCCGGCGCGAGACGGCTTTCGGCGGTGCCGAGCGCGGCGCCGGCGGTGTCGACGGTGCCGCCGGTGTCGTTGCGCGAGTCCGTCGACGCGGCGGCGGCGGCCGTCTTCTGCGCTTTGTCGCGCGTGGCCGTCTTGCCGGCAGCGTCGCCGCTTTTGCGCGTGGTGCCGCTCGCTGCGGCATGGCGGTCGCCCTCGGCAAACAGCGCGTCGAGCCGCGCGCGCAGCCGGCCGACCGCCGCCGACAGCTCGTCGCTGCGCCCGAGCCCCTCGCCGAGCCAGAACGGAATGCCCGGCGACTGGCCCTGCGCATCCTCGACCCGCACGCGGCCCGTTTCCACGCGGATGATCCGGTACGACTGGTTGCCGAGCTGGAACACGTCGCCGGCCAGGCTCTCGACCGCGAAATCCTCGTTGACGGTGCCGACCTGGATGCCCTGCGGTTCGAGCAGCACCGCGTAGTCGGCCATGTCGGGGATCGTGCCGCCCGACGTCGTCGCGGTCATCATCGCGTTGCGGCGCCCGCGCACCGTGCCGCCGACCACGTCGCGATGCAGGTACGCGCCGCGCACGCCGCGGCGGCTCGTGAAGCCCTCCGCGAGCATCTTCATCACGTCGTCGAAGCGTTCGCGCGGCAGGCGCGCGTACGGCGCCGCGCGCGTGAAGCTTGCGTACAGTGCGTCCTCCTGCCATTCCGCGCACGCGACTTCCGCGACGATCTGCTGCGCGAGCACGTCGAGCGGCGCCTCCGGAATCCGCAGTGCGTCGAGCTCGCCGCGCTGCACGCAGTCGAGCAACGCCGCGCATTCGACCAGTTCGTCGCGCGACAGCGGGAACAGGCGGCCCTTCGGCACGCCGCCGACATGGTGTCCCGAGCGGCCGACGCGCTGCAGGAACGGCGCGATCCCCCGCGGCGAACCGACCTGGCACACCAGATCGACGTCGCCGATGTCGATGCCGAGTTCGAGCGACGCGGTCGCGACGAGCAGCTTCAGCTCGCCGCGCTTGAGTCGCTGTTCCGCTTCGAAGCGATGCTCCTTCGCGAGGCTGCCGTGGTGCGCGGCGATCGCGTCCTTGCCGAGACGGTCGGCCAGGTGGCGCGCCATGCGCTCGGCGGTGCGGCGCGTGTTCACGAACACGAGCGTCGTGCGATGTGCGGCGGCGAGCGCGGCGATCCGGTCGTACACCTGTTCCCACACGTCGGTCGCCATCACCGGTTCGAGCGGCACGTTCGGCAGTTCGAGCGCGAGATCGCGTTCGCGCGTGTGACCGGTATCGACGATCGTGCAGTCGCGCGGCGCATCGGCCGGGCCACCGACCAGGAAGCGCGCGACCGCGTCGATCGGCTTCTGCGTGGCCGACAACCCGATGCGCGGCAACGCGCGGTCCGTCAGCGCGTCGAGGCGTTCGAGCGACAGCGCGAGATGGCTGCCGCGCTTGGACGACGCGAGCGCATGGATTTCGTCGACGATCACCGACCGCACGCTCGACAGCATCTGTCGTCCCGACGTCGACGACAGCAGCACGTACAGCGATTCCGGCGTCGTCACGAGGATGTGCGGCGCGCGCTTGCGCAGCGCCGCGCGTTCGGCCTGCGTCGTGTCGCCGGTGCGCACGGCGGTGCGGATCGCGGGCACCGGCAGGCCGAGCTGCGCGAGCGATGCGGCGATGCCGGCGAGCGGCGCGTCGAGGTTCACGTGAATGTCGTTCGACAACGCCTTCAGCGGCGACACGTAGACGACGAGCGTCGCGTCGGGCAGCGCGCCGTCGTGCGCGAGCGCGTCGCGCACCAGATCGTCGAGCGCGCACAGAAACGCCGTGAGCGTCTTGCCCGAGCCGGTCGGCGCGGCGACGAGCGTCGACCGGCCGGCCTTGATGTGCGGCCACGCAAGCGCCTGCGCGCCGGTCGGCGCGGCGAACGTGCGGCGGAACCACGCGGCGACGGCCGGGTGGAACACGTCGAGCGCATGGGCGGGGCGGGTGGCGGTGACGTCCATCGGAGCGTTGAAATGGGGTGCGAGCGTGCGCGCGATCGCGCGAATCGTCAGTGTGCCAGACGTCGCGGGGGCGTGCCGGGCACGCGCGCCGGGCGTGCGCGTTCGGGAATCAGATGAGGTGCGGTGCCGCCGTTTCAACAGGCGTGCGTGCGGACGCCACAGGCGCGCTCGCGGTGCCGATCGGAAAGATCGGGCACGCGCGTCGGACGTAGCTCGGCGACGCGCGGCCCGATGCGCGACTACACGCGGTGCAGCCAGCCGAGCCAGTGTTCGAGGAACGGCGCGCGCGTCCACAGCGATTGTGCGAGCCACAGCGTGCCGCCCCAGGCGGCAGCCACGACGATCAGGTCGCAATGCCCGCTGTTCCACAGGTTCAGCGAGTGGCGCCGCCAGATCCACGGCACACCGAGCGGATTCGGCCAGTCGGCAAGCAGATGCATCACGCCGCCGCACGCGAAGCCGAACAGCGGCGCGGCCCACAGCGGATGCGGATGATGCGTGAGCCCGTGCCATCCGAGCGCGAGCAGCGCGATCCAGCCGATGCCCCAGTGCGTGACGGTGCGGTGCGTGATCCACAAGCGGCGCTTGCGCGTCCACCACGCGACTTCGAGCCAGTCGGGCGCGGTGCCGCCCGCGACGCCGGCCGCGAACGCGGCGAGCAGGCCCGCGTGCCACGGGCCGGTTGCGCCGGTTTGCGCGACGAGGACGGCGGCGGCGACGCCGGCCGCGAAGCCGGACGCGTGATGCGCATTGTGTGATGCCATAGGGAGCGAGACGAAGAAACGTGAATGCGGCGTGAGCGAAAATGGATCAGGCGGCGCGAAAGCGGGGCGCTATCTTCGCAGATCGGCCGGCACAGCGCCCGCGCCGATCACACTTTTTTGCATGTGCGGCGGGACAGCCGGCGTGATTCGCAACTTTCGGTTCTTTTTGCGGCCGGCTCGCGCAGCGATGCATGCAATTTCGACCGATACGCGGGCCTCGCTACCGCCGGCTGCGGGGGCCGTGTGCCCACAATTTGAAGCGTTTCGTCGCATGCAGCGTGTTCGACCCCTTTTGTCCTCCTATACTACGAGACCGCACGTGGCCGTCTGCGCGCCAGCGGCCATCAGCGGATCGGGTGCCTTGCCTGCCTGAAGGAGATCCATATGGGAGACATGCAATGACTACGCTGAATCGCTTCAAAACATCCGCTGCCGTGCTTGCAACGGCGGCCAGCCTCGGCTTCCTGCCGAACGCGCCCGCTTACGCGAAGGGACCGCAGCCGGCCGTCCTGACGAGTTCGGCCGTCGCGGTCGCCGACAAATACAGCGCGGACGCCGCGGAGCGGATCTTCAAGGAAGGCGGCAACGCGATCGACGCGGCCGTCGCGATCGCGTTCACGCTCGCCGTCACGTACCCGGAGGCCGGCAACATCGGCGGCGGCGGTTTCATGACGATCTACAAGGACGGCAAGCCGTACTTCATCGACTACCGCGAGCGCGCGCCGCTCGCCGCGACGAAGGACATGTACCTCGACAAGGACGGCAACGTCGTCAAGGGCATGAGCCTGTACGGGCCGCGTGCTGCCGGTGTGCCCGGCACGGTCGCGGGCATGTGGGAAGCGCAGAAACGTTTCGGCAAGCTCAAGTGGAAGCAGGTGCTCGCACCGGCGATCCACTATGCGCGCGACGGCTTCGTCGTCGACGAGCAACTGGCGCAGCGCGGTGTCGACGCGTCGAAGGAATTCGGCGGCAAGACCAACTTCGACAAATACTTCTCCGGGTTGAAGGCCGGCGCGAACTTCAAGCAGCCCGATCTTGCCGACGTGTTGACGCGCATCGCGAACAACGGCGCGGAAGGGTTCTACAAGGGCAAGACGGCCGAACTGATCGCCGCGTCGATGAAGACCGGCGACGGGAACGGGCTGATCACGACCGAGGATCTCGCGCAGTATCGCGCGGTATGGCGCCAGCCAGTGCAGGCGAAGTGGAACGGTTATGACGTGATCACCGCACCGCCGCCGAGCTCGGGCGGCATCGGCCTCGTGCAGCTGCTGAAGATGAAGGCCGACCTGAAGAAGGACTTCGACGGTGTGCCGCTCAACTCGCCGCAGTACATCCATCTGGTCGCGGAGATCGAGAAGCGCGTGTTCGCCGATCGTGCGCAATACCTCGGCGACCCCGACTTCTACAAGGTGCCGGTCGCGCAGCTGACCGACGACGCGTATATCGCGAAGCGGGCGGCCGAAGTGAGTCCGACGCAGATCGCCGACACGAAGAGCGTGCAGCCCGGCCTCGGCACGTCGATGCCAGAGAAGGCGGAGACGACGCACTTCTCGGTCGTCGACAAGTGGGGCAACGCGGTGTCGAACACGTACACGATCAATGGCTATTTCGGTTCGGGCGTGATCGCCGACGGCACCGGCATCGTGCTGAACGACGAGATGGACGACTTTTCCGCGAAGCCGGGCGTCGCGAACATGTTCGGCGTGGTCGGCAGCGACGCGAACGCGATCGAGCCGAAGAAGCGCCCGCTGTCGTCGATGTCGCCGACGATCATGACGAAGGACGGCAAGGTGTCGCTCGTGATCGGCACGCCGGGCGGCTCGCGGATCTTCACGTCGATCTTCCAGGTGATCAACAACATCTACGACTTCAAGATGCCGTTGAAGGAGGCCGTCGGCGCGATGCGGTTCCACCATCAGCTGCTGCCGCCGAACACGATCTTCTGGGAGCCGTACCATCCGATCGAGGGCGAACTGGCGAAACAGCTCGAGGCGCGCGGCTATACGCTGAAGGGGCAGGACTTCAGCGGCGACATCCAGGTGATCAAGATCGATGGCAGGACGCCGGAGGCAATGGCCGATCCGCGCGGGCGCGGGGTGACGCGCATCATTCGGTAACGCCGCAGCCACGATGCACGACCGCCGCGGCGGTCGTGCTGAGCGCGGTCGATGCCGGGCGCTTGCCCGGCATTTTTCATGGTGCGGCGGCGTCGCGCGCTTGCGGCGCCGTTTCGGCAGCGCGGGCGCGTGCATGATCGGCTCGGCCGGACCGTACGCAGGCGTCCGATGCGTTCGATATTTGCGAGAATCCAGTACGGGCCAGCGTGCCGCCCGAATTCCGCCTCGGACGACCCGGTCAGCCCCTTTTTCATGAATTTGACGCGCGACGCTGGGATAATGGTGGCGTTTGCCTGCGTCAATTGAAGGAAGGAGGCCCCATGGGCGACAACGAAACCCGCACCGAGACCGACAACCTGACCGATACGGCATCGCGCGAGGCGCGCCAGCGCCGCTTCGAGGAAGACCTCGTCGACGCGTACGACGAAGAACTCGAAATGGAGCTCGACGACCGCCGCTTCGACGACGGCGACGATCTGCTGTTTTCGCAGGAGCGCCGCGAAGCGCGCAAGCAGTACTTTCGCGAGCTGTTCCGGCTGCAGGGCGAGCTCGTGAAGCTGCAGGACTGGGTCGTGACCACGGGGCACAGGCTCGTCGTGATTTTCGAAGGGCGCGACGCGGCAGGCAAGGGCGGCGCGATCAAGCGCATCACGCAACGGCTGAATCCGCGCGTGTGCCGCGTGGCGGCACTGCCGGCGCCGAACAACCGCGAGCGCACGCAGTGGTATTTCCAGCGCTACGTCGCGCACCTGCCGGCCGGCGGCGAGATCGTGCTGTTCGACCGCAGCTGGTACAACCGCGCGGGCGTCGAGCGCGTGATGAATTTCTGCACCGACGACGAATACGAGGAGTTTTTCCGCTCGGTGCCCGAGTTCGAGAAGATGCTCGCGCGCAGCGGGATCCAGATCGTCAAGTACTGGTTCTCGATCACCGATCATGAGCAGGAACGGCGCTTCCAGAGCCGGATCGAGGATCCGCTGAAGCAGTGGAAGCTGAGCCCGATGGATCTCGAAAGCCGCCGCCGCTGGGAGGCCTATACGGCCGCGAAGGAAGAGATGCTGCAGCGCACGCATATCCCCGAGGCGCCGTGGTGGGTCGTGCAGGCGGTCGACAAGAAGCGCGCGCGGCTGAACTGCATCCACCATCTGCTGACCCAGGTGCCGTATCACGAGGTGCCGCGCCCGACGATCGACCTGCCGCAGCGCGAGCATCACGAGGACTACATTCGGCGGCCGGTGCCGGATACGATGATCGTGCCGGAAGTCTACTGAGCCGTTCGCGTTTCGGTTCAGAGCCGGGTTCCGCCCGCGCGTGCGATCGGACCGGCGCGCCGTGCAACGCGGCGCGCGTCAATCCCGGATCAGGAATGCGGTGCGGTCGCGCCCGGCGATCCATGCGGGTGCGCGGCCGCGCCCGCTCCAGGTGGCGCCCGTCGCCGGGTCGCGGTATTTCGCACCGGTCGTGAACAGCTTCGCGCGATCGCTGTAACCCTGCCCGAAGATTTCCCGCGCGGTCAGCGCATAGTTCGTCACGATCTGGCGCACCTGCGTCAGTGCCGCGTTGCGTTCGCGGCGGCGCGCCGCGCGGATGCGTTGATCGAGTTCCGCGAGCTGGGCTTGCAGTTTCTGCAGTTGCATGCGTCCGATATCCCCGTAGCTGAATTCTGATTTTTGACGGCGCGCGATGGGATGCGTGCGACGTGCGCGGCCGCGGCATGCTGGCTGTGGCGGTGCCTCCCGGCCGCGCAGGTGCGAAATGTGGCGCGGGTAATGTTCGGAGATTAAATACCGCCGCGCGTTTTTTCTATCGGACGCATCTGAATTTTCGTGGGAATCGGCAATCGGCAGGCAGCCGTGATCGCGATGGACGGACGCCGCCCGCTCGCTACAGGTCCGGGAAGCCGGAGCGTCCTTGCGTCAGGTCGAACAGTTCGGCTTTTGCCGCCGCTTCGGCGGTTTCGGGAAGCTTCACGACGAGCTTCACCGTCATCCCGTACGCGCTGTCCGCCAGTTCGTAACCCGACTGCTCGATCCAGCGGCGCACGCGCGCCTCGTCGGGATAACCGATCTCGATCGCGAACCGCGTGTGGCGAATGCGCTCGACGCGCTCGGCATCGAGCAGCGCCGACGCGATCGCGTCCGTATACGCACGTACCAGGCCGCCCGCGCCGAGTTTCACGCCGCCGTAGTAGCGGACGACCGCGCCGAGCACGCCGTCGAGATCGTGATGGCGCAGCACTTCCAGAATTGGCCGGCCGGCCGTGCCCGACGGTTCGCCGTCGTCCGACATGCCCGACTGCCCGCCCGCGAGCAGCGCCCAGCAGACATGGGTGGCCGTCGGATGCTCGTCGCGCAGGCGCTGCAACGCCTGCATCGCGGCGTCGCGGTCTTCGACGGGGATCGCGAATGCGATGAAGCGGCTCTTGCGGATTTCGAGTTCCCGGGTGTACGGGGTGGCGAGCGAGTAACTCATCGAGCGGAAAATGGGTGATTCGGCATCGAGCGCATTATGAGCCATTCCTGCGCCGGATCGGCGCAACGTGTGCCGGGCGGCGGGCGCGGCGATAAACGGCCATCCATCGGCCTTTCGAGAAATTGATAAATGGTCAAATGTCCAGCGCGCATTGCACGGCGGCGTTGATCTTTTGTAACAGCCCTGTTACAGTTCCGCCGCACCGAGATACCGCCTACTCAGTCGCGGCGATTGAAAATCCGGGTGCCGGCATCGCAACATGATGATTTCCAGTCTTTTCCTGGCATTGCGACAAAGGAGATCGATGGCGCGAGTCCGGTATTCAATGCGCGCGATGGGCGGATTTGAGCGAAAGCGGAGCGCAACCACCCCAATATGGGACGGCGCTATATAAAAACACTGAAGAGTAACAATTCCAACGAGAACAACAATGGCCGATTTGCATTGGACCATGCCAATCGCCAGATGGACGTCGATTTCGACCGCGGGGGTACCGGGCGTCGAAGCCCTCGATCCGATGGTGCGACGCCGCTTGAGCCGACTGTCGCGTCTCGCGCTTCAAGCCGCCTACGACTGCGCCGGATCGAAACTTCCGGTGCGCATGGTATTCGCATCGCGTCACGGGGAACTGGCGCGAACCACCGGCATTCTCGCCGACATCGCGGCTGCGGAACCCGTCTCGCCAACGGCCTTCAGTCTCTCGGTTCTCAATGCCGTAACGGGCATATTCGGAATCGCCCGTCACGACCGGTCGGCGGCGACGGCGATCGCTGCCGGACATGAAACCCTCGGTTACGCGCTGCTCGAAGCTTTTTCCCAATACGAAACGTCGCCGGCCTCGCCGGTGTTGCTGGTCTATGCGCACGAGCCGGCCGATTCGGTGTACGGCGATGTTGGCGACGATCCGGACAGTGTCGGGCTCGCCATTCTGCTCGGCGCGGATGAACCGGCCGGCTATCTGACCTGCGAAATGACGACAGGCCGCGCGGGTGGCTTCCACGGTTCAGACGATGCGGCCGGTACGCAAAGCGCAGCGGTGCTGCGTTGCCTGGCGACGCGCTCGCCGGCATCGTGGTCGGGTCAACACGCGTCGTGGCAATGGATCTGGCATGATCGCGCGGCTTGACTACGGGTGGCGTTTGTTCGCAACCGGTGCGAGTCTCGCGTTTTTCGCGTTGTGCGGAGCGCTGTTTTCGTTACTGCTCATCGTCGCGGGCGGACTGTGGCCGCATCGGCGCTCGCGCCAGCGTGGCGTGACTCTCGTCATTCACCATTTCTTCCGCGCGTTGGTTGCGTTACTGCAGCGCGTCGGCGTGATGACGCTCGAGGTGAGCGGCGCCGAGCGACTTGCCGAGGTCGGCCCCGCAATCGTTGTCGCCAACCACCCGACGTGGCTCGACGTCATGGTACTCCTGTCGCTGACGCCGAAGGCCTGCTGCGTCGTCAAGCGCGGCCACTGGGGCAATCCGTGTTTCTGGGGCATCGTCCGTGCAGCCGAGTACGTGAGCAATGCAGATGCCGTCAATCTCGTCGAAGCGGGCGCGCGGCAACTCGCGGCCGGGTACACGATGATCATCTTCCCGGAAGGGACGCGCAGCCCGGGCGGCAATCGTCTGCATGCGTTCTCGCGCGGCTTCGCGCATATGGCGCTGCAGTCCGGCAGCCGGATCCAGCCGGTGTTGATCGATTGCGACCCACCGGTATTTACCAAGGCCATACGCTGGTATCACGTGCCAGGTCGCGCCTTTCGCATGCGTATCGACGTACTGGAGCCGCTCGACCTGAACCGGCTGGCATCGCGCGCTGCATCACAATCGATTGCAGCTCGGAGCATTGCCCGCGAGGTGGAAGTGCATATTACCCAAAGCCTGTTTCAGCATGGATACTTTAAAACTGCAAATTAAGCAGCTGCTGATCGAGATGCTCGATCTCAGCGACATGACGGTCGACGATATCGACGACGATGCGCCGTTGTTCTCGACTGATGGAATCGGTCTGGATTCCGTCGATGCGCTCGAAGTCGGCATCATGCTGCGCAAGAAGTTTCAACTGACCATCGCCGCCAACGACGAGCGTACGAAGGCGCATTTTCGATCGATCAATACGCTGGCGGCCTTCATTGCCGATCAGCAGTCTCATCAGGCACCGCACGAAGCCGTGCTGGAAAAGGGGAACCAAGCGTGACCGACGCAGAAATCCTGGAGCGCATCCGCGCCATTTTTCACGAGAATTTCGCCATCGAACCGGAGCAGGTGACGCCCGAGACCCACCTGTTCGAAGAGCTCGACCTGGACAGCATCGACGCGGTCGATCTCGCCATCAAGCTTCAGGAAATGACCGGCAAGCGTATCAAGCCCGAAGAGTTCAAGTCCGTGCGTACGGTCGGTGACGTGATTGCCGCCGTTCACGCATTGCTCGCGCGCGCTTGACGATGGCAGTGACGGGCATGCGGACGACGAGCGGTACGGCCTTGCCGCCTTGGGCACGTGTCGCGGCAAGGGCTGCGCTGGTCGTGGCTTATCCGTTCGTCATCCTGTTTGCGTGGCAAAGCATGTCGCCGCGTTACGTCGGTTGCCTGCTGGTGGCGCTGCTGTGGTTGCAGCGCACGATCGGCAAGGGCACGCTGGCGCACGCGCTCAAACGGCTCGCGATGCTCGACTGGTGCGTGGCCGGTGCATTGACCGCGCTATCGATCGCGATCGCCGTGACCGACAGCGAGCGGCTTCTTCATCTCTATCCAGCATGTGTCAGTGCAGGCTTGCTGGTCGCGTTCGGCGCGACGCTGTGGCGCGGGCCGACCATGATCGAAAAATTCGCACGCCTGACATATCCCGAACCGACCGTGGAAATCGTCCGGTACACGCGTCGCGTCACACAGGTATGGTGCGCGTTCTTCATCGTCAACGGCGGTATTTCGGTCTATACGGCGCTGTATTGGACCAGTGCGTCGTGGGCGCTGTACAACGGGCTGATCGCATACGTGCTGATCGGCGCGCTGATCGCGGGCGAGTGGGTATGGCGCAGACTCTTCATCGCCGCCGCGCGAAAACGGACCGGTGTCGCATGATCGCTCTGAACGAGATCCTGTGCGCCGAAGCCGAAAGCGGCGTTGCGGTCTGTCGCGACGGCGCTCGCGTGCTGACGCTGGGCGATCTGCGCGCCCGGGCCGATGCCATTGCGCGGGTGGTGGTCGCAAGCGGCGCGCGACGGGTTGCTATCTGGACGGACGATCCGTACGAGTTTGCGTGCGCATTCTTCGCGATCGCGGCGGCGCACGCGGAGGTCGTGATTCCAGCCAGCAACGCGCCCGGCTATCTCTCTGATCTTGATCATGCGTACGACCTGATGCTGGATGCCGCGGCGTTGGCCGCGTGCGCGCGCGACACGGACGGCGCCTCTGCAATTCCCGCGCGTCCGATCGATGCCGCCATGTCGGTGACGCTTTTCACGTCCGGTAGCAGCGGCACCGCGAAGCCGGTGCGAAAGTCGCTCGCGCAGTTCGATGCCGAAGTGAGAACGCTGCAGCGCGAATGGGGCCGTTGCGTCGGTACCGCGGTGACGTTGTCGAGCGTACCGCACCACCATATCTACGGACTGCTCTTCAGAATCCTGTGGCCGTTGGCGGCCGGGCGTGCGTTCGACCGGGCATCGGTGCTCGAGCCGCTGCAACTGCGGCAGCGGCTGGCCGACTACGGTGGCGGTGCCGTGGTTTCGACACCGTCGCAACTGATGCGCTGGCCGGCGATGCCGGGTTTTCCGATGCAGGCGCCCGCGCCGTGCGCGTTCTTCTCGTCCGGCGGCCCGTTGCCCGCCGATGCGGCAGCGGCGTATTCGAACGCGTTCGGCGCGGCCCCGCTCGAGATCTTCGGCAGCACCGAAACGGGCGGCATCGCGTGGCGTCGCCAGGACGTGTCGCACGCATGGCAGCCGCTGACCGGTGTCGACGTGCGGTGCGACGACGAGGGCGTACTGTCCGTACGTTCCGCCCATCTCGGCCACGATCGCTGGCACCGCACCGACGACACCGTACGGTTCGACACGCGTGGCCGCTTCGTGCTCGCAGGGCGGCGCGATCGCGTCGTCAAGCTCGACGGCAAGCGCGTGTCGCTGCCCGAGCTCGAGGCGCGTCTGCACGCGCATGCATTCGTCGAACAGGCGGCGGCGGCGGTGATCGACGGCACGACACGCGCGCACGTCGGCGCCGTCGTGGTATTGACCGCCGCGGGGCGCGAAGCGCTCGTCGCCGACGGACGGGTGGCCGTCGCGACGACCCTGCGGCATGCGCTCGGGACTTACCTCGACGCGGCGGCGTTGCCACGCTACTGGCGATTCCTGCACGCGATGCCCTTTGATGCGCGCGGCAAATTGCCGGCCGCCGCGCTGGCGGCCGCATTCAGGGCAGCACCGGAAGGGTTCGAACTGCTCGCGTCATGGCGCAGCGGCGACGCGCTGCATTACGAGCTGCGCGTGCCGGCCACGCTCGTGCATTTCGAAGGACATTTTCCGGGGTTGCCGATCCTGCCCGGTGTCGTGCAAATCGACTGGGCCGCACGCCTTGCCGGCCGCGAGATGCCGGCCGCGCGCGAAATCCGTTGCATCGAACACCTGAAATTCAAGGCGCCGGTGCCGCCCGGCGCGGTGCTGGCGCTGCGCATCGCGCACGATCCGGTCCGCGGATGCGCGCGCTTCGCGTTTCGCCGCGGCGGGCGCGAATGCACGTCCGGCGTACTGGTCTACGGTGCGGCGGCCGGATGAACGGAACCTGCATCGTCATTCCGATCTATAACCATCGCGACGCCATCGGCGGCACGTTGGCGCGGCTCGCCGTGCATGGCCTGCCGATCCTGGTGATCGACGACGGCAGCGACGAGCCGACGCAGCGGGCGTTGAGCGCGCTGGCAGCGCAGTACGCAGGCTCGATGACGTTGCTGCGGTTGCCCGTCAACGGCGGGAAGGGCGCGGCGGTCATGGAAGGATTGCGTGCGGCGCGCGCCCGCGGTTATCGGCATGCGATCCAGATCGATGCGGACGGTCAGCACGACGCGGCCGACGTGCCGAAGTTCGTGGCGGCCGCGCAGGCCGAGCCGGACGCCGTGATTCTCGGTCGGCCGCGCTTCGACGATAGTGTGCCGAAGGCGCGCCTGTACGGCCGCTATCTCACGCACGCGTGGGTATGGATCGAAACGCTGTCGCTCGATATTCCCGATGCGATGTGCGGGTTTCGTCTTTATCCGGTCGACGCCGTTTGCGAGTTGATCGACACCGTATCGATGCCCGCACGGATGGCTTTCGACAGCGAAATTCTGGTCCGCCTTCACTGGCGCGGACTTGCATTCAGGACGATCCCGACGCGCGTCGTCTACCCTGCGGACGGCGTGTCGCATTTCGACGTGTGGCGTGACAACGTGCGGATCAGCCTGAGCCATACGCGCCTCGTCGCCGGGATGCTTGCGCGCGCGCCGATGCTGCTGACGCGCCGGCTCGTCGGTCGGCGCGGTGCATCGCCGACGACGCGCACGCGCGCGTGGTGGCGCTTGCCCGAGCGTGGGAGCCGTGTCGGCATGGCGTTGCTCGCGCTGAGCTGCCGCTGGTTCGGCAAGGGTTTCACGTCGCTCTGGCTGCATCCGATCGTCGGCTATTTCGTACTGACGAATCGCACGGCACGCACCGCGTCGCACGCTTATATCCGTCGTCTGCGCGACGTGGAAGCGGCGGCCGTACCGCAGCCGGGATGGTGCAGTGCATACCGGCACATGCTTGCGTTCGCGCAGGCGGGATTCGACAAGTTCGTCGCATGGTCCGGGCGTCTCGACGAACTCGACGTGCGTTTCGACGATTCGTCCGCATTCGATGCGCTCGCGGCGAGCGGGCGTGGCGCGCTCGTGATCGGCGCGCATCTGGGGAACCTCGAAATGACGCGAGCGCTTGCGCTGCGCGATGCGCACACGAAGGTCACGGCGATCGTCTACACCGAGCATGCGAAGCGGTTTACGGGCGTGCTCGCCGGGGCGAATCGGGAATTCGCCAAGCAACTCGTCGAGGTGTCGGACTTCGGGCCGGATACGGCGCTGATGATGCAGTCGCGTATCGACGCGGGCGAGTTGCTCGTGATCGTCGGCGACCGCGTGCCGCCACGCGACTCCGGCAAGACCGTCGACGCCCGTTTTCTCGACGAGACCGCCCCGTTCGCGCAGGGCCCGTATATCCTCGCCCACGCGCTCGGCTGCCCGGTCTACCTGTTCTTTTGCCTGAAGGAGGCGCGCGGCTACCGGCTCTATTTCGAGCCGTTCGCCGACCGGATCGAGCTACCGCGCCGGGAGCGCGCCGGCCACGTAGCGGCATGGGCGCAGCGCTATGCCGCGCGGCTCGAACACTATTGCCGCAAGGCTCCCTATCAATGGTTCAACTTCTTCGATTTCTGGGCGCGGCCCGATGGAGGTCCGCGTGGCGGAGCATGACATGAACGACGTCGCGACACGCGCGGCGGCAGCCCCGAGCCGGTCGGCCGTCGTGGTCGGCGGCCGGCATCTGACGATCGAGGACGTCGTCGCGATCGCCCGCGACGGTGCGCCGGTCGCCCTGAACGCGCAGCCCGAATGGCGCGCGCGGATCGAGCGCGGCGCAATCTGGCTGCGCGACTATCTCGCGAATGGCGGCACGCTGTACGGCGTAACGACGGGGTATGGCGATGCGTGCGTCGTCGAAGTGCCGCCGTCGCTGGTTGAAGCGTTGCCGCTGCAACTGACCCGGTATCACGGCTGCGGCATGGGCGACTGGTTCGATGCGACGCAAACGCTGTCCATCGTCGTCGCTCGGCTCAATTCGCTCGCGTTCGGCTTGTCGGGCGTCCGCTTCACGTTGCTGGAGCGGCTGGCCGATCTCGTCAATTACCGCATCCTGCCGCGTATTCCGTCGGAGGGCTCGGTCGGTGCAAGCGGCGACCTGACCCCGCTGTCCTATATCGCCGCGGCGCTGGTCGGCGAGCGCACTGTCGTGTTCGACGGTGGCGAGTGCAACGCGCGCGATGTATGGCACGCAATCGATCGCGAGGCGCTGACGCTTGCGCCGAAGGAAGGGCTGGCGCTGATGAACGGTACGGCGGTCATGACGGGGCTGGCCTGTCTCGCGTTTGCGCGTGCCGATTACCTGACGCGGGTGGCGGCCCGGCTGACGGCATTGACGACCGTCGCGCTCGACGGCCGGGCCGGGCACTTCGATGCGCGGCTGTTCGACGCGAAACCGCACGCGGGGCAGGCGGAAGCGGCGGCATGGATCCGCGCGGACCTGGCCGGACGAGACGAACTACCGGGACGCCGGCTGCAGGATCGCTATTCGGTTCGCTGCGCGCCGCACGTGATCGGTGTGGTACGCGATGCGTTGTCGTGGATGCGCCGCGATATCGAGAACGAGTTGAACAGCGCGAACGACAACCCGCTGATCGATCCGGACGAAGGGTGCGTGCTGCACGGCGGCAATTTCTACGGCGGTCACATCGCGTTTGCGATGGACGCGCTCAAGACCGCGGTGGCCAATCTCGCGGACCTGATGGATCGCCAGCTCGCACTGCTGGTCGACGACAAATTCAGCAACGGACTGCCGCGCAACCTGACGGGCGCCGCCCCCGCTCGTGCGCCGATCAACCACGGATTCAAGGCCGTGCAGATCTCGTCCTCGGCATGGACGGCGGAGGCGCTGAAGCATACGATGCCGGCGAGCGTGTTCTCGCGCTCGACGGAGTCGCACAATCAGGACAAGGTCAGCATGGGAACGATCGCCGCGCGGGATTGCCTGCGCGTGCTGGCGCTGACCGAACAGGTTGCCGCAGCGCATGTACTCGCGAGCGTACAAGCTGTCCGTCTGCGGCTGCGTGACGATTCGCAGGCCCAGCTGTCGCCCGCGTTGCGCGCGTTCATCGACGATGTGGGCCGACACTCGCCGCTTGTGGTGGAGGACCGACCGCTCGAAGCGGAGTTGCGCGCGCTGACCGCGCGCCTCGCCGCATGCGAACCGATTGGCGGATTGCTGGACGGAATCCGGCACGGGGAGGCGGCATGAGTACGTCTCGTCCGGCGCTGAGCGCGACGGCGCGCGTCGAAGTACTGTTTCATGACGTCGATGCGATGAACGTCTGCTGGCACGGCCATTACCTCAAGTACTTCGAAAGCAGCCGCGCGGCCCTCCTGCGCATGATCGACTACGACTATCCGGCGATGCTGGCGTCGGGGTACATGTGGCCGGTGGTCGAGGCACATCTGAAGTACGTTCGCCCGGCCCATTACAGTCAGCAGCTGGACGTGCGTGCGACGCTGCTCGAATTCGAGAACCGGCTGAAGATCGGCTACGAAATCGTCGACGCCGCTTCCGGCGAGCGCTTGACGAAGGGGTATACGGTGCAATTGGCCGTCGATGCGACGACGCGCGAACTGCAGTTCGTGTCGCCGGCGGCCCTGATCGAAAGGGTGCATGCACGATGGGCCTGAATTCGCACGGCAGACGGTTCGCGGTGGCGATGCTGGCCGCGTGCATGGCGCTCGCGAGTGGCCCGGTATCGGCTGCTCCCGCTCTTGACGCGGCGGCAGGGCACGCGAGTGCGGCGCTGGTGTCCGATATCGCGGTGCGGCTTGCGCGGGTCGGCGCGATTCGCGCGAATTTCCGGCAGACGCAGACACTGTCGGCGATGAAGCAGCCGCTCGTCAGCACCGGATCGATGTTGTTCGATCGACGCTCCGGTGTCGTGTGGCGCATCGAAACGCCATACAAGGCCACTTACGTGATTACCGATGGCGGCGTGCGCGAGGTCGGCGCAGACGGGCGTCTCGTCGGGGCGAACGGCGGCGGCCGCGGCGTCGCGCAAGTATCGCGGATGATGCGCGACATGCTCGGCGGCGACCTGTCGGCGTTGTATGCACAGTTCGACGTCGAGGCGAGCGGCACGCCGGAACGATGGCGGATGGTGTTGCGGCCGAATCAGCCGCAGCTCGCGCAGGCGGTGCGGGTGCTCGAAATGAGCGGCGGCGCATATCTTGGCCGGCTCGACATGACGTTCGCGAACGGCAACGTGAGCGCGCTGGAGTTTGTCCGGCCGACGCCGGTCGACGCTCCCGCGCCGGCCGAGCGCGCGTGGCTGGAGGCACGGTAATGAGCACGGCACGCGACGTGATCGACGGCGCGGGCGGACGTATCCGGCGGCGCATGCTGTGCGTCGCCTGGCTGCTCGTTACGCTCGCGGCCACCGCGATCATCCTGTGGCGCTTCAGCGGGCCGACGCCGCTGCAGACGAACCTGCTCGCGTTGCTGCCGGCCACCGAGGCGAATCCGGTTGCCGAACGCGCCGTCGACATGCTCGGCGATGCGCTCGGGAATCGCACCGTTTATCTGGTGAGCCACCCGGACGCCGCACGCGCCAAGGCTGCCGCGAAACTGTTCGGCGCACGGCTCGGCGCCAGCGGCGCATTTCGTTCGGTGACCGTCGAGGTCCCTCCGTTCGACCTTTCGCAGATCGCGGCCTCCTACCTGCCGGCGCGCTCCGGTTTGCTGACGGACGCGGATCGCAGCACGCTCGAACGGGGCGGCGCCACGCTCGACGAGCAACTGGCGCGGCGTCTGTATGCACCGCCGGTCGACGGCCTGCAGACCGCGGTTGCCGACGATCCGTTCGGCTGGCTGCAGCACTGGCTTGGCGCGCTGCCGCTCGCGGCATCCGATCTGTCGCTCGAGGACGGCATGCTCGTGTCGCATTTCGATGGCACAACGGGCGTGCTCGTGATGACGTCGCTGCCGGGGTCGGCCTACGAATCGAAGATCCAGCATGCGGTACGTGTTGCCACCGCCGATGCGGAACGTGCGCTCGTGGCCGATTTCCAGGGCGTCCGCATCGACCGGGCAGGGGCTGTGTTCTACGCGGAAGCCGCGCGCGCCAGTGCCGAGCGCGACGTGCATGTGATCGGCGCGGTTTCGCTGGCCGGCATCGCGCTGCTGCTGATGAGCGTATTCCGCTCGCCGTGCCTGCTGGTGCTCGCATTTGCGTCGACGGCGTTCGGCATCGTTTGTGCGCTGGCCGCGACATTGCTCGTATTCGGCAAGCTACATCTATTGACGCTGGTGTTCGGCGTGAGCCTGATCGGCGAGGCCGTCGATTATTCGATCCAGTACTTCGTCGCCTACCTGTCAGCGGGGCGGCAATGGGATGCACGGCGCGCGGCGGCGGCGGTCAGACCGGCGCTCGCGGTTGCGCTCGCGACCAGTCTGCTGGGCTACGCGATCCTGATGTGGGTGCCGTTCCCGGCACTCAAGCAGATCGCGTGCTTTGCGATCGTCGGTATCCTCAGCGCGTTCGCGGCGGTCACCGGCTTTTTGCCGCTCGTGCTTGTCCGCGGGCCACGCCGCGTGCCGTCTCGCGTTTTCGCGTACGCAGCCCGACTGCTGAGCAGCTGGCAGGCGCTGCTGACAGGCCGGCGCGCCGTCGCCGCCACCGTGCTGGTGGCGCTGGTCGCGATTCCGGGGTGGATTGTCCTGAAGAGCGACGACGACATTCATCTGCTGATCCAGCGCGATGCGAATCTCGCGCGGCAGGAAAACCGCATTCGCGCAGCGGTCGGGCTCGCCAACACCGCGCAATTCTTCGTCATCCAGGGCGCGTCTCAGGAAGAGGTGCTCGAGCGCTCGGAGGCGCTGATCGGGGCGTTCGATCAACAGCGGGTCGGGCGCGTTCAGTCGATCGCGATGTTCGTGCCGTCGGCGAAGCGGCAGGCACACAATCGGGCAGTGCTGGCCACGCACGTATTTGCCAACCCCGCTGCACTGCGCGAGAGCCTCGCTCACGCGGGCTTCCGCGACGAGGTCGCCGATGCGTGGATGCGGGCGTTCTCCCGCGACGTCCCGGCGACGCTGTCCGTCGACACCTGGCTGGCGGCGCGCTGGTCAGCACCGTTCCGGCATCTATGGCTCGGGAAAATCGACGGCGGCGCCGGTCCCGTCGATGCGGCGCTCGCGATTCCCGAGCGCGTCGATGGGTCGAACGCCGCGACGTTTGCGGCCGTCGCGCGCGCGCTGCCGGGCGTATCGTGGGTCGACAAGGCCTCGAGTGTGTCGAGCCTGTTCGGCGCCTATCGAGTCGACAGCGGCTTGTGGCTGGCGGGCGCGCTGATCGTGGTCGCCGCACTGCTGATGTGGCGATACGGCGTGCGCGGCGGCATCGTCACCACGTTGCCCGTCGTGTTCGCGATTGCGTTGACGCTCGCCGCGTTCGGCTACGCGCGGGTGCCGCTCACGCTGTTCAACTGGCTCGCGCTGATGCTGGTGCTCGGCGTGGGCGCGAACTATGCGGTGTTCCTGCGCGAAGGCTGCATGCGGGATGCAGCCGGCGTCGGCGCCGTATGGACCGGCGTGCTGCTGTCGGCTGCCACGACGTTGCTGTCGTTCGGGATGCTCGGGGCGAGCGCGATGCCCGCGCTGCGCAGCTTCGGCACGACGCTCGCGATGGGCATCGTCTTTTCCGTGCTGTTCGCACCGCTCGCCACGCCATCCACGAAGGAGCGTCGCGCATGAACTCGATCCAGACGGCGGTCTACGTGTCCGCACCCGGCATGATCAACGCGCTTGGCGCCACCACCGACGCGATCGTCGACGCACTGCGCGCCGGCATCGCACCAGGCATGGAGCCGCGTACCGATGTGCCCGCCGGCGGCTGGGTCGGGCGCGTACGGACCACGCTCGACATCGAGCCGCCGCCGGCGCTCGCGCATTTCGATTGCCGGAACAATCGACTGTTGCTCGCCGCGTTGGCGCAGATCGGGCCGTCCGTCGACGCGATGATCGCGCGTTACGGCCCAGGCCGGATCGGTGTCGTGATCGGCACGAGCACGTCCGGCATCCAGGCGGCCGAGCAGGCGCTCGCCCAGCTCGCCGCGCTCGGCGAGATGCCCGCCGGATTTGACTATCGACAGATGGAAATCGGTACGGCGGCGCCGTTCGTGCGCGCGGTGCTGCGGGTGGCCGGGCCGGCCTACACACTATCGACTGCCTGCACGTCGAGTGCGAAGGCATTCGCGGCCGCACGCCGTCTGCTGCGGTTGAAGCTGTGCGATGCGGTTGTCGTCGGCGGTGCGGATTCGCTATGCGAGCTGACGCTGCAGGGTTTCGCGTCGCTCGAATCGGTCAGCCCGGGCCGCACCAATCCGATGAGCCGGAACCGGAACGGTATCAATATCGGCGAGGGGGCCGCGCTGTTCGTGATGAGTCGCGACGAAGCGGCCGTCCGGCTGGCCGGCGTCGGCGAGTCGAGCGATGCGCATCACATCTCGGCACCGGATCCCGCGGGTCACGGTGCGGAGGACGCGCTGCGCGCAGCGCTCGCGGACGCCGGCGTCGCTTCGTCGTCGATCGGCTACGTGAACCTGCACGCGACGGCGACGCGGCTGAACGACGAGATGGAAGCGAAGGTGATGGCGCGGGTGTTTCCGCAGGGTGTGCCGGCGAGCGGGACCAAGCCGTTGACCGGCCACATGCTCGGCGCGGCGGGCGCGACCGAGCTAGGCTTCGGCTGGCTGACGCTGGCGCGCGGGATCGCGCTGCCGCGACACCTCTGGGACGGCGAGCACGACCCGGCGCTGCCTGGACTCGACCTCGTCGGAAGCGAGCGGCGGCTGACCGGCAATGCAGCAGGACACTATGTAATGAGCAATTCGTTCGCGTTCGGCGGCAGCAATGCCAGCCTGATTCTGGGGACCTGACATGCATGCCGGATCATTGAGCGATGCGCTGCACGGTGGCGCGGACATTCCCGTCGGCAACGTGACTGACGTGTTGCCGCATCGCGGCACGATGCTGCTGCTCGATGCAATCGAGCGCTGCTCGGAAACGGGTATCGAGGTGAGCGCGATCGCACGCCGCGATGCGTGGTATGCCGACGGCAACGGGGCGATGCCGGCGTGGATCGGCATCGAACTGATGGCGCAGGCTATCGCCGCGCACGTCGGCCTGCTTGCCGCCCACGCGGGCGGCCGCGCAAAACCGGGCGTGTTGCTCGGTGCGAACCGCTACGTCGCGCATCGTACGGCGTTCGGTGCGGATACGGTGTTGCGCATCGTGGCCCGTGAGCTGTTGCGCGGCGACGAGGGGCACGGCGCGTACGAGTGTGCGATTCATGCCGCAGGCGAGTGTTGCGCGGAAGCCGTCGTCAAGGTGTACCAACCGGACGATTTTCAATCTTTCATCGAAGGGAGCTTCAATTCATGACACGGCGAGTTCTCGTGACAGGAGCGAGCCGCGGCATCGGCCGCGCGGTGGCACTGCGTGTGGCGTCGGACGGTTTTGCCGTGACGGTTCATTGCCGCACCGGCCGTGCCGACGCGGAAGCGGTCGCCGCAGAGATTCGCGCGCAGGGCGGCACGGCGGGCGTACTGCAGTTCGACGTGCGCGATCGTGCGGCGTGCCGGCGTGAACTGGAAGCCGATGTCGAAGCGAACGGCGCTTACTACGGGATCGTCTGCAATGCGGGCGTGACGCGTGACGGCGCATTCCCGGCGCTGTCCGAGGAAGACTGGGACATTGTGATCGAAACCGGGCTGGACGGGTTCTACAACATCGTCCATCCGCTGACGATGCCGATGGTGCGCCTGCGCAGTGGCGGCCGTATCGTGACGATCGCATCCGTGTCGGGGGTGATGGGCAATCGCGGCCAGGTCAATTACAGCGCCGCGAAGGCTGGCCTGATCGGCGCGACCAAGGCACTCGCGGTGGAGCTGGCATCGCGCAAGATCACGGTCAACTGCGTGGCACCCGGGTTGGTCGACACCGGCATGCTCGACGACATGCCGCTGGAGCATGTATTGAAGACGGTGCCGATGGGTCGCGTCGGCCAGCCCGACGAAGTCGCGGCGGTAGTCGGCTTCCTGATGTCGGATGCGGCGACCTACGTCACCCGGCAAGTGATCGGTGTCAACGGCGGGATGGTGTGATGAAGCGAGTGGTCGTGACGGGAATGGGTGGCGTGACTGCCTTCGGTCAGCATTGGCAGGAAATCGAGGCGCGATTGCGTGAAGGGCGCAATGCGGTGCGGCGCATGCCGGAATGGGATTGCTACGAAGCGTTGCATACGCGGCTCGCGTGTCCGTTGCCGGCCTTCGAGCTGCCGAAAACGTATCCGCGCAAGAAGACGCGATCGATGGGGCCGGTGTCGATGTATGCCGTGCGTGCAAGCGAACTGGCGCTGGCGGACGCGGGATTGACCGACGACCCGTCGATCCGGGATGGCCGGATGGGTGTCGCGTACGGATCGTCGTCGGGGTCGGTCGAACCGATCAGGGCGTTCGGCACGATGATCGAAACGGGTTCGATGCGAGACGTCACGTCGAACAGTTACGTACAGATGATGCCGCATACGACCGCGGTCAACGTCAGCCTGTTCTGGGATCTGAAGGGCCGAATTGTGCCGACGTCGTCCGCGTGCGCGTCGGGCAGTCAGGCGATCGGTTATGCATACGAGGCGATCGCGACGGGCAAGCAGACGCTGATGCTCGCGGGCGGCGCCGAAGAATTGTCGGGGCCCGCGGTGGCGGTGTTCGACACGTTGTACGCGACCAGCACGCGCAACGATGCCGCACATCTGACGCCGCGTCCGTTCGATGCCGCTCGCGACGGCCTGGTGGTCGGGGAAGGTGCCGCGACGCTCGTGCTCGAGGAACACGAGCACGCGATTGCGCGCGGTGCGACGATCCACGCCGAGATCGTCGGCTTCGGGTGCAATTCCGACGGTGCGCACATCACCCAGCCGACGGCCGAGACGATGGCGATAGCGATGCGTCTCGCACTGGGCGATGCTTCGATCGACCCCGGTGCAATCGGCTACGTCAATGCGCACGGCACGTCGACCGATCGCGGCGATGTGGCGGAGAGTCACGCGACGGCGTCCGTGTTCGGCGAGCGCATGCCGATCAGCTCGCTGAAAAGCTATGTCGGGCACACGCTGGGCGCGTGCGGTGCGCTCGAGGCGTGGTGGACGATCGAGATGATGAAGCGCAACTGGTATGTGCCGACCATCAATCTCGAGACGGTGGATCCGGCCTGCGCATCGCTCGACTACATTGTCGGGGACGCGCGCCGGATCGACGCGGAATTCGTGATGAGCAACAACTTCGCGTTCGGCGGGATCAACACGTCGCTGGTTTTCCGGCGCTTCACCGCGTGACGGCGATCGGCGGCGCGGCGTCGCGCGTGGTCGTCACGGGGCTCGGCATCGTGTCGTGCCTCGGCAACGCGCTGGACGAAGTGGCGGCCGCGCTGCGCGCCGGTCGCTCGGGCGTGAGCCGCGTCGACGCATGGCGCGCGCGCGGCTTTCGCAGCCAGATCGCGGGCGTGGCGTCCGTCGCATCGGACGCGCGCTTCGCGCGCAAACACGAGCGCTTCATGGGCGATACGGCGCGCTTTGCCGCGCACGCAGCCGCGTCAGCGCTCGACGATGCAGGCCTCGATGCCGAACGGCTCCGCTCGCCGCGTGCGGGCGCGATCATCGGTTCGGGAATCGGATCGATGGCCGAATACGACGACGCGATGGCGATCGCATGGCAGCGCGGCATCGACAAGACGCCGCCCTATGTCGTCCCGAAGGCGATGAGCAGTACGGCGTCGGCATCCGTTGCGCAGCTGTTCGGTATCGAAGGCGTGTCGTACTCGCCGTCGTCCGCCTGCACGAGCGGGGCGCTGGCGATCGGGCACGCGGCGCAATTGATTCGCGCCGGCTGCCAGGACATCGTGCTGGCCGGCGGCAGCGAGGCTTTGCACGACAACATGACGTTGATGTTCGACGCGATGGGCGCGTTGTCGAGCGGTTTCAACGGCACGCCGGAATGCGCGTCGCGCCCGTATTCGCTCGGCCGCGATGGTTTCGTGATTGCGGCCGGTGCCGGCATTCTCGTGCTGGAATCGCTCGAGCATGCGCGTGCGCGCGGCGCGCGAATCTACGCGGAGGTCGCCGGGTTCGGTCAATGCACGGACAGCGCCGGCATGGCGGCGCCTCACGCGCCGGGCATCGCACGGGCAATGCGCGCCGCGTTCGCCGGCTGCGAACGACGCCCGGACTACGTCAACACGCACGCGCCGTCGACACCGCTCGGCGACATCGAGGAACTGAATGCACTTGTCGACGTATTCGGCGGCGACGTGCCGGCGTTCTCGTCGACGAAAGGCATGACGGGGCATCCGCTTGGCGCGAGCGGTGCACATGAGGCGATCTATACGCTCCTGATGATGCGCGACGGTTTCGTCGCGGGGACGGCCGTCGGCAGCGACGCCGATCCCGCAGTCGCCGGCATGCCGCTCGTGCGCGACGCACGCGAAGCGACGATCGGCCGCGCGCTGTCGATTTCGTTCGGCTTCGGCGGCAGCTGTGCAAGTGTGTTGTTGGACGCCTGGAAGGGCGATTGATGTGAAATTACTGAGCTGAGAGGACGATAACAATGAAGCACAAACGACATCTGGCCGGCATGTTGGTCGCGGCATCGTTGCTGACGGGGTGCGGCACCGTGGTCCGTTCGCTGCCCCTGCCGGCGGCAGCGACGGCAGCGGACGCGAGTGGCGTCGCGATCTATTTCGGTGCGCAGCCGCATCCGGACGTGAAGGCCAGCATCGGTCCGCGTTCGGAGTCCGTGCGTGTTCAGCGCGGGACTCAAACCGAGCAGCCGACGTGCGAGCAGGCGCTGGCCGAGGCACTGAATCGCCTTCGCACTTATGCGAAGAATCACGGCGGCAACGCGGTCATCAATGTGACGACGCGCTTTCATGAAACGCGTTCGAATTCGACGGCCGAATATACGTGCGGCGTAAGCGCCAGCGCCGGTGCGATCGCCGTATCGGGCGATGTCGTGCAACTGAACACACAATAACGGAGTAGACGTGAAATATCGTATTGCATTGACATTGCTCGCCGCGACGTTCGCGGCGCCGGCCGCATACGCACGCGACACGATCAACGACTATCCGATCGAGAGCGCGTTGAAGAGCGAGGAAGGCAAGCTCGATGACGGCGTCGCGCTGTATTTCGGCGATCAGGCGCATCCGCGCGTCCTCAGGTCGTATGGTTCATTCGCGACCAACAAGAAGACCAACTCGTTCGGCAAGAGCGACGAGGCGGCGTGCCAGCATGTGTTCCTGTCGGCCGTGCTCGAACTCCAGGCGCGCGCGCGAAAGGAAGGCGGCAATGCCGTCATCGGCATCAAGAGCAACTATCGCAACGTGTTGCGTTCGAGCTCGACCGAGTACACGTGCGGCGCCGGTGCGATCGTAGCCGGCGCCGCCCTGACGGGCGAGGTGGTGACGTTGAAGCCGTAACGGGCACGCAGCGGGCGCGGGCCGCCGAACGGTGGCCCGGCTCAGACAGGCTTGCGTGCGGCCACGTTGACCAGCGTTTCGCGGCGCTTGCCGGGCTTCGGCGCGTACAGGCCGATGCGCTCGAGCAGGCCGAAGTCTTTGGCGCGGCTCCACCACAGATACGGAAACGACACGTTGCGGGATTCGAATGCAAACCCGGCGTGACGGAGCATGGCGAGGTAGCCATCGGCGCTTTTCTGAACCTCCATCGGATGACGGAACAGTAGCCGGATTACCCATGACTTGATGTACGCGTCGGTCGATTCCGCGAAGAGCAGCAGGCCGCCAGGTTTCAGCACGCGGCGAAACTCGCTCAGCGCATGCTCCTGGTCGACGAGATGGTGAAAGGTCTGATGGCACAAGACGATGTCGACGCTCGAATCTGCGAGCGGAATCCGCGTACAGTCGGCATGATGCAGTTCGACAGGCGTAGCGCAGCGACGGGCTTCTGTCGCTGCATGTTCGAGCGACTCGCTGTGGCAATCGATGCCGATGATCCTGGCGGGCGAGAATGCATCGGACAGCAGGCGGAACGACTTCCCCTGGCCGCAGCCAGCATCGACGATGACGGGCGCGGTCGGCAGCGGTGCCGAGATGAGTCGTTTCAGATCGTCGATGGCAACCCTGAGCACATGATGCTCCCACGTGTACGTGCGAAGAAACCAGATGCCGAAGCGGGTTTCGGGAACATAGGCGGGAGCGTGCGTGTGGTGGGACGTCATGGGTCTCTCGTCGTAATCTTGGATTTGTTGAGCACCTATTGTAGTTTGCCACGCCGGATCATGGCGTGAGAAACATAAGATACCCAATCAATCGAAATGAATTGGCAAGCATGAACCATATGAGATCGAATTCCGTCGACGTCGCGATCATCGGAGCAGGGCCGTCCGGTGCCGTTGCGGCCGCTCTGCTGTGCAAGGCCGGCCGCTCGGTGCTGGTACTCGAACGCCAGCATTTTCCGCGCTTCTCGATCGGGGAAAGCCTGTTGCCACAGAGCATGCAGTATCTCGAGGAGGCGGGCATGCTGCAGGCGGTCGTCGAGGCGGGCTTCCAGTTCAAGAACGGTGCGTATTTCGTTTACCGCGACAGAATGTCGTCGTTCGATTTCCGCGAGAAATTTTCCGAAGGCTGGGGAACGGCCTACCAGGTCGAACGTGCTGCGTTCGACGATCTGCTGATCCGCTGCGCGGCCGCACAAGGCACGGACGTACGATTCGGCCATACAGTGCGTGCGTTCGCGCCCGGCGATACGCCGCGTCTCGACGTCGTCGACGAAGCCGGCCAAGACTATTCCGTTCACGCGTCGTTCGTGCTCGACGCGAGCGGGTTTGGTCGCGTGTTGCCGCGATTGCTGGGCCTCGAGGCGCCTACCGGACTGCCGACGCGCGCGGCAATCTTTTCACACGTTGAAGACAGCCTGCCTGCCGGTTCGACCGATCGCGACAAGATTTGCATCGCCGTCCATCCGGAGCGGCGCGACGTGTGGTTCTGGATGATCCCGCTGACGAACGGGCGCTCGTCGGTCGGATGTGTGGCCGATGCCGGGTTCCTCGACGTGCCGGAGTCCCGGCAGGCATCGTTACTGCGTGAATTGCTGCAGAGCGAGCCGACCCTGTCGCGATTGGTCGGGAGCAAGCCGTTCGCGATGCCGGTGCGGCGCATCTCCGGCTATGCGTCGAATGTCGAGCGCCTGCACGGGCCGGGCTATGCGCTGCTCGGAAACGCGGGCGAATTCCTCGATCCGATCTTTTCGTCGGGTGTGACGATCGCGATGCGCTCGGCCCATCTGGCGGTCGCCGCGCTCGAGCGTCAGTTGCGCGGCGAGTCGGTCGACTGGTCGCGCGACTACGACATCGCGCTGCGCAAGGGTATCGACACCTTCCGCGCGTTCGTCGAGCGTTGGTACTCGGGGGCGTTGCAGGACATCGTGTTCCATGAGGACAAGGCATCGGACGTGAAGGACATGATCTGCTCGATCCTGGCCGGCTACGCGTGGGACGAGACTAATCCTTTCGTACGGGAACCGGCACGGGGTCTCGATATTCTTGCCGAGATTTGTCGGCCGAAAGACGGATACTGACATCCATGGCGCGACGTCGATAGGGCGGCGGCGTTGCGCAAGTATCGACGCCGGAGCCAGAATTGCCCGCATTTTGGCAGGCAATTCCCGAAGGCTTACATTGGCGGATGTCAAGCGCGGCGAGCGGCGTGGATGTACTCGCGTACCGGAATCGCGTCGATCGCGGCGCGCAGAAACGAACGAGAATCATTACCGGCGTCGATGCTGCCGGGAATATGGGCATCCCGGCTTCGGTTCGACGGTTCGATCGTCGAGCGTCTGCGCGTGCACCGATCGAGTGTAGGCGATCCATACCGCACTGCGTAGCCGCGAGATGCAGAACATTATGTTCTCGGCGGCCGAACGTCGACGCGCCGTTCCATGCGCTAGACTCGTCCCCGTCAAAGGGTGTCGACCGTCGCGCGAGAACGAAGCACGGCATGCGCGTGCGTAGCTGCATCGCTGTACCACTGTATCTGCGCGGAATTTTCGCGGAGTCCGTTCATTTTGATTCGGACGACCAAGTAATAGAAGGTTGCTGATGTTCGGAAAGCGTTGGATTGCCGCGGGTCCGCTGCTGGTTGCTCTTGTGCCGATGGCATGTGCGCAGAGCAGCGTCACGTTGTTCGGCGCACTCGACGTGGGGCTCAGCTACGTCAGCAACGAAGCCGGTCACGGCAACGCGAAATTCGACGACGGGATCTTTACGCCGAGCCTGCTCGGCTTGCGGGGCAGCGAAGACATCGGCGGCGGCTCGCGGGTCATTTTCCAGCTGGTCAGCCAGCTTTCCCCCGGTACGGGCGCGACGATCGGCAATGGCCTGTTCGCACGGACCGCATACGTCGGCGTGCAGAACGACCGGCTCGGCACGCTGACGCTCGGTAACCAGTATGAATTCATGGCGGAGACGCTGTTTTTCAGCGGCACCGACGCCGCGGCCGATGTCGCCGGCCTGTACAACCTGCGCAACGGCCCGTTCCGCAAGCTCGCTCTGCCGGGCAATCCGACCGGCGCGTTCGACTGGGACCGGATGGCCGGCAGCCAGCGCGTGGCGAACGCCGTCAAGTACGTGAGCCCCGCCATCCACGGGTTGAGGGCGGGCGCGCTTTACGGGTTCGGCGGTGTGCCGGGCTCCATCGGAGCCGGCAATACGGTGAGCGCCAGTCTGGACTACGAGGCCGGCCCGTTCGGTGCCGCCGCTGCGTATACCAACGAGAAATACGGCCCTCGAGCCGGTTCCACCGCGACGAGCGTACGCAACTGGGGCGCGGGCGCGCACTACCGGATCGGGCCGGCGAAGCTGAGCGCCCTGATGACGACCGTGCATAACGCGGCATCCGGCGGTTCGGTATGGATGGCCGAGTGGGGCGGCACCTGGCAGTTCGCCGGTCCGGTCCGGATCGGCGCGGACTACCTGTACATGAAGGGCAACGCGGCGCTCGACAACGACCACGCGCATCAATTGACGGCGACCGTGCAGTACACGCTGTCGAAGCGGACGATGGTGTACGCGAGCGGCGCGTGGCAGCGGGCCAACAGTGGCGCCCAGGCCCGCATCAACGGGGTGCTGGACCCGGATGGCGCTTCGTCCGGCGCGAACCAGGCCATTGCCCGCATCGGCATTCATACGCTGTTCTAGCGGTGTGCGCATCGCGCAGACGGTATCGGCGGTGGTGCTCGTGCAGCGCGAACGCTGCAGCGAGCGGCACCGGTATCGGCCGGAACCGGCCGGAACGCCTGACCGGAGGCTTGCTGTCTGATGCAGATACTCCCTGATCTCGAAGCGTGGGCGATTTTCGCGCACGTGCTCGAAACCGGTTCTTTTGCCCGGGCCGCGGAAGCGCTCGAGCTTTCGCAGCCGACCGTGTCGAAAGCCATTTCCCGGCTCGAGCGCCGGCTCGGCACGGCGTTGTTGTATCGGAACTCGCGGCAGGTCTCGCTGACGCCGGCCGGCGAAATCGCGAGATCGCGAGCGATACGCATCCTCACCGAAGCGGCGGCGGCGGAGACCGAGGCGTCGTCGCACGCGACGGAGCCGCGCGGTCTGGTGCGCGTGGCCGCGCCGATGTCGTTCGCGAGCCGCTATGTCGCGCCGTTGATTCCGGCGTTTCTCGAGCGCTATCCGGCGGTGGAGATCGACCTTTCCGTCACCGACCGGATCGTCGATGTGGTCGCGGGCGGGTTCGACGTGGCCGTGCTCATCGCGGAACTCGCCGATTCGTCGTTGCGGGCGCGCCGGCTCTGCGCGATGAATTACCCGCTGGTCGCTTCTCCGGCTTATCTGCAACGATGGGGACGGCCAACCCACCCGCGCGATCTCGCGCGACACGCCTGTCTCGTCTACACGGGACTGGCGACGCCCGAACTATGGCAGTTTCGCCATGCGGACGGACAGACATTCGCGGTGACCGTGCGCGGCAGCATTCGCAGCAACAATGCCGACGTGATCGTTCCCGCGCTGCTGGCAGCCCGCGGCGTGGGCTTGCAACCGGAGTTCGTCGTCTGGGACGCGCTGAGACGAGGCGACCTGGTCGACGTATTGCCCGACTGGCGCATCGATCGGGTCAGCGTGAATCTCGTGACGCCTCCAGGCAATCTGCGCGCCGTGCGCGTGACCGCGTTTGTCGACTATCTGGCGGAGCGCCTCGCGGCCGCGCCGTGGGCCGCGACCGGCGCGTGACGCGATGGCCGACGCGTGAGCATCGAAAAAACGGAAACCATGGGTTGCCGAAAACCCCGTTGTTCACCGGTGAATACGGGGCGATGATGAGGCGCGGGACCGGGCGGTCGCGTACCCGGCGCAATCCAGTCGCGACAGTAATCAAACGATCGGGCAGGAGTCCAATTGATTGCGAAGGGGATGGAGTCGTTCCGCGTCCTCAGGTCGTGCTTGTAAGACGTTGAAGTGCTCTCCTATGCTTGCCTTACGCGCACTTCGCGTCGACGTCGTCGTTCGCCATGACGCGCAACGGATGCAGATATTTGTTCATACAACTGTTTGGCGCTGGTCCCCCGATCCACCATCTCATAGAGAGGGAAAAATGAAGAAGGCGTTCAGCAGAACAAGCATGTACCGGCCTTCCTGGTTGCACGGGCGGCGTTCGGCGATCATGGCCGCCGTCGTGTTGACGGGAACCGTCGTCACGGGCAGCGGCGCTTTCGCGCAGAGCGCGACGGATTGGCCGATGGCCGGGCAAAACGTTCGCAATACGCGCAGCGCGCCGGCCGGGAAAGGAATCGGGCCCGACGAGGTCGCGAAGCTCGCACCGAGATGGACGCTCGACACGGACGGCAACGTATCGGCGACGCCGGCGGTGGTCGGCGGTGTCGTCTATGTGCCGGACTTCGGCGGGACGCTGTGGGCCGTGGACGCGGCGAGCGGGCAGGTGAAATGGCACAGGAAAGTCAGCGACTACAGCGGGATTCCGAACGATGCGTCGCGTACAACCCCGGCGTACTGGAACGGCACGCTGGTGATCGGCCAGGGCACGCAGCTCGCGAACAATCCGACCGGCGCGTTCATGCTCGGCATCAAGGCCGACGACGGCTCGCCGCAATGGCGCACGCAGGTTGAAGCGGATCCGTCGGCGATCATCACCAGCTCGCCGGTCGTCGACGACGGTGTCGTCTATGTCGGAGTGTCGTCGCGGGCCGAAGCGCTCAAGGACGTGCCCACGTACCGCGGCAGCGTGGTCGCACTCGATGCGACGACCGGCAAGCTGCTGTGGAAGACGTACATGGTGCCCGAAGGCTACACCGGCGGCTCGGTCTGGGGCAACACGCCGGTCGTCGATCGGCAGACCGGCCTGCTGTACGTGACGACGGGCAACAACTTCACCGTCCCGAAGGGCGTGTGCCGGTATCCGACGCAGACCAAGTGCAAACCGGGCTCGCCGGCCAATCATATCGACAGCTTCGTCGCGCTCAATCTGAAGACCGGCAAGATCGCCTGGGCGACCCGAACGTTGCCGGCCGACATGTCGACGAATTACGATCACAACGACGGTCCCGATTTCGACTTCGGCTCGGGGCCGAACCTGTTCACCACGACGATCGGCGGGCATACGCGCACGTTGCTCGGCGCCGGGCAGAAGAGCGGCGTCTACTGGGCACTCGAACCGAAGACGGGCAAGGTGGTGTGGCATACGCAGGTCGGCCCGGGCAGCCTGCTGGGCGGCATGCTGTGGGGCACGGCCGCCGACGGCAAGCGGATCTACGTGTCGATCGGCAACATGAACCACGAATCGATCGCCGTCAATGGGCCGCAGGGCATGACGTCGACCACCGGCGGGATCTGGGCCGCCGTCGATGCGGCCACGGGGAAGGTGCTCTGGCGCACGGCGGATCCGCAGCAGACGATGGACACGGTCGCGATGTCGGAGGCCGACGGCGTGGTTTATGCCGGCTCGCTCGCCGGCACCGGCGCGAACATGTACGCGCTCGATGCGGCCACCGGCGACATCAAGTGGAAGTTCGACAGCGGTGGCGCGGTCGTGGCCGGCGCCGCGATCGTCGACGGCACCGTTTACTGGGGTACCGGCTATCACACGAAGGTACTCGGGCTGCCCTACGCCGGCGACAGTCACAAGCTCTATGCGTTTGCGGTTCCCAAGCAGTGAGCGCAGGCGCGCTGCGGCGCGCCGTTCGCGTTCGATCGCACGCCGCCTTCGCGATCGGACGCGGTAGCGAGGAACGCAGGCCCGGACATCGTCGCGAGCCGTCCGGGCAGTTCTTTCGCGGGAATGCTGCGGGCGGTGTGCTGCCGGCCGGCGCGTCGCGGGCCGACCCTGAAATCAGGCGAGGCGGGACAGCTTGAAGACTTCCGCTCGCTCGACATTCTTCACGCCGTTGGCGTGGAAATTCAGAATGTGCGCGCCTTGCGTGTGATGCTTTTCTCGCAGCTCGGGATTCGCCCAATGCTCGACGAAAACGAACCGGCGCGGATCTTCGCAATCGACATGCACCTCGTAGCGCAGATTGCCTTCTTCGTTTTGCGACGGAGCAGCGAGGGCGATCAGGTCTTCACGCAGTTGCGCTTCCTGTCCCTCCTTCGCGTACAGCACGGCGACGATATGGAGATCGGTCATGGTCTGCTCCGGTAATGGGCCTGTCGGCCGGATTCGTTCGACCGAATTATAGTGAGCCGGTCCGATGCAATGCGCGAACATTGCGTTCGATATCCGGAAACAGCCGGCGGCCGGCAATCGGCAATCGGCCGCGCACCGCGGCGCCCGCGGCGCGCCGTTCAGGTCTTCGTCAATTCACGCGAGTTGCGCGCGTTGCGGAACACGAGTTGCGCGACGGGTTGCAGCGGCGCGAGGGCGGCCTCGCGTGCTTTCACGACCCGATCGTGATGGGGCGACTTGGCACACACAGGGTCGGCCACGCCAGCATCGCCGGTCATCATGTATGCCTGGCAGCGGCATCCGCCGAAGTCTTTCTTCTTTTCGTCGCACGACCGGCACGGTTCGGACATCCAGTCGTCGCCGCGGAAGCGGTTGAATCCGAACGACTCGTACCAGATGTGCCGCAGGCCGTGGTCCCGCACGTTCGGAAAGGCGATCGGCAGTTGTCGTGCGCCGTGGCATGGCAGCGCCGTGCCGTCCGGCGTGACGATCAGGAACAGGCTGCCCCAGCCGCTCATGCACGGCTTCGGCCGCTCCTCGTAGTAGTCCGGCGTGACGAAGATCAGCCGGCACGGGTTGTGCGCCGCCGCGAGCGTCGCCCGGTATTCGTTCGTGATGCGCTCGGCGCGCTCGAGCTGCGCGCGGGTGGGCAGCAGCGCCCGGCGGTTCAGATAGGCCCATCCATAATACTGGCAGGTCGCGAGCTCGACGTAATCCGCGTCGAGTGCGATGCACAGCTCGATGATCCGGTCGATGTCGTCGATGTTGTGCCGGTGCGTGACGAAGTTCAGGACCATCGGATAACCGTGTGCCTTGACCGCGCGTGCCATCGCGAGCTTTTGCGCGAATGCCTTTTCGGATCCGGCGAGTATGTTGTTGACGGTCGCGTCGCTCGCCTGGAAGCTGATCTGGATGTGATCGAGGCCGGCGCGGCGAAATTCGGCGATCTTCTGCTCGGTGAGGCCGATGCCCGACGTGATCAGGTTCGTGTAGAAGCCGAGGCGGCGCGCCTCGCCGATCAGGTCAGGCAGGTCAGGCCGGACGAGCGGTTCGCCGCCCGAGAAGCCGATCTGCACGGCGCCCATCTCGCGCGCCTCGGCCATGACCCTGAACCACTGTGCCGTGTCGAGCTCGTCGCCGTGGCGGGCGAAATCGAGCGGGTTCGAGCAGTACGGACACTGCAGCGGGCAGCGGTACGTGAGCTCGGCCAGCAACCACAGCGGCAATCCGGTCGCGGCTCGCGTCGCGTCGGATGTCGGCGGTTCACGCGAATTCGATCCAGTGCTGGTCACGGGCGGTCTCCATGAAACCTTCGACGTCGACGCCGAGTTCGGGTACGTCCGGGAATTGCCGTTCGAGATGCGCGACGATGTCCGCGACGCTGCGCGTGCCGTCGATCAGCCCGCCGATCGCACTCGCGCTTTCGTTGAACCTGACCATGCCTTCCGGGTACAGCAGCACGTGCGCATGCTGCGCCGGCTCGAACTGAAAGCGAAAACCCGGCCGCCAGCGCGGCACGCGATTCCTGTCGAAGTTCATGGCGTGATTCCCTTGTGCCAGACGGGCTGGTCGGTGACGGTGTGATAGGGCGGCCGATTCAGCTCGTAAGCCATCGCCATCGCGTCGAGCATCGTCCATAGCACGTCGAGCTTGAACTGCAGGATTTCCAGCATCCGCTGCTGGCTGTCGTAGGTCGTGCAATGCCGGAGCGTGATCTCGAGGCCGTGCTCGACGTCGCGGCGCGCCTGGCCGACGCGCATGCGGAAATACGCGTAACCGTCCGGGTCGATCCACGGGTAATGGCGCGGCCACGTATCGAGACGCGACTGATGGATCTGCGGCGCAAACAGCTCGGTGAGCGAACTGCTTGCCGCTTCCTGCCAGTTCGCGCGGCGCGCGAAATTGACGTAAGCGTCGACGGCGAAACGCACGCCGGGCAGCACGCGTGCCTGCGAGCGCAACTCCGCGGGGTCCAGACCGACCGCCTGACCCAGCCGCAGCCATGCTTCGATGCCGCCTTCATCGCCGGCCGCGCCGTCGTGATCGATCAGCCGTTGCACCCACTGGCGGCGCACCTCGCGGTCCGGGCAGTTCGCGAGGATCGCCGCATCCTTCAGCGGAATGTTGACCTGGTAGTAGAAGCGGTTCGCGACCCAGCCCTGGATCTGCTCGCGCGTCGCGCGGCCCTCGACCATCGCGACGTGGTACGGGTGGTGGATGTGATAGAAGGCACCCTTTGCACGCAGCGCCTGTTCGAACTGGGCCGGAGTCAGAGCGGGTTGGCTCATCGACGATTCCATGACGTTGGGGGGTAAGGGGCGCACGGCGCACGGCGTACCGCCGCCGACTGCGCGCGATCGCGATGTGCGTCGCGGTGGCGCCATGCATTTTTTATAGCACGATGTCCATCCCGTCGAAGGCGACGTCGATACCGCGCTGCCGCAATTCCGCGCGTTCGACGGAGCGTTCGTCGAGGATCGGGTTGGTGTTGTTGACGTGAATCAGCACCTTGCGCGGGCCCGGCACCCGCGCCAGCACGTCGAGCATGCCGCCCGGGCCGTTCAGCGCGAGATGACCCATTTCGCGCCCGGTGCGCGTGCCGACGCCGCGTCGTTGCATCTCGTCGTCGTCCCACAGCGTACCGTCCACGAGCACGCAGTCCGCGTCGTTCATTCGTTGCAGCAGCGCGTCGTCCACCGCGCCGAGGCCGGGCGCATAGAACAGCGTGCCGCCGGTGCGGCGATCCTCGACGAGCAGGCCGATGTTGTCGCCGGGATGCGGATCGTGACGGTGCGGCGAGTAGGGCGGCGCTGCACTGCGCAACGGCAGCGGCGTGAAGCGCAGGTTCGGGCAGGCCGGCGCGGCGAAGCTGCCGCCGAGCGCGATGCGGTTCCAGACGAGCCCGCCGTTCCAGTGCTCGAGCATGTTGAACAGCGGAAAACCGGTGGTCAGGTCCTGGCGGACCGTGTCGGTGCACCACAGCTGCAGCGGACAGCCTTCGCGCAGGCTCAGCAGGCCGGCGGTGTGGTCGATCTGGCTGTCCATCAGCACGACCGCGCCGATGCCGGTGTCGCGCAGCGCGCGCGCCGGCTGCAACGGCGGGAAGTCCTGCAACTGCGCCCGAATGTCGGGAGACGCGTTGCACAGCACCCAGTTCGTGCCGTCGTCGGACAGCGCGATCGACGACTGGGTGCGGGCTCGCGCGTCGACCGTGCCGGCGCGAAACCCCGCGCAATTCGCGCAGTTGCAGTTCCATTGCGGAAAGCCGCCGCCCGCGGCGGATCCGAGGATGTGTATGAGCATGGCGGTGCGTCGAGAGGCCGGAGGGCGAAGCAAAGAAAAAGCCTCGGCAGACCGAGGCTTTGCTTTCCGGATGGCGTGCCGGATCAGCGATTCGACACGTACATCGTGACTTCGAAACCGAGACGCAGATCGGTGTAGGCAGGCTTGGTCCACATGGGAGAACTCCTTTGCAATGACGACTGACGACGAAGCGCGTCCACAATCCTGCCGACCTGTTTCGCTCGCAACCATCGGCGGCGCGACCGCGCTGCGGTTTCACCACGCTAGCACATACATTCGTGCGGTGGAGTGGCCGGTACGGAATCCGGCAAATCGCACGTTCCCATCCTACCCGAACGGGCGGCGCGAGCAAGTCAAACCGGGAATGGATGGCGTTCCGGATTTTCATCGGTGCGGGCGCCGCGTACGGATTGTCGCCGCGTAGTCGGCAATGCGAACGAAGCCGGGCGATTCCTTGCGCGATGCGAGTCAGCGCCGGGTAATTCGTCGCAGGAATCGCCGCCGTGCTCGCGCGCCCGGGCGCCGGGCAGGGCAGCCACCCGACGCCTGGCATCGCGGGGCGGCCGCTCAGCTACCCTGCAGCCGGATATCGCGCGACGACGCGCCGACATACACCGTCCCGCCCGGCACGACCTTCCAGCCGTTGCGCGACGTGTCCCACACGCTCTGCATCCGCGGCGACACCGTCACGCGCACGTGCCGGGCCTCGCCCGGGTTCAGCCGGATCTTCTCCCAGCCGACCAGCCGCTTCGGCGGTTCGTCCTTGTACGGCACGCCGAGATAGACCTGCGGCGTTTCCGCGCCGGCGACGCGGCCGTCGTTGCGCACGGTGAACGCGACGCTCAGCGAGCCGTCCCGTTGCCGCGACACCGACAATCCCGAATACGCGAAGTGCGTGTACGACAGTCCGTAGCCGAATTCGAACATCGGCTTGATGTTGCGCGCGTCGTACCAGCGATAGCCCATGTTCAGCTTTTCCGCGTAGACCGGATCGCTTTCGAACGCGCCGCTTTGCCCCCACGTCGGCGTGTCCTGATCGCGTGCCGGGAACGTGACGGGCAGCTTGCCGGACGGATTGACCGCGCCGAACAGCACGTTCGCGATCGCCTTGCCGCCGCCTTCGCCCGGATACCATGCCTCGACGATCGCCGACACGCTGTCCTTCCACGGCATCAGCACCGGATTGCCGCTCTGGACGACGACGATCGTGTGCGGGTTGGCACGCGCCACCGCCTCGACCAGCGCATCCTGGTTCGACGGATTCGCGAGGCTCAGGCTTTGCAGATCGCCGAAATCCTCGCCGGCCGGCTGCGCGACCACGACGATCGCGACGTCCGAGCGGCCCGCGAGCGCCGCGGCCTGATCGATTTCCTGCTGCGTGTACGCACGGAACGGCGACTGCTGGTCGCTGTTGCCGGCGAACGTCACCTGCGCGGCCGGCGCGAGCGCGCGGATCGCCGCGACGATCGGCACGTCGACCTTGAGCCACGGATTGCGCCACCAGCTGCAGCCCGTCGACGACCCGAACGTCAGTCCGCCGCAGCCCGCGAACGAACCGCTGACCGGGTCGCGCGTGTTGCCGGAGCCGCCGCCGGACAGCACGGCCGCGTCGGCATGGCCGCCGATCACGGCGATGCGCGACAGCGCGGACGCCGCCAGCGGCAACTGGTTGCCGTCGTTCTTCAGCAGCACGATCGACTGCTCGGCGACGCTCTGCGCGAACCGGTTGCCGGCTGCGAAATCGATCGTGCCGCCGCTCTTCGCCGGATCGTCCATCACGCCGACGCGGATCATCACGGCGAGCTTGCGGCGCACCATGTCGTCGAGGCGCGCGGTCGACACCGAGCCGTTCGCGATCGCCTGCTTGACCGCGGCCGGTGTCAGGTAGACGGTTGACCCGACGTCCTCTTCCTCGTCGAGCCCGGCGTTGATCGCGGCGGCGGTGCTGTGCGTCGCGCCCCAGTCGGACTGCACCTGGCCCTGGAAGCCCCATTCGTTCTTCAGCACGTCGTTCAGCAGATGCGGGTTCTCGCATGCGTACGTGCCGTTCAGGCGGTTGTAGCTGCACATCACGCTGCCGGGCTGCCCGCGTTTCGCGGCGATCTCGAACGGCAGCAGGTACAGCTCGCGCAGCGTGCGCTCGTCGATCTGCGTGTTGCCGCCCATCCGGCCGTGTTCCTGCTCGTTGCCGGCATAGTGCTTGATGGTCGCGATGACCTTCTGCCGCTGCGTGGCGAGCGTGCGCTCCGCGAGCAGGTCGCCGGCGAGCAGCGGATCCTCGCCGAGATATTCGAACAACCGGCCGCCGCGCGGCTCGCGCGCGAGATTCGTGCCGCCGCCGAGACCCATGCCGAATCCTTGCGCGCGCAACTGGATCGCGACCTGCTTGCCATAGTCGTACGACAGGCGGCGATCCCAGCTCGCGGCCACCGCGATCGTCGCGGGGAACGTCGTGCTGGCCTGCGACGTGCTGCCCGAGCCGGTCGCCGAGTCGACCATGTTCAGATCGGGAATGCCGAGCCGCGGCACACCCTGGATGTAGCCGGCGCCGCCGCCCGGCACCTTGGACATTTCGTATTGCGAATGGATGAACTGAAGTTTCTCGTCGAGCGTCATCTTGCGCACGAGCAGGTCGGCGCGCCGCTGCGCGGCGGACGACGCGAACGCGTCGATGGCATCGCCACGTGAATCGAAATCGGCGTTGGCTGCATAGACGCTGGTGCAGAGGGTCGCTGCCAGCACGGCGGCCGGCCAGAGTGTGTCCCGCATGTTGCTCTCCATGATCGTATTGCCGGTTGTTCGGATGATGTCTGGAGCTGCGCACGTCCGGTGGATTCGCACCGTACGCATTCGGCTGGCGATGCAGGGTGGTTGCGCGTCGGCATGCCAGTCCGGGCGGGGAATCGTTACGGCCGGTTGGGCCCCGATCGGACCATGCGGACGGCGACGCGGACCGCCCGGCACTGCCGAATCGGATGTAGCGATTCTCTGCAGCGACTAATCGTACGAATGTAGTTTGACTACAGCATCGGTGTTTCTACCGATATGTACGATCTTTCTTCGATCGGGTGAGGGCACGCGAGATGCGGCCGGTCATCGTTCCCGATTGCGTAGGGGCGGCGGGGTAAGAAGTACCGGGGGCGAGCATTCCGGCGCGGGGACGGCACCGTGCGCGGCACGACGCGACTCGTTGCGAGCGCATCGAACCGTACGTCATCCGGCCCGGGCCGGCAGGCCGATGGAACCGCCGGGGGCGCGGTGCAATGTGCCGCTGCGCTAGCCGCGCCGTGCGACAGGGCTGCCGGGCAGCGGAATGCCTGCGCGATAGACGACGGTCGCGAGCGCCGCAGCGACTGCGGCTTCTGCCGTCAGCACGGCGGCCGCCGCGCCCAGTTCGGCGAAGTACTTCGCGAGCACGGGCACGAGCACTATGTTGAGGATGCCGGACGACATCAGGATGCGCGTGAATGCGGATTTCATCCCGAGCGGCAGCATCGTCTGAACGCCGAACAGATCGGTCATGCCGGCCATGAACGGGATGAACGCCATCCAGCGCAGTACGTGGACCGTCGGTTCGTACGACGGTCCATAGAGGATACGTACGGCGAGCGGTGCGCCGAAGAAGATCACGAGCGAGATGCCGAGCACCATGGCGACCTGCACGACGAACAGCTTGCGCAGGAACGAGAATGCGTCGTTGCGCGCGTGCCGCATCAGGTAGCTGATGCGCGGGTAGGTGGCGGCCTTCAGCGGCTGCAGCATGCTGAGCGCCGCGCGGATCAGCTTGTCGCCGGCGGCGAAGTAGCCGGCCGCGACGTTGCCGGAGACGAAGCCGAGCAGCACGGTGTTGGTCGACGCATAGAACGCGATCGACGTCGACGCGAGAAACACCTGCCAGCCGCCCTTCAGCGATTCGGCGATGTCGGCGGCGCCGACGCGCACGAAGTCGATTTCCCGGTTGAAGTACAGGTAAGCGGCCAGCGCGACTGCGGACAGCGTGGGCACCGCTGCGTTGACGATCATCGCGCGGTCGATGTCCGCCGGGCTGTGCACGAGCGCGAACATGGCCGGCAGGCTCAGGATGCGACCAACGAACAGGATCACGCTGAGCGCGCGCAACTTTTCCATGCCCTGGAAATACCAGCCCGGCGTGAACGCCACGCCGGCCACCATTCCGAAGCCGATCAGCAGCAGGTCGCGGTCTTCGCCGAAGCGCCGGACCACCAAGGTCAGCGCCACCAGCACGATGAAGCAGATCACCGCGATGCCGATCTGCGCGTACAGCGTCGCCCAGAAGATGCGCGAGCGTTCGGCGCGATTGTCGCGAGCGAGTGCGATGCGTGGCGTGGCGGTCAGGTCGAAGCTGTAGCTCGTGCAGTTGGTGAGATACGCAATGACAGCGAGCGAGAACGCGAGCTGACCGTAGCCTTCGGGCCCGAGTGCGTGCGTCAGCAGCGGTGCGATCAGCAGCGGCACCGCGTACATCGAAATCTGCAACGTCAGCAGCAGCAGGAAATTCTTCTTGAGGTTTGACATTCGCTCGGTCGGCGCCGTGGGTGTCGCAGTGAGGCGGCATTGGACCGCGGTGCGCGCGTGCATCCGGTCGGCGCTGACCCGGCTGCATCGGTTCGCGGCCTGTCCCGGCCGGCGCCGGTTTCGCCCGGCGTTGCCGGACACGGCCACATCGTATGGCGGCCATGATACGGGCCGCACGGGACGACTGTGTTCGCGAGCCTACCGTTCGCGGATTCCGTTCATGCGTGCGGCATGAATCGCGATGCGGCGCGCGGCGTCGTATCGCGACAGTGACGAATGCATTTGTAAGCTGCCGCACCGAAGGCCGCTCCAACCGAGTGCTCTAATCGGGTGCACTGTTTTGGTTCATGGCGGAAACGGCCTGACGATGATTCGGGCACGCAACATCGCTTTGCCGGCAACGCGAGCAGGCCAACGCATGGAACAGTCCGGGCGGTGCCGCGCAGGGGCGCGGCGGTGGTCCGCTGCCCGCGGCCGTGCGTTCGTTGCGCAGTCGCACGATCGTGGAATCGTTCGTTCCGGTGGAGCCGCCGGGGCGCGTGTCCGCATCCGATAAAAATACCGATCCGAGGAGTACCGATTGAAGCCCATTACGTTCGGCAGCTGCGTGGGGTGGCTGCACGAAGGACAGACGACACAAGGCGTGATCCTGTGCGAATCGTTGGGCCACGAGGCATCGTGGACGCACAAGCTCATGCGGGCGATCGCCGAGCGCCTTGCCGGCGACGGCGCCACGGTATTGCGCTTCAACTATCCGTGCACGGGCGATTCCGCGGGCGACGATCGCGACGCCGATCGGCATGCCGCGTGCATCGGCAGCATTCACGACGCGATCGATCTGTTGCGCGACCAGGTCGGCGTTGCGTCGCTGACGCTCGTCGGACTCCGCGCCGGCGCGCTGTTCGCGATGCTGGCCGCCGCGGGCGACGGCCGGCGCCCGTCGCCGCGCGTCGACGCATTGGCGGCGCTCGCGCCCGTCGTGCGGGGCCGCGCGTACCTGCGCGAACTGTCGTTCGTGCATCGCCAGTGGCTCGACATCACGTCGCCGGCGATTCGAGCCGCACATCGCGACGAACCGTGCATGAACGTGCTGGGGCACCGCTTTCCCGACGATTTCGTCGATGCGTTGAAGGCGGTCGATTTATGCGACGTCGTGCGCGATGCACCGACGTTGCCTCGCGCGATGCTGCTGATCGAGCCCGATCAGGGCGACGGACCGGCGTTGCGCGATGCGCTGCTCGCGCGCGGCGTCAACGTGGCGACCGATCCGTTCCGCGAATGGCCGACGACGATGCTGGACGGTACGCGTTCGCGGCTGCCGCGCGAGGCGATCGATTCGCTCGCGAAGTGGATCGCCGAACGCGCCCCGCGCGGCGTGGCAGGCATCGACGCGGCGTGGCCGCTGGATCCGCCATGGAATGGCGAATCGGCCGTTGCACTCGACATGATCGACATGACCGAGCAGGTCGTCGCGGTCGGTCCGGACCGGCTGGTTGGCGTGCTGTGCCGTCCCGCCGATACGGGGCCCGCGAATCCCGTTGCTCCGGCGCTCGTGATCGCGAACACGTCGACGAATCCGCGCAGCGGCGAAGGGCGCTTCAGCGTGCGGCTCGCGCGCACGCTCGCACGCGCCGGCGTCACGACGCTGCGGATCGACGTGAACGGCGTCGGCGACAGCGGGGCCACCGCGCCCGACGACCAGTCGCGCGTCGTGTATTCGGCACGGTCGAGCGACGACGTGGCGGCCGCCGCGGACTGGCTGCGTGCGCTCGGCTCCCCGGAAGTCGTCGCGGCCGGTATCTGTTCCGGCGCGTATGCGGCATTGCATGCGGCCGTGAAGACCCCGTCGCTCGGCGGTGTGATCGCGATCAACCTCGCGCGCTTCGTGTGGCCGGCCGGCCTCGCGCTCGAGGCGGTGCAGAAGCAGCGGAACAACTCGGTGCGCGGCTACTGGCTGTCGGTGCGCGACTGGCAGAAGTGGAAGCGCCTCGTGCGCGAGCGGCGCGACCTGCGGCCGATCGTGCGCGCAGTCGCCGCGAATGCGATCGCGCGGGTCAGCGTGCCGGTGAAGGAGGCGGCGGCGCGCGTCGGATGGAAGCCGCGCGACGGTACGCCGCGCGGCGTGATGCACGTGCTGGCGCAACGCAATGTCCGGACAACGCTGGTGTACGGCGCGCTCGATCCCGGCATCGACGACGTGCGGCGCCACTTCGGTGCGATCGAGTGCGCGTTCCGGCGCTCGCGTCACGTGCGCTTGTACCTCGAGCCGCAGGTCGATCACGCGGTGTACGGCGCGCTCGGCACGGACATCGTGATCGGGCTGTGCATGCAGGCGCTCGGTCGCGACGCGGCATGGCCGGCCGCACGCGCCGCCGATCCCGCTGCGCGTGAAGCGGACGCCGGGCCGTACGCGAACGTGTCGGTCGGCAGGCCGTGATGCGTGCCGTGCCGCGTGCATCGCATGCGCCGGCAACTCGGGGCGCGATCCCGGCTTCGTATGAACATCGGCGTTCGGTGGGATCGCTCACAGACGCGTCGTTCGCCGTAGTGTCCAATCCCTTATCGACGCACGTACGGACATGCGGCGGCATGTGCGGCCGGGATGTGTCAGTCCGGATCGCCCGGCGCCCCATAGGGTGATTTCTCGTACGGCGATGCGTACACCGTGTCGCTGCGCCATACGTCGTCGGCAGGGGCGTCGGCCACTTGCGTGCGATGCGGACGCGTTGGCACGAGCGGGCGGCGCAATGCGCTGCGGGCGCGTGCGTCGGGCCGCGCGGCGGGACGCGTGAATGCGGCCGCTGCATCCGCGGGCGCGGACGCGGCCGCGGCGGGTTCGGCGGCCGCGCTTGCGGCCGCGGCCTGCGCAGAACGTTGTGGCGGTACCGGTGCAACGAGCGTCGACGACGCGAAAGACGGTGTGTCGGCCGGGGTGCCGGGCAGCGTCTGCGCACCGGCGGCACCGACGAAGCCGGCCGACACGATGCAGACGAATGACGAAAGGGACGAAGAGTAGTTCATGACGGATCGTACGGAGTGACGTGCGGTGAAGAGGGCGGTGCGGCATTGCAATGCGAGCCGCGCCGGGCAAGCGTAATGCCGGAATTCGCCGCGTTCGGCGGGTTACCGCACAGTTTTGGAAGGACACCATGGCAATCACCACGCAACCGGAATCGACGCTCGGCACGCCGCGGCCATGCAGGGCCGCCGCCCGTCGTGCGCCGTGGCTGTCGCGTATGGCGATCGCGGCGGCAGCGTGCGCACTGAGCGCATGCGCGCTGTCGCCCGGCATGACTTACCACCCACCGGCCGAGCGCGACGCGAATGCGCGCGTGAGCGCCGACGCATCGGGCTCGGGCGGCCTCGATGGCGTGCAGAACGTGTCGCGCGAGGACCTGATCGAGATCACGCCGGCATTCGTCGCGCAACACCATGCGGGGCGGCCGGCCGACGTCGACGCGGAAATCCGCCAGCTGTTCGGCAAGCCGATGCCGTACACGATCGGCCCCGGCGACGTGTTGAGCATCGTGGTATGGGACCACCCCGAATTGAACCTGCCGACGACGCAGACGATCGGCGGCGGCGACGGAGTCGGCGCCAGCTCGGTCGCGACGGGCTACACGGTCGACGCGAACGGCAACGTGCAGTTCGCGTATGCGGGCCTCGTTCACGTGGCCGGGTTGACCGAGGCGCAGGCGCGCGCGCTGCTGATGAAGCGGCTCGGCGACTACGTGCGCAAGCCGCAGCTCGCGCTGCGCGTGCAGAGCTACCGCAGCAAGCGCGTCTATCTAGACGGCGAAGTGCGCACGCCAGGTCTGCAGATCGTCAACGACATGCCGATGACGCTGCCCGAAGCGATCGACCGCGCCGGCGGCTTCACCCCGACGGCCGACCGCTCCCAGGTTTCGGTGACGCGCGGCGACAAGACCGTGAACGTGAGCCTGCCCGCGCTGATCGCGGCGGGCGTGAATCCGTCGAACATCCTGCTGCGCGACGGCGATCTCGTGCGTGTGCGCGCGGCGAGCGACGCGAAGGTGTTCGTGCTCGGCGAGGTGTCGCGGCCCGCGACGCTGACGTTGACCGACGGCCGGATGAGCCTTGCCGAAGCGCTCGGCGATACGGGCGGCGTGAGTCAGTACACGTCGGACGCGCGTCAGGTGTTCGTCGTGCGCCGCGGCCCGGACAACCGCCCGCGGGTGTACCACCTCGACGGCAGCTCGCCCGCGTCGTTTGCGCTTGCCGACCAGTTTCCGCTCCAGCGGCGCGACGTCGTGTTCGTCGATGCATCGTCGCTGGTGCGCTGGAGCCGCGTCGTGAACCTGCTGATTCCATCGTCCGCGCAAGGCGCGCTGACGGCGAAAGCCATTTCGCCGTGATGCTCGCGGCGGATTTCGTGATCGCGACCGTGCGTCGCGCCATACGGGACTGATGCTGTATGAACACTTCGACCCTGCCTGACCCGCACAGCGGGCGCATTCTGCGGCCGTCCTATCCGGTGCGCCGCTACTGGAGCATGCTGTATGGCGGCCGGCGCCTGATCCTTTGCACGGCGCTCGCGGGTGCGTTCGCCGGCGGCCTGTATGCGCTGTGCGCGGCCCCGGTCTACCGCTCCGACATCCTGTTCCAGGTCGAGCAAAGCCAGACCGATTCGAAGCAGACGTCGCCGTCCGGCGATCCGTCGTCGGTGTTCGATCTGAAGACGGATGCGTCGACCGAGATCGAGGTGTTGAAATCCCGCGCCGTGCTCGACCGCGCGATCGACAGCACCAACCTCGCCGTCGACGCGCGGCCGCATTACCTGCCGCTGATCGGCTGGCGGTTCGTGAACGCGGCCGACGGGCTGTCGTCGCCGTTGCCCGGCGGATACGTTTACGGCACCGAGCGGATCGACGTGCCGACCTTCGACGTGCCGAAGCGCCTGCTCGGCAAGCGTTTCGCGCTGACCGTCGGCGACGGCGGCGCCTACACGCTGCAGCGCTCCGGCTTCTTCGGCCGGAAAGGGCCGATATGGCAGGGCCGTATCGGCCAGCCGCTGCACGTCGAGACGCCGGAAGGGCCGATCGACGTATTCGTGCGCGACGTGGCGGGCAAGCCGGGCGCGCGCTTCGACCTGACGCGTTACAGCGTCGAGGAGGCGACCACGTGGCTGCAGAAGAATGCGCTGATCTCGGAGCGCGGCAAGCAGTCGAACATGGTCGGCGTGACGCTCGACGGCACCGATCCCGTGCACGACAGTCGCGTGCTGAACGCGATCGGCGATGCGTACCTGGCACAGAATACGCAGCGCAAGTCGGAGGCGGCCGACAAGCTGATCCGCTACGTGGATGGACAGTTGCCGCAGCTGAAGGCGCAACTGGAAGCGGCGGAAAACCGCTTCAACGCATTCCGTGCATCGCACGGGACGGTCAATACGAGCGACGAAGCGCTCGCATTGCGGCAACAGTCGGTCGACATCGAGACGCGCGTGCAGACGCTGCAGCAGCGGCGCGAGGAATTGAGGACGCGCTTCATGCCGAAGCATCCGGCCGTCGTGGCCGTCGATGCGCAGCTCGCCGATGCGCAGCGTTCGCTCGACATGACCCGCACGCAGATCCAGCAGCTGCCGACCGTGGAGCAGGGCGTGCTGCAGTTGCAGCGCGACGTGGCCGTCGACACCGCGTTGTACACGAACCTGCTCAATACGCGCCAGCAGATGGTGCTCGCGCGTGCCAGCAAGACCGGTACCGTGCGGATCGTCGATACGGCGAAGGTCGCCGAGCAGCCGATCGGCCCGCATCGCGCGGTTGCGGCGGTGAGCCTGCTGCTGATGGGCCTGCTGGCCGGTGCGGCGATCGTGATCGCCCGGCAGCGTGTCGTCGGCACGATCGGCAATGCCGAGGAGATCGAATGGGCGACGGGGCTGCCCGTATTCGCGACCGTCCCGCACAGCGCGATCGCGGCTGCAGCGCAAGGGCGGGCCGAGTGCGGGCGGCGGGTTCCGCACATGTCCATGGCGACAGTCGGCGCACAGGACGCTGCGCTCGAAAGCCTGCGCAATTTCCGCGCGTCGCTGCAATTGTCGATGCCGGCCGCGTCGAATCCGGTCGTGCTGATTTCCGGGCCGACGACGGGCGTTGGCAAGTCGTTCGTCGCAGCGAATATCGCATCGCTCGTCGGCGCCGCGAAACGGCGTGTCCTGCTGATCGATGCCGACCTGCGCAAGGGTTCGTTGCACGACTGGTTCCGCTATAGTCGCGCGCCGGGGCTGTCTGACGTGGTGGCGGGTACTCACACGCTCGACGAGGCAATCAAGCGCGACGCGTCACCTGGCCTCGATTTCATTGCGATGGGCAACGTCGTTGCCGATCCGGGCGAACTGCTGCTGCAGCCCGCGCTGGCCGACCTGATCGAGCAGGTTGCGTCGCGTTACGACATGGTCGTGCTCGATGGCCCGCCGTTGCTGCCGGTCGCCGATGCGCTCGTGCTGGGGCGTCTGGCGGGCACGGTGTTCCTCGTCGCGCGTAGCGGCGTGACGACGCTGACCGAACTCGACGAAAGTGCGCGGCGGCTCGAACACGCGCATATCGATGTGCGCGGCGTGATCCTGAACGATTACACCGGCGCACCCGGACGGTACGACTACGGTTACGCGGATGCGAATACGCATCAGGCTGCGTCCGGATATGCCGGGGCGATGGCACAGCGGCAACGAGTGGAACGCGCGTCATGAACCGGCGAGCGGGCAGGACGGCGGCCCGGTCGCGGCTGGGCGCCGTGACGCGCCGCAGCGTGGTGCGCATGCGCGATCGAACCGGCGGTTGTACGGGCTATTGGTGGGAAGATCCGGCGCGGCTCGTGCTGATGTTCATCCTGCCGCTGTATGGCCTGCTTTCGCTCAGCCTGCTCGGCAACCAGAAGTCGATTGCACGGATCTATTTCGACGGCTATTACGCGTTCGTCGGCGCATTGTTCCTGATGCTGCTGATGACGGCGGCCTGGCTCGCGACGGCCGAGGTCCGGACGCGGCGCGGGCCGCCTGCCGCCGCAGTCGAGCTGTCGCCTCGCGTGCTCGATGCCGTGTTCGCGCTTGCGCTGTTCGGTTATGCGCTGTTGCTGAGCGGCATCCTCGCGCATCCGGCGCTGCTGGTCGCGTTTGCGCGAGGCGAGGCGAATGCATACGACATGCTCGAACTGAAGGGGCGCATCACGGGCCTCAGCACGTTTACGCAGGCCACGGCACCGTTCGTCGTGCTGTATTTCTATGTGTTCAGGACGCCGGTAAAGGGACTCAATCGCTACAAGCTCTATTTTGCCGTGCTCGCGGTGCTGACGCTGCTGCGCAGTTTCATCTTTGCCGAACGCCTTGCACTGATCGAGATGGTCATGCCGCTTGCCCTCATGGTCGTGCGGTTCCGGCTCGGCGGCAGATATTCGCGTCTGTTGACGCTCGGCCCTTATGCGGCGATCCCGCTGCTGTTCGCGCTGTTCATCGCGAACGAGTACAACCGGTCGTGGGAAGCCTATTACGTCAACATCTACGACAACCTGTTCGATTTTGCGCTTGAGCGTCTCGGCCTGTATTACTCGACCGCGCTGAACAACGGCGCGGGAATCGTGAGCGTGCTGGGCTGGAACCAGGGCCATCCGATGTTCACGTTCGACTGGCTGCTGCGCTTCCCCGTCATCGGTGCGACGTTGCAGCCGTGGCTCGACTCGGGCGACAGCATCAACCTGTTCCTGAACGGCTACGCCGACCCCGAATTCAACAACCCGTCGGGCATCTTCGTCCACTTCTACGAGTGGGGCTGGTTCGGCTTGCTCGATGCGGTCGCGCTCGGCTGGGCGGTCGGTCGCAGTTACGCGGGCTGGCGGAGCGGCAACGGGTTCTGGTGCTGCGTCCATGCGGTGCTGTTCGTGTCCGTGATGGAGGTGATGCGAACGCCGAACCTGTTCAGCGGACGGAATTTCGTGCCGGTCGTACTGTTGATCGTCGTGTTCCGCTGGTTCGCGAAGACCCCCGCGCGCGCGCCGTCGGAAGCTCGCGTGACGGGCGCCGATCCCGTGTTGTCGCGATAGAAGCGATGACCGCGCGGTACCGGACATGCCGCGCCGAATCTACGTCGTCGATCCCGCTTGATCATTTCCCGGCTGCCGCTACCTTCCATGGCTACTCACAAACAAAAATTCGAAATTCTGGACGGATTGCGCGGCATCGCGGCAATCAGCGTGATGTTCATGCATTTCCTGCAGGACCTGCCGATTCCGATATTGCAGAGCGCGTATCTGTCGGTAGACGTCTTTTTCATGCTGAGCGGTTTCATCCTGACGTACTCTTACGGCGACAGATTGCCCCAGGGCGCGTGGCGGGACGAGTATCTGAAGCGACGCGCGATTCGTCTGTATCCGATGATATGCATCGGGATGACGATCGGGTTCGTGAGCCTCGTCGTCATGCGCATTCATTCGTCGGCCGCATTTTCGCCGGGCAATCTGGCGGCTGCGACCGGTCAGAACTATTTTGTCGTTCCGTATCTCGGTCGTTTCGCGGTATCGGGTTTCGCCGGCGCTGCGACTCACAGCGTGCCGGCCGTCACCGATCCCGGCGTGTTTCCGCTGAATCCGCCCGCGTGGTCGCTGTTCTTCGAGTCGTTCGCGAGCGTTGCGCTGATCGCCGCAATCAGGATGAGCGAGCGCAGCCTGCTGAGACTGGCATACGCGTGCTTCGGTGCCTTTGTCGTATACGGCGTGCTCGTGGGCTTCGACAACGGCAAGCTGTCGATCATTCTGAATCAGGGCTGGTCGGCCGACAATTTCATGGGCGGCTTCTTCAGGGTCGGCTACGGGTTCCTGCTGGGCGTCGCGATCGGCAAGATGTACGAGGCCAAGCTGCCGGCGAAACCGCATTGGTTCGTCGCCGGATTCATCAGGAACGACTACATGCTGTTTGTTGCCTTCGTGCTGGTCGTTGCGTTTCCGACGTCGATCAAGGGCACGTATTCGGCGGCGATCCTGCTGTTCGTCGCGCCCGCGCTCGTCCATCGCGGCGCCATGCTCGCACCGAGCGGCAGGACGATGGCACGAATCAGCGCGTTCCTCGGCTGGATCTCGTATCCGCTTTACTGCGTGCACTATCCGATCGGCAGACTGGTGTTCGCGTATGCGCCGCAGGCCGACCTGCACGTTGTCAGGACGGCGATGCTGGCCGCATTGCTGTCGATCGCGGCCGCCGCCGGTCTCGCGAAATTCGTCGAGGAACCCGTCCGGTCGTACCTGGGCACGCGCCTGTTCGGCCGTCGCCGGATCGCGACGGGCAGCGCGATCAACGCCGGATGAGCCGCGCGGCCGGCAGCGCACGCCGGCATCCGTTGCAGCGCCGGCGTGTCGCGCACGCTACAGCGTGTCGAAGATCTCCGTCATCATCTCGGCACTTCGGCTCCAGCGGTATTTCTCCGCGTGCAGGCGGCCCTTGCGCTTGAGCTCGGTCCTGAGCTCGGCGGAGTCGAGCACGGTCCGCAATTTCCGCGCGATGTCGTCCTGCGAATACGGATCGCAGTACAGCGCGGCATCGGCGCAGACTTCCGGCAGCGCCGCGGACTGGCCGACGACGACCGGGCAGCCGTAGCGCATCGCTTCGAGCGGCGGTATGCCGAAGCCTTCATAGATCGACGGATAAAGGAAGCACGCGGCGTTCTGATACAGCGCCTTCAATTGCTCGTCGCTGATGTAGCCGACGTACTTGATGTTCGGTTCTGCTGCCGAGACATGATCCTGCCGGCCGAATACGGTGGCGTTCTGCATCCCGACGATGACGAGGTCGACGCCAGGATCGCCGAGCTGCCGGAATGCCGCGATCAGCCGTCCGAAATTCTTGGTCGGATTCATGCTGCTGACGGCGAGCACGAAGCGGTCCGGTGTCAGCCCGTGCTTGTCGAGCACGCTCGTGTCCGGCTCCAGCGCATCGAGATGATCGGCGCCGAGCGGCACGACGCGGATTTTCTCGGCGGGCACGCCGCAGTGGTGCGCGAGGCGATCGCGCGAGAAGCGGGAGTTGGTCAGCACGCACACGGACGTGCGGGCGAGGATCCAGAACATGACCCGGTACCACACGCGAAACGTCCTGGAAAAATGCGCCGGTGTGTCGAACACGGCTGCATCGTGCATGTAGATGATCTGGCTGCGGATGAAGATCGAAGCCGAATTGCCGAGATTGACGATGCGGCCGCGGCGCGCGAAGAGCGGCAGCACCAGCTGCTCCCAGACCACGCCCTTGTAAAAGCCTACCTTGACCGTGGTCGCGCCGTTCACCGCGACGGCAGGCTGAGGAGGCACGAGGACGGTCACCGGATCACGCGGGCGAACCTTGATCAGCGCGGCGATCAGCTCGCGGGCGACACGTTGCACCCCGGTGGTCTTCTGCGTCGTGAAGCGGCCGTTATAGACGAGTTGTGGCGGTTTCTTCAAGGCGGTCATGTCAGTCATTGAATGGCGAAATCGAAATCAGGCTTTGACGTGATCCGCGGCGACCGGCTCGAACTCACGCGCGGCGCCGCGCGCCTCGTCGGAGCCCAGTCCGTAAAGGGCATGCCATTGCCGGAAGATCGCACTCATCGAAAACCGCTGAACGGCCCGTTTTCGTGCGGCTTCGCCCATCTGCTCACGAAGCTGACGATCGTCGCGGAGGGCGGTCAGGTACTCGACCATCTCGTCGGCGGTCGACGCGACGTAGCCCGTCACGCCATGAATCACCACGTCGCGATTGCCGACGACGTTCGTCACCACGGCCGGGATCCCGGCCACCTGCGCCTCGATCAGCGCGACCGGCATGCCCTCCCAGCGGGAGGTCTGCACGTAGATGTCCAGTTCCGACGTGAGCGTCAGCGCACGCTCGCGGGTCACCCAGCCGCTGCATAGGACGGCGTGCCGCGTGGCGGAGTCGGGGATCTCTGCCGCGTCGCCGCCGATCCACAGAAATTCGACGTCGGAGCCGTGCAGCGCGTCGGCGAGCTGCACGAATGCTTGATGGTTCTTCTGGAACGACGCGCGACCGCTCATTCCGACGACGATCTTGCGATCGTCGCGGGTTCGGCGCGGCGGAATCTCCGCGACGTTCACGCCGTTTTCCACCAGCACGGCCGATTTCGGCCGAACTTTGCGGTTGATCTCGCCGAGCTCGCTGCCCGAGCACGCGACAATGGTGCCGCCGATGCGTGCCGCGATGCGTTCGAAGCTCAGATACGCGAACTGCTTGATGCGCGACACGTCGCAGCGCAGGAATGACAGACCGTGCGGAGAGTAGAGCACCGTCGCATTCGGCGCGGCGATCCGGGCGGCGATGCGGCCCAGCACGCCGGCCTTCGACGAGTGCAGATGAATCGCGGTCGGCTTGCAGTCGCGCAGGTTCCGGACCAGCGCGTGCAGGCTGCGCAGATCCTGCCGGACGTTGACCTCGCGCACCATGTCGACGTGGACGAGCTTCACGTCGGGCCGGAACAGCGTCGCAAAATCGCTCGGGGTTTCGGGCCGGATCGAGTGAAGCACCGTCACGTCGACGCCCGCTGCGGCGGCGTGATTGGCCAGATAGGTCAGCATCGACAGCACGCCGCCACCGAATGCTTCGGCAATATGAACGATCTTTTCTTTGGTCATCTCTGGGTCTGTCGATTCGATCGCGCGGTTCGCTGCTCGGCAGGACGCCGGGGCGGCGTATCGTCAAGTCGCCGGCGAGTCGCGCGAACCGGGAGAGTTGTTCGAGGTATTACGCATTCCTGATTGATGAATGCGTGATCGTCTCCGTCATTGCTTCCGGAAGGTCGGGATCGGTTTCGCTAGCGCGCCACGCGGCGCGAACCCTTCGTCACGCGCGCATCGATGCGTTCAGACCATTGTGCAGCGCAGGCCGGACGCACTGGGTGCGATGGCTAACCGAACGATCGATTTGGCCCGCGCAATTGCGATCGGCGCCGTTCATTGCATGTCGGTGCGTTGCCTGGACGGCTTGCGCACGCGGGCGAGCGGATTGGAGAGGTAGCGGATCGCACGATTGCTCAGTGCGGACGACGGCAGCAGACAGGCGAGCGACAGCGCGGCGACGGCCGCTTTCTTGGCAGGGCGCCAGAACGGATTGCGCAGCACGGTGTGCCAGTAGCGTCCGGATTCGCACAGGAACCAGTGCCAGCGCCGCGCCAGCGGCGCGCGATACAGCGTGCTCGCGAAGCGTGCCTTCTCGATCGCGAAGTCGAGCGGGGCGATCGGGAGCGCTTCCTGCAGCCGCGTGCCCGCGAGGGTGCGCAGCGTGGACCAGCGGCGTTCGGCCTTCGCGGCGCCGGTGGCCGCGTCCTCCGAATTGGTGAGGGCGAGTGCCGGGCCGTCTGCCGTGCTTGCGGTCGACTGCTGGTGCACGCGATAGCCGCCGAGCGTCGCGTCGATCATGTGGACGGCACCGAGCAGCGCGATGCCATAGATTGCGTAGAAATCGGCGCCATGCAGATTGTCGGCGGTGACGGGCACCGGAAAGATACGCTTCAGCGCAGCGACCCGATATGCATTGCCCGATGCGGGCGGCGACGGGTACAGCCAGCCCGCGCGCAACAGGCGGCCGCAATCCGTATCGACTGCCGACTGCGGCACGCTCGCACCGGTCCGGACGCCATCGTGCGCGATCACGTCGAGCCGGAAATGTACCTTCACGAAATCGCCGGATGCGAACGCGGCGAGCACGCGTGCCGCGGCATCGGCATAGAGCAGGTCGTCCGCGTCGAGCAGGATGACGTAGCGCGACGTGACATGCTCCAGCGCACGGTTGTACGCGGCAACCTGGCCGCGATTCTCCTGGAACACCGCGGTTACGCGCTCGCCGTACGAGCGAATGATGTCGCGCGAATCGTCCGTCGAGCCGTCGTCGACGACCAGCACGCGAACGCCGCCCACGGTCTGCGCGAGCGCCGAGTCGATCGCGTCGCGCAGGTACGCACCATGGTTGTAGTTGCAGATTGCGATGGTCAGGTCGGTCATGAGCGGAAGTCGGACGAGCGGCGTGCGGACGGTCGTGGCCATGATACGGATTGCGCGGCAGCGCACAGTTCGCGAGCCTACCGTTCGGGAATTCGCGTTGCGCAGCGAATATCGCGTCGTCGACGCAGTGTTGGAACGCTTGGTCTGATGACGCACCGAAGCCGGCCACGGGGCAGTGATCTAATCGACGCCGAAGTGTCGTCACTTTCGGCGACATCGCGGGCGGGCCCGGCGATCTGCGCGTCAACGCGCGCGCAGGGTTCGCCGCGCACGAGGACTTGCCACGGAAACGATTCGATATGCATGGATTGCAACGCCTGTCGCCCATTTGCAGCGTGATCGCCGGCATGTGCATGGCGGGCGGGCTGTCGTGGCCGGGACTCGCCGTGGGCGCGTCCGCCGCGGCCGGACCGGTCGCGCTTCACGCGAACGTGCCGGACGCGTACGTGCGTCCCGACCCGGCCGCGGCCGACCAAGGCGACGCGCTGCAACGGGCGCTCGACGCGCTGCAGCCTGGGCAGCGGCTGGTATTCGCGCCGGGGCGCTATGTCGTCGGCCGTTCGCTGGTCGTGCGGCAGGCGCGTGTGGTGCTGTCGGGATTCGGTGCGACGCTGATCGCCACCGCGCCGAATGATCAGACGATCGAACTGCGCGGCGACGGTACGACACTCGTCGGGTTCCGGCTCGCGGGAACCGGCACGACGCGACTCACGACGCCGGAGTCGACGAAGATCGAAGTAACGGGGCGTGACGTGCAGGTGCTCGACAATATCGTCGACGGCGGCGCCAGCGCCGGCATCTTCGTGTTCGGCGGTGCGGACGTCGCGATCGTCGGCAACGAGGTGCTGTCGACGCTGGCGGACGGCATTCACATGACGCACGGCTCGCACGACATACTGGTGCAGGGCAACGTCGTGCGTGGGACCGGCGACGACATGATCGCCGTGGTGAGCTACCAGGCGGAAGGCGTACTGACGCGCAACGTGATGATTACCGGCAACTCGCTGGAAGGTAATCCGTGGGGGCGCGGCATTACCGTCGTCGGCGGTCGGAACGTCACGATTTCGAACAACATCGTGCGCAACGTGCAGGTCAGCGCAGGCATTCTCGTCGCGCAGGAAGACAGCAACCGCACTGCCGGCTCGTCCGACGTCCGGATCGAGCGCAACGTGATTGCCGAGATCCAGACCGCGGCAGGCCGGACGGATTCGCGTCCGCTCACACGGCAGGCGGCGATCGAGGTCAGCACGTGGTCGGGCTCGGTTTCGCACGTGACCGTGGTCGGCAACCGCGTGTCGAACGCGCGATTCGACGGCATCCGGTTGTGGGGCAACGTGTCGGGCGTACAGCTGGCGGACAACCAGCTGTCCGGGATCGGCGGTATGCCGGTGCGGGTCGGCCCTGGACCGGATTGCGCGGCCGGCTCGCCGGCGGCCCATGCTGCCGACAGCCAGGCAAAGGGCGCGCCGTGTGCAAGCGCACGCCGGGCGCAGCCGGGCGCGCCGGACGCCCGCGGCGCCGATACGTCGTTGCTGCCGCGTGTGCGCGAATCCGTCAGGCGCGCGTGCTGGTCGCCACGCGGCATCGATTGATCGTGCCGCATACGCATGTGCGCGTCCGCACCGCGCGGCGAGCGCGGCGGAACGGCGCGCATGCACCTATCGAACGGCGTCGCGTTCCTCCGCTTCCTCCTGCGGCTCGTCCGGTTTGCCGGGTTCGCCGCCCGACAGCGGTACGGTCGGCGCCAGCTGCGCGGAAGTCACCCTCGTCCGTGGCGGCGCGGTGCCGACGACCGCCCGCCCGTACTGATCATCGAACCGCACGATATCGTCCTCGCCGAGATAATCGCCCGACTGCACCTCGATGATCTCGAGCGGAATCCGCCCGGGATTCTCGAGGCGGTGAACCTCGCCGACCGCAATGTACGTCGATTCGTTTTCGCTGAGCAAAAAGCTCTCGTTGCCGCGCGTGACTTTCGCGGTGCCGCGCACGACGATCCAGTGCTCGGCGCGGTGGTAATGCATCTGCAACGACAGCCGTTTGCCGGGTTCGACGACGATCCGCTTGACCTGGAACCGTTCGCCGAGATCGATCGAATCGTAGTGTCCCCACGGCCGCTGCACCTTGCGGTGCTCGCTTGCCTGCGGGCGCCGCTCGGTCTTCAGGCGCGCGACGATGTCCTTCACGCGTTGCACGTCGTGCTTGTTCGCGACCAGCACCGCGTCGGGCGTCTCGATCACGACGACGTCCTTCATCCCGACGCACGCGATCAGCCGGCCTTCCGAGCGCACGAGACTGTCCTGCGTCTCGTCGAACACGACCGGGCCGCGCGCGACATTGCCCTGATCGTCCTTCGGCATGATTTCCCAGATCGCGTCCCACGTGCCGACATCCGACCAGCCTGCCGACAACGGCACGACGATCCCTTCGATGCCGAGCTCGGCGCTTTCCGACAGCCGTTCCATCACCGCGTAGTCGATCGAGTCCGACGGGCATGCGTCGAAGGCCGTCGCATCGATCCGGAAGAACGGATCCTCGGCGATGCCGGCGCGCCACGCCGCTTCGCATGCCGAATGGATGTCGGGCGCGAGCGCGCGAATCGCTTTCAGCCAGATCGACGCGCGCGTGACGAAAATGCCGCTGTTCCACCAGTAATCGCCCGATTGCAGATAGCGGTCGGCGAGCGCGGCGTTCGGCTTCTCGACGAAACGGCCGATCGAATAGCCGCCTTGTCCGCCGAGGCGCCCGGTGCGCGGTTCGCCGACCTGGATGTAGCCGTAGCCGGTTTCCGCGCGGCGCGGCAGCACGCCGAGCGTGACGATCGCGCCTTCCTGCGCGTAGCGCGCCGCGCGCCCGACGGCATCCTGGAATGCCGCAACGTCGCCGATCACGTGATCGGCGGGCATCACGGCGAGCAGGGGATCGTTCGCGAGCGCGCTGGCATCGAGCGCCGCGAGCGTCAGCGCGGGCGCCGTATTGCGCGCGGCCGGTTCGAGCAGGATGCGGGCCGGCGCCGCGCGCCCGAGCACCTGTGCGGCGCTCATGATCCGATGCTGTTCGCCGCACACGAGCAGCAGCGTGTCGCCGAGCGACGCATTGGCGATGCCGTTCAGGCGGCGCGCGGTCGCCGACAGCGGCGATTCGTTCGAGGTCAGCTCGATCAGCTGCTTCGGATACTGCTCGCGCGACAGCGGCCACAGTCGCGTGCCGGACCCGCCGGCGAGAATGACGGGCAGGATGCAGGGCAGTTCGGGTTCCGGGACCGGACGAAGGGTGGTGGTCATCGATTGGCTCCGGTATCGGCGGACAGCCGGGTGTGTGCGTGGCCGTCGACGCGCGGCTCACCGCTGGGCGACCGCGGTGCCGAGACGGCCCGCGACAGCAGTTGACGCAGCGCGCCGGTCGCGCGATCCGCCGGCCGCACGAGACCGACGAACGGGGTACCCTGTTCGAGGTACGGGCCGTAGGCCTTGCGGAATCCGAAGCGTTTGTAGAACGCCTGGCGCTGCTCGGGAACGTGCGTGCGTACCGCGACGTCGGGCCACGCGGCTCGCGCGGCCGTGAGCGCGCGCTGCATCAGCTGCTCGAGCGTGCTGTCGTCGCGACACACCTCGCTCGTCAGCACCTTGTCGATCACGACGTCCGGATCGACTTCGTCGCCGGGCAGCACGCGCGCGTATGCGACGACTTCCGCGGCCTCGCCGGTGTGCAGCCGCGCGTACACGTGCAGTGCGTGCGCATCCTTGCCGTCGATGTCGAGATGCGTGTACGCGTCCTCGACTACCAGCACCGCATTGCGCGCGCGCAGGATCGCGTACAGATCGACGGCGCTCAGATGTTCGAATTCACAACAATGCCATTCCATGATGCGGTCCTCGTGTGAAGCCTTCAGCACGCCGGGCCGCACGAACGCGTTGGTTTCGTTTCGTTACGGCGCGGCGATGCCCATGATGCGCACGCCGCGCGCGACGGTCTGTTCGAAAGCGTACTCACGTTCCGGTTTCGCACGGCGCGCGCCCGGCCGCGCGCCACGGGCGCGTGCCGCGAGCGGCGCAATGTGCGGCAGCACACAGTGGCCGGGCACGGGCTTTCCGATAATTGAGTGCGTCGGTCATTCCTTTCAGGGCGCCTGCAGCCGCGCGCGCCCCGGCACATGTTGCGTCCGCGCGTCGCGAGCCCGGATGGGCTGCCCCGTCCCCGGCGGCCGTGTTGCATTGCGGCAGCAGCTCCGGTCGGCGGGGGCCGCGCCGACCGGTCGACGTCTTCGAGCGGCAGCCCGGCGTCGCGTCGTGCAGTCTTGGCCGCGGCCGGCACGGCCGTCCGGTTCGTTACGACCTTGTAACGAACGTGCCCGCGCGGCGTGTGCGCGATGTGTCATGCTGGTGTCGCGGCCGACACGCCATTAACGACACGCGAAACACGCTCTCCGGATTTTTTCTGCGATTTCGGCGAGAATCGCGGGCAATGACCAACGCCGATGTTGCAGAAAAGTAGTATTTGCCACTGATTGACGGGAATGGTCGTGGATAATCAAATCTGAGTCGCTAAACCGGCGCCGCACCGGGCTGCCGGTCGCGTAACCGGCTGAATCGACGTTTTCTTTTGGTAACAAGGCCATTTCAACCGCGGTGTAAATTCAGGAGCGGATCAAACGAGGGCGTCATTCCGGGAACGGGTTGGCGGCCATCCGGTTCAGCATCGAGCGCGACTGTCGTGTACGACGCGACGCAAGTGCGGACGGAGTTTCCGTTTGCCGGCGTGCCCCGCCTGACGGCACGTCGCATCAAAGCCGGAATGCCGCGGCCCGGTGGCCGCGCATTCCCTTCGAGTTCGATGACAACGAGGCCGGATGACATCCGGCTCGACCTCCGGGGGCTCTCGCCGTGTGTATTTTCGATCTTCGCCAAAGCTGTGGAAACGCAGTGCGGACAGGCGGTCATGCGCCGCCATCCGCGCGCACGCGAATGGTCCGCGGAGTGCAAAAAGTGATGGTTCGTTATGAATATGCCAATAACGCGCGATAAGAGCGCCGACGGGGGGAGGACCAACGGGCAGCGTCCTCTGATTTACTGGACCCAGTCGCCGTCCGTCATGCTTCGCAAGGAACTCGCGCGACGCGACTGGAAAGTGGCGATCGTCGCGCATGCAAACGAGCTGCGCGACACGTCCGGCGAAATCACCTGCGGCATCCTCGACCTGAGCGGCGGCCATGCCGACGCGATCGGCAGCATCGCGTCCACCTGCGCGTCGATGCGCGACGTCGTGTGGGTCGCGCTCGTCGAGGCCGGCCAGACCGCGTCGCCGAACGTGCGCGCGCTGTTGCGCGACTATTGCTTCGACTACATCACGTTGCCCGCGTCGCATCAAAGGATCGCCGATACGGTCGGCCATGCGTACGGGATGGAATGCCTGTTCGCGCGCGATCGCGAGCGGCTCGAATCGCAGGAGCACGGCATCGTCGGCACCTGCAGCGCGATGCTGCGGTTGTTCGATACGGTGCGGCGCTTCGCGCGCACCGACGCACCGGTGTTCGTGTTCGGCGAGACGGGAACCGGCAAGGAGCTGACGGCCGTCGCGATCCATCGTCATTCGGAACGGCGCAACGGCCCGTTCGTCGCGGTCAACTGCGGCGCGATTCCGCCGCACCTGCTGCAATCGGAACTGTTCGGCTACGAGCGCGGCGCATTCACCGGCGCGAACGCGCGCAAGATCGGCTACGTCGAAGCCGCGAACGGCGGCACGCTGCTGCTCGATGAAATCGGCGACTTGCCGCACGAGAGCCAGGCGAGCCTGCTGCGCTTTTTGCAGGAACGCTCGATTCATCGCCTCGGCGGCAGCGATCCGGTGCCGGTCGACGTGCGGATCGTGTCTGCGACGCACGTCGATCTGCGCGAAGCGATGGAAGAAGGGCGGTTTCGCGCGGACCTGTTCCACCGCCTGTGCGTGATGCGCATCGACCAGCCGCCGCTGCGCGCGCGCGGCAAGGACATCGAGCTGCTCGCGCATCACATGCTCGAACGTTTTCGCGGCGACGCGCGCCATCGCGTGCGCGGCTTCTCGACCGATGCGATCACGGCGCTCTACAAGCACGACTGGCCGGGCAACGTCCGCGAGCTGATCAACCGCGTGCGCCGCGCGGTCGTGATGACGGAAGGCCGGCTGATCACCGCGCAGGACCTCGAACTCGAATACTGCCTCGATGCGGCGTCGCCGTCGGTCGCGGACATCCGCAAGTCGATCGAGCGTGAAGCGATCGAAACGGCGTTGCTGCGCACGCGCGGACGCGTCGCCGCTTCCGCGCGCGAGCTCGGCGTATCGCGTGCGACGCTGTATCGCTGGATGGAGGCGTACGGCATCGAGCGGCCGCGCGGTACGGGTTCGTCGGACTGACACGCGGGGCGCGGCCGGGCGAGCGCGCGTGTCGTGTCGAACCGGCGCGTTGCCGCGTCAGGCGGCCGGCGTCGCGCGTACGGTACGGGCGGCGTTGACCGCGCGGATCTCGACGTTCGGCGGCGCATCGTCGGTGCGCGGTTCGCCGGTGCTGGCGAGCGGGACCAACGCGACGCGCGCCGGCGTGCCGGGCGCGAGATCGAACCAGTCGTCGCGCGGCACGTATCCCGGCGCGTCGATCTGCACGTGGCGCGCGACGTGGCGCGTGTCGATGTCGACGTGCCACGTATCGCCGCTGCGCGACACGCATGCGTCGATGCCGGGTTCGCGACGCGAAAACACCGCCGGATGCGTACGCGACGGAAAGTAGAACGCCTGCGACAACAGCGTGCCGTCGTCGGCGCGCAGCGTCGCGACGACGGTATCGTGTTCGCACGGGCCGAAGCGATACGCGTAGGTCCAGTCGAAGAAGCGGCCGAGCAATTCGGCGGAGCCGACCCGCATCGCGTCGTGCGCGGCCATCCGTACCGGTCCGGCGGCCCGCGCAACGGGCGTGCGGCCGTCGCGCAGCGCGACGAGTTCGACAGTGGCCGACAGCGGCGCCGCGCGTTCGTTGATCACGTGCACGTCGATGCCGTTCAGCCCTTCGTCGACGAGCAGCACCTGCACCGGCTGCAGCACCTGGCGCAGCGCATACCACACGGATTTCGGCCGATGCGCCGCATCGATCAAGCCCCATCCGGCGCCCGGCATCACGTCCTGAAACTGCCAGACGAGTGCGCCCGCGCAGCGCGAGCCGGCGCGCCGCCATTCGGAGAACGTGTCGCGCATCACGTCGGCGATCGCTGCGCGCGACAGCTCGAAGTAGCGCGCCGGATCCTCGCGCCGCAAGCGATCGGGCGCGACGTCGTACAGCGTGCGCAGATAGTGGTCGCGAATGTCCTCGAAATCCCACGACGTGCCGGGGTCGCGCGGCACGGCCGCTTTCCACCGCGGCTCGTGAACGCCCGGCCAGCCGAGACTCTCGAGCATCGCATCGCACGGCACGTTCGAGAACGCGAGGCACTCGCTCGCGAAGCGCACGTCGGCGCGGCGCGCGTCGTCGAGCGGGCGCAGGTACGCGCCGACGCCGTAGTAGTGCGACACGCGCTCGCGCGGCACGAACGGCAGCACGCCGCCGTCGGGCGAGTCGGGCACGTAGACCGTGTCGGGTCGTCGTGCTGCCGCATGGGCGGCGAGGCGTTCGGCGGTCAACTCGACGAAGCGCTGCTTCGGCCCGAGCCCGGACATCGCGGCTTGCTGCGCGATCTCGCTGCCGCCGCACAAGACCGCGAGCGAAGGCGACGCGCGATGGCGCGTGAGGAACTGTCCGGCTTCGCGGTCGACTGCGTCCGCGAGTGTGCGATCGTCGAGCCCGTAGTCGAAGTTCGCGAACATGAAATCCTGCCAGACCATCAGTCCGAGCCGGTCGCACCACGCGTGGAATGCGTCGGCCTCGTAGGTCATCGTGCCGCCGACGCGAATCATGTTGAAACCGGCGTCGCGCGCGTGCCCGAGCAGGCGGCCGTAGGTGGCGTCGTCCGCGTGCAGCGCGAGCGGCGCGGCGCTGCTCCAGCAGGCGCCGCGTGCGAACACCGGCACGCCGTTCACGCGCAGCCCGAAACCCTTGCCGTCGTCGCCCGCGTGCTGCTCGATCGAGCGGAAGCCGGTCGCGCCGAGCGGCCGCCGGTCTGCGCCGATGTGCAGCGCGATGTCGTAGAGCACCGGTTCGCCGTGCGTGTGCGGCCACCAGCGGCGCACGTTCGGCACGGCGACGGTCGCATGCAGCCGGTCGGCGCCGCTGCGCTCGAGCGTCGCGTGATGTTCGCCGCACGACAGACCGGCGGCGAACGCGTCGGGCAGCGGTGCCGCGAACGCGAGTTCCGCATCGAGCCAGCCGGTGTCGCCGTCGACGCGTGCATGCAGGTCGCAATGTACGAGCACGGGGCCGTCGGCCGGGTCGAGTACGTCGACGGGCCGCCACGGTCCGGTCGGCACGCAACGCGGGAACCAGCCCGGCATGTGTCCGAACAGCGACGTGCGCACGGTGCGCAGCGTCGCCGGTTCGGCCAGCCGCGTGCGCCAGCGCGCACGGCGCGGCGCGCGCGCGTCGCGCAGGTGCGGCGCGAGCGCGCGGAAGCAGACGAACAGCCGATGCGTGCCGTCGAGCGTCACGGGCACGTCGTGCGCGACGAACATGCTGTCCGAGCACAGGATCGGCGTGCCGTCGAGCCACGCTTCCGCGAGCGTCGCGAGGCCGTGAAAGCGCAGCACGCGCGGCCCGTGTCCGCGCAGGTCGACGCGATACCAGTGGTCGCGCTCGGCGAGCGACGCCGTCTCGTCGGGCCGGCCGGCCAGCGCCAGCGCCTGCGCGACCGTACCCGGCACGGGGGCCGCGATCCAGTCCGCGCCGGCCGGCAGATCGCGCGGCTCGCGCGCGGCGCCTGCGGCCGTCGCGAGCATCGACCACGCGCGTGGGGCGCGCGTGCGCGTCACCGCGTCAGCGGCACGGCGGCCGCGCCGACACGCACCACCGGTGCCGTATGCCGCAGCGGCGGGGCGATCTGTCGCGCGCAATCGATCAGGTCGGCGTACGCGGCCTCGATCGCGTCGAGCGTCGCATCGCCGCGTTCCTCCTTGCCGCGCGCGCAGGCCCGCGCGAGCCGGAATTCCAGCACCATCGCCTCGGACGCAATGCGATCGCACGCCGCGCGAATCTCGGCGAACGGTCCGACGCAGCCGCTTGCCTGCAGCCAGCGCGCGTAGTGGCCGAACAGCTCGAAGTTCGCGCCGAGTTGCCGCACCGAATTGAACGAGTACGCGTGAAAGCGCTCGAGCGGCGAATCGGCGAGCACGGGCGCATCGATCTGCAACTGGCGCCTGAACGCCGCGACCGGATTGACGACCGGCAGGCGCCGCAAATGCCGCTGCAGCGACGCGAGCGAGACGTCGCACAGCACGCGCTCGTCGAGCGGCGGGAAGCGCCGCTTCGCGCATTCGACATATGGCGGCAGCGGCATCGGCGAGCTGTCGCCGACGAGCCCGCTGTAGTCGAAGTCGTCGGCGACGTAATAGCCGCTGTTGTGGAAATAGCCGATCTGGCGATGCGCGCGGTCGATCGAGTCGATGCCGATCGTGGTCTTCGTATGCTGCGTGCGGTAGCTGCTGCCGCGCGTGTCGGGCAGGAACCACGCGTCGACCTCGACGATCATCAGGTGACCGCGCGCGACCTGCGTCTCGATGTGCCGGTCGAGCGGTTCGTAGATCGAGTGTTCCTGCACGACGATTCCGTAGAGGCGCTCCAGTTCGTCGTGCGGAAACTTGAAGAACGTGAACTGGTCGCCCTCGAAATCCATCGCGATCGTAAACGGCAGCGCCGCATACGGATTGAGGCCCCACCAGCGGAGCACCTCGAGCCACATGTCGACGTAGCAGTTGGTCTGTTTCCAGACCATCTCCTGGCTGTGCAGCGGGTGCGGCCGGTAGTGGCGTGCGCGGTGGCGCACGTCCTCGAACGACGCATCCTCGCCGTCGCGGGATACGAATCTCATCGCGTGCCCCACAGCACGTCGCGCACGTCCGCGGGCCATGCGTCGATGTCGAAGCCGTGATGGCGGAACAGCGCGAGCGTCAGCCGCTCGAGGCCGAAACCGACGCAACCCGTGTGCGCGACGTCGCCCGTCGCGGTGCGGATGTCCCACAGCAGCCCGAAGTGGTCCATGTGGTAGTTGAAGCTGAGACACGCGGTCTGGCGGCCGTCGTGCTCGATCGGGATCAGCAGCTCGAACTTCAGGTTCTGCTCGCGCTGGCTGTTCGCGACGATCTTGCCGCCGCGCCCGAAGAACGGATCGTTCGCGAGATCGACCGCATTGGGCAGCCGCAGTGCGTCGATCATCCGCGTGCCGCGCTCGATCCACGTCTGGCGGAATGCGACGATCTGCTCGGGCGTGCCGATCCGCACGTACTCGCGCATCCGGAACAGCTGCATGCGGGTCGGGTCGAGCGACGGCTCGTGGCGGAAGCAGTACGAGAACACGTCGACGATGCGGCCGTCGGCGGGCAGCGCACCCGCGCGCGCGACGACCGGGTACACGGGGTAGCACGCGGCGGGCGTCATCACGACGTAGGTCGGCTTCTGGCTTTCGGTCCAGTCCTCGCCGCGGTCGAGGCACTGCAGCACGCGCTGGTGCCGCTGTTCGTCGCCGCAGAACGCATGCACGCTGCCCGCGAGCTGCGGGAAGCTCTTCATGTATTCGCTGCGCTCGAATTCGGTGCGGCTCATCGCCGGCGGGAAGCGCAGCACTTCGGCCTGCTGGTCGGCGCCGACGCGCGTGACGAACGCATCGAGCGCTTCGACGACGCGCTCGAACCGCTCGCTGCGGCCGAACAGGCCCTGGATGCCGGTCGACACGAGCAGGCCGGCGTCGATCAGTTCGTCGCGCAGCGGATTGACGCCCGCACGGTCGAGCGGTGCGTCGGACGGTGCAGCGGCGGGGGCGGGGGAAGGCACGGAGAGGCGATCGTTCACGAGTGTTTCTCCAGCGTCGCGGGACGCAGTGCGAGCAGCAGGTTGGAGGTGTTGGCGGCGATGCGGTCGTTGCTGATCATCAGCGGCGCCGCGTGCAGGTCGCGAAGGTGGCGGCCGATGCTGAACGGCGTGCCGTGCTTGTAGCCGGCCATCCCGCAGATCATCATCGCCTGCTGGACGACCTCGAGCGCCGTCGACGACACGTACGTCTTCAACGTGTTGATCTCGGCGGCCCAGGCCATGCCGGCCGACCACGAACGCGTCGTCGGACTGGCCTGGAGGCGCAGCACGTTGTCGACGCGCGCCTGCATCGCCTGCATCAGCGCGAGCGATTCGGCGATGCGTCGCGATGCGGGCGACGGCGCGCCGTCGGTCTGGCGCGCCTGTGCACGGAAGAACTGGTGCGCGCGATGGAATGCGTCGCCGGCCACGCCGATCCACACCGCGGCCCACAGGATGTGCGACACGGGCACCATCGTCTGCTCGGCGATCTGCGCGAACGGCACCGGCAGGCATTGCACGGTCGCGCCTTGCGCGTCGAGCACGAACCCGTTGCTGCACGTGCCGCGCATGCCGAGCGTGTCCCACTCGCCGCGCCGCGTGAGCGTGTAGCCGTCGCGCAGCAGCGTGACGAGCACCTGTTCGGACGGCGGTGCGTCCGCGTCGCGCCGCGCGGTCGCGAGGATGCCGTCCGCGTAGTCGCCGTACGAGATCGTCGGCGCGGACTTGTGCAGCCGGAACTCGCTGCCGTTGGTCTCGAGCGCGCACTGGCTCGCGCGCAGGTTGCCGCCGACGCCGTCCTCGGAGGTCGCCGATGCGAGCAGCCACTGATGGCGCACGAGCTGCTGCAGGAACAGCTTGTGCCAGCCCTGGTCGGCTGCGTGGTCGACGATGCAGGCGACCTGGATCTGGTGCATCGCGAACACCATCGCCGACGACGCGCACGCCTGGCCGAGAATCGAGCATGCCGATGCGACGTCGGCGAGCGACGCGCCGGCGCCGCCGAGGTGGGTCGGGACCATCGCGCTCAGCAGGCGGCGCGCACGCATCGCCTCGATTGCCTCGACGGGGCAGCGCGCGTCGCGATCGACCGCGTCCGCATGCTGGGCAGCGATCTGCGCGACCGCGCGGGCGGCCTCGTCGAGGCGGCGCGTTTCGTCGCCGGGCGCGAGTTCGGGAAGTAGCGCGCTCATGCGGAATGCTCGGCGCGTTGCAGGGTGGCGATCGTGTCCGCGAGCGCGTCGATGCTGCGGAACAGGTTGCGGTTCAGCATCTCGTCGGGAATCTCGATGTTGAACTGCTTTTCGATCGCGAGCATCAGCTGGATCGTGTCGAGCGACGAGAGGCCCGCTTCGTAAAGGTCGTCCCCGTCACCGATCGAATCGATCGCGGCTTCGAGATGGGCGACGTGCTTGAGGATGGTTCTGATGTCGTTTTTCACGTGCTGCTCCGGCGTGCGTGGTGTCGTCCGCACGGGCAGACGCGCGCATCGCGCTGACATCCCCCCGGCAGTCCGGCATCAGTAGACCATCCGCACGCACGGCGATCTGTTCGCCACCCTACAATCCGCTGACTCGGCGCGCACGCTTGCGCCGAAACGACGCGCGGATCACGCGCGTGCCGCGGCCGCCACGCCCGAATCGGACGACAGGATGCGCTTCATCTCGTCGCGCACGATCGCGCGGCAGCCGCACGACAGCTTCTCGAGGCCGCCCAGATCGCCGAGCACGATCGAGCTGCGGTACTGGCGGATCAGCCCGAGCTTCTGGATTTCGCCGGCGGCGTCCGTGACCGTTTCGCGGCGCACGCCGAGCATCTGCGCGAGCATGCTGTGAGTCACCTGGATCTCGATGCTGCGCGAGCGGTCGTACGCGAGCAGGAACCATCTGCACAACTGATGCTTGAGCACGTGATGGCGGCTGCAGAACGTGATCTGCGAGACCTGGGCCATCAGCAGCCGCACGCAGACGAACACGAGATGGCGCATCACCGGCGACGCGTCGAACGCGGCGGCGAAGATGCGCCGGTCGAGCCGGTACACGAAGCCGTCGCGGCAGGCGACGGCGCGGCACGGCATCCGGCCGCTGCCGCCGATCACGTCGTCGCACACGATGCTTTCGCTGCCGATCTCGGCCACCTCCAGCGTCATGCCGCCCGATGACACGTACTGCAGCGAGATCGCGGTCGTGACGGGCAGGTAGACCGCGGCGAGCATTTCGCCGGGTTCGCACAGCACCTGCCCCGACTTCAGATGCACGAGCTGCAGATTGGCAAGCAGCGCGGCGCGTTCGTCGCGGTCGAGGGCCGCGAGAAACCGGTTGGTGTCGAAGCTGTGGGAAAGCTCGATCATGCCGCTCGGGTGGGCGGCGGCGTCATTGGCCTGGTGGGTCACGGCGCATCCTCGCAGGGGGCGATCGCACGGCATGCGGCGGCATCCACGCGGGATTCGGCACGCGCGTGCGGATTGTGGGTTCGTCGGAATTCGAATGCCGACGGCGGAAAAAGGCTAGCACGCAATTTAATTCGATAAATCCAGCATTCCGTCACTTCACAAAGTTTGACGATCGTGACGTAAATGCAGAATGTTATATGGATTTGAAGTTTACGCGTTCGTGAATTAATCGACTTGAAACGGATTGGCGTATCTCCGGGGAATTCAGTGCCGATCGGGAATCAATCGGGTGGTGCCTTGTATCGTACAAGAAAATCCCGCAGACGGTATTGAACGTTATTTTACAATCCGGATATCGGTGCGAATTTCAGCAATGGAATCATGAAGTTGCGGTGCATATGTGCGCTCGATTACAAATTCGATAATAAATGTGACGATTCAGATTTGAGACAGTTTCAAACGATCATTCGACGGCCGGGCGACTGCCGCGGGCGGCGCGAGACGTGACGGAAACGATTGAAAAGGGTCTGTAAGTATTTGAACGATAAGCCCCGAGCCGAGCCGGTGGCGCCGCCGCGCGCCGCGCTGCCATTGATCAGTCGAATCGCGCGACGTGTCCGCCGCGGCACGGGGTGTCCGGAAATGAGACATTTTTTGCAGTCCGACGCCGGTTATTCGTCCGTTCTAAATCGAGAGCCATTCATATATTAAGGGTGAGCCGCTATTGGCACGTAAATCGCTTATTCGGCCGGGCGTGTCGAAACGGGACTGCCGAATCGATCCGCCGGCGAGAAGCCGGCGTTCGATTGGATCGAGGGTTGTGGGCCGCAACCCGGGTCGTCGTTCGTACCCGCATCGCGATAACGAATTCCGCTGACGCGGCTGCATGCGGCGCGGACCAATAAAGGGATACAGCCATGCTTCATCTTTACTCGAGCTTCTCGGCGAATGCCATCCTCGATGCCTTGCCGGAGGACAGCCTCCGGGCCATCGCACCGCACCTCGAGCTGGTCCGGATCAAGGCCGGCATGCTCGACCGGGTCGGCGAGCCGATGCGCCACCTGCATTTCCCGACGACCGCCATGATGTCGGTGCAGCATCTGATGGAGGACGGTGCGATGGTGGAGGTCGCGGTCGTCGGCCGCGAAGGCGTGGTCGGGCTCGCGACGCTGGTTGGCGGCACCGCGGTGTCGAACCGCGTCGAAGTCCGCATCGGCGGGATGGCCTACCGCATACCGACCTGCGTGATGCGCTCGGAATTCGAGCGTTCGCCCGCGACCTACCGGCTGCTGCTGAACTACTGCCAGGCGATGATGGCGCAAATCTCGCGCAGCGCGCTGTGCAACCGGCATCACTCGGTCAGCGAACAGTTGAGCCGCTGGCTGCTGCTCGCGCACGACCGGATCGACGGCGACGAACTGGCCGTCACGCAACAGACGATCGCGAACATGCTCGGCGTGCGCCGCGAAGGCGTGACGGAAGCGGCCGGCAACCTGCAGGACGCCGGGCTGATCCGGCAGCGTCGCGGCCGCATCACCGTGATCGACCGCGATGGTCTGGAGCGCCAGGCGTGCGAATGCTACGAGCTGATCCGCGCGGATTACCGGCGCCTGCTCGGCGCGCGAGCCGGCGCGACGAGGTCGATGCCGATGCGGCCGCGGCTGCCCGAGATGCACGGCGGCTTCCCGGCGCACGGTGCGTGACGATGCATTCGATGTCGGGTGGAACGACTGCGATACGGCGCGCAGCGCTCGCCGCGGCCGACGTCGCGCTGGTGCTCGCCGGCGCGCTCGCGGCGCAGGCGGCGATGCGGCTCGCATGGCACGATCTGTCGGATGCGCAGCGCGGCGCGATTGCATTGTTGTGCGTGCTGACCGTCGCGCTGCTGCCGCGTGCCGTGCGCATGTCGCAACGCGGCGCGTCGACGCGTCGCGGCAGCTCGATGCTCACGCGTACGGCGGTGGCCGTCGTGTGCGCGAGCACGCTGACGGTGGCCGGCACGATGTGGATCATGAACCGCGGCGGCACGGTCACGACGCGCTGGATCGCGCGGACGGTGCTGTCCGGCGACGCGGCACTGCTGCTCGGCAGGCTCGCGCTGTGCGCGCTTGCGCGGAACCGCCGTCACCCGCGCGCGCGCCAGCGGCGGGTCGCGATCGTCGGCGCAACCGCGTACGGACGCGTGGCGATCGAACGGATGCAGCTGGAGCCGGACGGACCGTTCGCGGCCGCGTGCGTGTTCGACGACGATGGATCGGCCGCCGCGGCGGTGGACGGCATCGGCGGCGTGCCGGTGATCGGCGACTGGGGCGCGCTGACGCGCATGATTCGGCGCGGCGACATCGACGAAGTGTGGCTCACGCTGCCGATGTCGCACGAGTCGCGCATCCGGCGCATCGTGCGCGAACTGCGTGACGAGTTCGTCGAGTTGCGGTTGTTGCCCGACGTGCGGCAGATGGCGGTCGTCGAGCGCTCCGCGACCGACGTGCTCGGCATGCCCGCGATCAACCTCGCGACCACGCCGCGCTCGGCGCCGGAATTGTGGGCGAAATTCGCGTTCGACCGGCTGTTCGCGGTCGCCGTGCTGATCCCGTTGCTGCCGTTGCTCGCGGTGCTGGCGATCGCGGTGAAGCTGTCGTCGCCGGGGCCGGTGCTGTTCCGGCAGCGGCGCAAGGGTATCGACGGCCGCGAGTTCCACATCCTGAAGTTCAGAACGATGCGCGCACATCGGGCGCAGCCCGGCGTCGTGCTGCAGGCATCGCGCAACGATGCGCGCATCACGCAGGTCGGCGCGTTCCTGCGGCGTACGTCGCTCGACGAGCTCCCGCAGTTCTTCAACGTGCTGTTCGGCCAGATGTCGGTGGTCGGCCCGCGTCCGCACGCGATCGAACACGACGACTTCTACCGGCAACTGATCGACTGCTACATGTACCGCTATCGCGTGCGGCCGGGGATCACGGGATGGGCACAGGTGAACGGCTATCGCGGCGAGACGCGCAAGGTCGAGGCGATGGCCGCGCGCGTGAAGTTCGACCTGTTCTACATGCAGAACTGGAGCTTCTGGTTCGACATGAAGATCATCCTGCTGACGGTCGTGCGCGGTTTCATCGGGCGCAACGCGTTCTGACGAAGAGGATTGCGAATTATCGGGAAAAGCAAACGTTCCGGACTGAAGTCGATGACCGCCGCGATCGCGAATGGCCGGTCGCGCTTCAGCCATCCGCCGGCGGCGGTGCGGCCGCCGGCAACGCGGCGGGCGAGACGGCAGGGTGTCCGTCGGGCGCGGCTTGCGCGCTCGATGGCTGGATGGCGTGCTGGATCGTCGGCACGACCATCGTCGGGAACAGGGCCGCAAGGGCCACCCAGATGACGACGCCGAACAACATCACGTTCTCCCGGCAAAAGTAAGGCGCGCGAATCCGCCGCGCATGCGTTCAATCTATGACGCAACTTTGTACAGGGGATTGACCGATCTCAACGGTCGCTGCGTCAGACGAATGAGCGGCGCGCGTATTCGCGTCCGTCCCCGCTTTTCGTGTGCGGCGCGCTGCGGTCGATGCCGGTCAACACATGCGTGTTCATTGGGTTTATGCTGCGTCGAATGCGTTCGCCGCTTCGTGCGGCCGGACGCGCATCCGGGCGCGGCGGCGGTCATGCGTGATCGCCGCGCACCGGCGCGACAACCGCGCGCCGCATGCCTCATTGCGCGGAACCGGGAAAGGAGAGACGGCGATGGCGCTCGACCCACGACAACGGCAGACGCTGCAGCGGCGGCTGACCGACAGCGAGCAGGCGTTGCGGGCGGAAATCCGCACGAGCGAGGATCAGCGCGCGCTGGAGTCCTATGCGGAACTTGCCGGCGCTGCGCCGGACGAAGGCGACGAAGCGAACGCCGATCTGTTCGTCGACATGGATCACGCATTGATCGGAATGAAGCTGGCCGAATTGCGCGCGATCGCGCGTGCGCAGCAGCGCATGCGCGACGGCAGCTACGGCGAGTGCATCGATTGCGATGCGCCGGTGGGCTACGAACGTCTGCTCGCGCGGCCCACCGCCGAACGTTGCACGCATTGCCAGTCGGTGTACGAGCGTCGCTACGCGACGACACCGCGCGCATCGCTCTGATGTCGGCGCCGGGGCCGCGCAGGCGGCGTGCCCCGCGCAGCACGATCCGGGCAGCCCGCGTACGGGCTGCCGGCGTACGGGCAGCCGGCATACGGACAGCCGGCGCAGGATGACCACCGGGCGTCCGCCGCCGTCGACATGCGGCAACGGGCGGGCCGACGCCGTCGCGCCAGCGCACGGCGCCATCCACGTGGAACGGGAGCCACGCCGATCATGCCGATCCGCAATGCCGAGTGTGCGGCCGTATTCGCCGAAATCGCCGACATGCTCGAAATCCAGGGCGCGAATCCGTTCCGGGTACGCGCGTACCGCAACGCGTCGCGCACGATTGCCGACTACGGGCGCGACATTCCAGCGATGATCGCGAACGGCGGCGATCTCGGACAGATCCCGTCGATCGGTGCCGACCTCGCGGCGAAGCTGCGCGAAATTGCCGCGACCGGCACCTGCGAGCTGCAGCAAACGCTGCGCCAGGCGTTGCCGGGCGCGATCGTCGAGCTGCTCGACGTGCCGGGCCTCGGTGCGAAACGCGTGAAGGCGCTGCATGATGCGCTGCACGTCGACTCGCTCGAACAGCTGCGCGCCGAAGCGAAGAGCGGGCACGTGCGCGCGCTGCCCGGCTTCGGCGCGAAAACCGAGGCCCATCTGCTCGATGCGATCGACGAGCGCCTGCAGCGCGGGCCGCAACGCTTTCTGCTGCCGGATGCCGCGCATGCGCTGATGCCGCTGCTCGCGCATCTGCGCACGGTGGCCGGGGTCGGCGAAGCGGTGCCGGCCGGCAGCTTTCGCCGCTGCCGCGAGACGGTCGGCGATCTCGACATTCTCGTGACCGCGCGCGATCCGGCTGCGGTGGCCGCCGCGTTCGTCGGCTACGGCGAGGTCGCGCGCGTGCTCGCGAACGGCAAGACGCGTTCGAGCGTCGTGCTCGGGAACGGCTTGCAGGTCGACCTGCGCGTCGTCGACACGGAGGCGTTCGGCGCGGCGCTCGTCTATTTCACCGGATCGAAGGCGCACAACATCGCATTGCGCCGGATCGCGCAGGCAGGCGGGTTGAAGATCAACGAATATGGCGTATTCCGCGGCGACGAGCGGATCGCGGGCGCGACCGAGGCATCCGTATACGACGCGATCGGCCTGCATTGGGTGCCGCCCGAGCTGCGCGAAGCGCGCGGCGAGATCGACGCGTCACGCGTCGGCGCGTTGCCGGCGCTGGTCGAACGCAAGCACCTTCATGGCGACCTGCACGCGCATACCGACGCGTCGGCCGGACGCGACGGGCTGCGCGCGATGGCGGACGCGGCGCGCGCACGCGGGCTTCGGTATCTGGCCGTCACCGACCGCGCGCCTGACGACGGCAGCGGTCGCACGGATTGCGCGTGGCTCGAACGGCAGATCGACGAGATCGATCGCCTGAACGCCTCGTTCGACGATTTCGTGCTGCTGAAGGGCGTCGAGGCCCGCATTCGCGAGGACGGCAGCCTCGACGTGCCCGACGACGTGCTCGCCCGGCTCGACCTCGTCGTCGGCGCGGTGCGCGACGGTTTCGACCTGCCCGGCGACGCGCAAACCGGGCGGGTGCTGCGCGCGATGGATCGTCCGTATTTCACGATCCTCGCGCATCCGACCGGCCGGCTGCTCGGCGAACGCGGCGCGTGCGAACTCGACGTGCCGCGCGTGCTCGCCGCGGCCGCCGCCCGTCGTTGCTTCGTCGAACTCGATGGCGATCCGCGGCGGCTCGATCTGCCGGACGTGTGGTGCCGCGAGGCCGCGAAGGCCGGCGTTGCGGTGGCGATCGGCTCCGACGCGCTGTGCGCGGACGATCTCGACAACCTCGGCTACGGCATCGGCCATGCGCGGCGCGGCTGGCTCACGCGACAGGACGTGCTCAACACGCGCACGCTTGCGCAACTGCGGCCGCTGCTGGCGCGTACGATGCGCACGAGCGGCATGAGCGGCATGAGCGGCATGAGCGGCATGAGCGGCACGAGCGGCACGAGCGGCACGAGCGGCACGACGAAGCGCGGCCGCCCGAAGGGCGCATGACGACGCCCGTGCCCGCCGTCATGCACCGCGAACTCACGCCAGCACGTCTTCCGCCGGCACGTACGGCAGCCCGAGCGCCAGCGCGACGGCCTCGTACGTGATGTGTCCGTCGCATACGTTCAGCCCCGCGCGCAGATGCGGATCGTCGGCCATCGCGCGTTTCCAGCCTTTGTCCGCGAGTGCGAGCGCATGGCCGAGCGTCGCGTTGTTCAACGCGAACGTCGACGTGCGGGCGACCGCGCCCGGCATGTTGGCGACGCAGTAGTGAACGACGCCGTCGACGACGAAAGTCGGCTCCGCATGCGTCGTCGCATGCGACGTCTCGAAACAGCCGCCCTGGTCGATCGCGACGTCGACGACGACGGCGCCCGTGCGCATCGTCGCGATCATGTCGCGCGTGACGAGCCGCGGCGCGGACGCGCCGGGCACGAGCACTGCACCGATCACGACGTCCGCGTCGCGCACGGCTTCGTCGATCGTGTGCGCGTTCGAGCAGACGGTTGCGATCCGGTTCGCGAAGATCAGGTCGAGCTGGCGCAGCCGGTTCACGTTCGTGTCGAGCACGGTCACGCGCGCGCCGAGACCGACGGCCATCTGCAGCGCGCCGGTGCCCACGACTCCCGCGCCCAGTATCACCACGTGCGCGGCCGGCACGCCCGGCACGCCGGCCATCAGCACACCGCGGCCGCCGCGCGGGCTCTCGAGGTGGGTCGCCGCGACCTGGATCGACATGCGCCCCGCGACCTCGCTCATCGGCGCGAGCAACGGCAGTCCGCCGCCGGGCCCCGTCACGGTTTCGTACGCGATGCAGACCGCGCCGGATTTCACGAGCGCCGCCGCCTGCGCGGGATCGGGTGCGAGATGCAGGTACGTATAGAGGATTTGCCCGCGCCGCAGCATCGCGCATTCGGCCGGCTGCGGCTCCTTGACCTTGATGATCATGTCGGCCCGCGCGAAGATGTCGCGCGCGTCGTCGGCCAGCGTGGCGCCGGCGGCCGTGTAGTCGTCGTCGAGCAGGCCGATCGCGGTGCCCGCACCGCGCTGCACGAGCACCCGGTGGCCATGCCGCGTGAGTTCGCGTGCGCCGGCCGGGGTGAGGCCGACGCGGTATTCATGGTTCTTGATTTCCTTCGGCACGCCGATCAGCATGAGTCGCCTCCATGGGAATTCATCGTTGTTGTCGTGCCTGCGCGTACCGGCGAACGGCGTCGACGAGACCGTTGCGCATGCAGGGTGCGATTGCCGCATCGGAATAAAAGGGTAGCGGTGGCCTGAGCGAAGTCAAGCGGCGGCCCGGCGCGACGGGCCGCGCGCTGCACCGCAATACGCGCTGCGGCGCATGACGCGCGGATGTCGCGATGCGGTCGGCCATCGCTCGATCCTTTCGGGTCGCGGCTTCCGGATCTTTCAATTATTGCGGTTTTCGATGTAATGAATTGCACTGAACTCTTTGGCAATGGAACCGGTTCCATCTATAATTCGCGGCACTCGTCGCCGGGCCCGAAATGAGGGTCGTGCACGTTGCGCTTGCCGTCGGCTGGCGCGGCGTCTAAGTTGAAACAGGGCCATGGCGATGGCGGGCAGATGCGGGCGGTAGCCGTGTATTTGTCCGACGATCAGACCCGTGAAGAGGTCGACGCCGCGCAGGCGCCGGTAGTGGTGCGCGCGCGGCTGCATGACGGCGCCGCCGCGCAGCGGGCGGCCGGCGCCCGTATCGAGTTTGTGCGCAACACCGCAAGAACAGGACGGCCGGCCGCGCGCGGCATGGCTGCCGTGTCGGGCATGCCGCATGCGAAAGCGCGTGCCTGAACCACGCTCCCCAACGATCAACATCCGACCATGTCCACGCCACCCGACAAACCCAATTCGCGTCGCCGCTTCCTGCGCACGTCGGTCGCACTCGTGCCGATCGCGTCGGTCGCCGGTTGCGACCTGCGCTCGTCGTCATCGACCGCGACCACGGCCGGCAATGCGTCCGCCGCATCGGCCGGCGCCGACCGCGCGCCGTACAAGCCGACCTTCTTCGATGCGAAGGAGTGGGCATTCGTGCAGGCCGCCGTCGACCGGCTGATCCCGGCCGACGCCGAGGGCCCCGGCGCACTCGAATCGGGCGTACCGGAATTCATCGACCGCCAGCTGGAAACCCCGTATGCGCACGGCGCGACGTGGTACATGCAGGGGCCGTTCCAGCAGGGCGTGCCCGAGCTCGGCTACCAGCTGAAGCTGGTGCCGCGCGACATCTACCGGCTCGGCATCGCCGCGGTCAACCGCTATTGCGAAAAGGCCCACGGCAAGGCGTTCGCCGATCTCGACGCGCCGACCCGCGACACCGTGCTCGGCGGACTGGAAAAAGGCGGCGTGCAGATCGACGACGTGCCGTCCACCGTGTTCTTCGGCCAGCTGCTGCAGAACACGCGCGAGGGCTACTTCTGCGATCCGGTGCACGGTGGCAATCGCGACATGGCCGCGTGGAAGATGATCGGTTTTCCGGGTGCGCGCGCCGACTTCATGGACTTCGTCAACCAGAACGGCAAGCCGTATCCGTACGGCCCGGTTTCGATCAACGGGGAGCGTACCTGATGGCCGCAGAAAAGAAGCCGCACGTCGATGCGGTGATCGTCGGCTTCGGCTGGACCGGCGCGATTCTCGCGAAGGAACTGACCGAAGCGGGCCTGAACGTCGTCGCGCTCGAGCGCGGCGAGTATCGCGACACCTATCCGGACGGCGCGTATCCGAACACCATCGACGAGCTGACGTACAACGTCCGCAAGAAGCTGTTCCTCGACCTGTCGAAGACGACCGTGTCGATCCGCCATGGCGTGCAGGACACCGCGCTGCCGTACCGGCAGCTCGCGGCGTTCCTGCCGGGCGAGGGCGTCGGCGGCGCAGGGCTGCACTGGTCGGGCGTGCACTTCCGGATCACGCCGGAAGAACTGCGCCTGCGCAGCCACTACGAAGAGCGCTACGGCAAGAAGTTCATCCCCGAAGGGATGACGATCCAGGATACGGGCGTCAGCTACGACGAACTCGAGCCGTATTTCGACTTCGCCGAGAAGGTGTTCGGCACGTCGGGGCAGGCGTACAAGGTCGGCGGCAAGGTGGTCGGCGACGGCAACGTGTTCGAGGCGAACCGCAGCGACAACTTCCCGCTGCCCGCGCAGCTCAACACATACTCCGCGCAACGCTTCTTCGATGCGGCGAAGTCGCTCGGGCTGCATCCGTACCGGCTGCCGTCGGCGAACACGTCTGGGCCGTACACGAACCCGTACGGCGTGCAGATGGGGCCGTGCAACTTCTGCGGCTACTGCAGCGGCTACGCGTGCTACATGTACTCGAAGGCGTCGCCGAACCTGAACATCCTGCCCGCACTGAAGCAGGTGCCGAACTTCGAGCTGCGCTCGAAGTGCCACGTGCTGCGCGTGGACCTCGACGACACGAAGAAGCGCGCGACGGGCGTCACGTACGTCGATCCGGCCGGCCGTGAAGTGCACCAGCCGGCCGATCTCGTGATCGTCGCCGCGTTCCAGTATCACAACGTGCACCTGCTGCTGCTGTCGGGGATCGGCAAGCCGTACGACCCGATCTCGGGCGAAGGCGTCGTCGGCCGCAATTTCGCGTACCAGAACCTGTCGACGATCAAGGCGTTCTTCGACAAGGACACCTACACGAACCCGTTCATCGGCGCGGGCGGCAACGGCGTCGCGGTGGACGACTTCAACGCGGACAACTTCGACCACGGCCCGCTCGGCTTCGTCGGCGGCTCGCCGCTGTGGGTGAACCAGGCAGGCGTGAAGCCGATCAGCGGTATCGCGACGCCGCCGGGCACGCCGCAGTGGGGCGCCGCGTGGAAGAAGGCCGTGAAGGACAACTACGCACACACGATCTCGATGGACGCGCACGGCACGAACATGTCGTACCGCGACGTGTACCTCGACCTCGATCCGACCTATCGCGATTCGTACGGCCAGCCGCTGTTGCGGATGACCTTCGACTGGAAGGACAACGACATAAAGATGGCGCAGTACGTGACCGGCCAGATGAAGAAGATCGCGGAGGCGATGGGGCCGAAGGCGATCGGCGTGTCGACGCGCGAGTTCGGCAAGCACTTCGATACGCGTGCGTACCAGACGACCCACCTCGTCGGCGGCGCGATCATGGGCACCGATCCGAAGACGAGCGTGCTGAACCGCTACCTGCAGTGCTGGGACGTGCACAACGTGTTCGTGATGGGCGCGTCGGCGCTGCCGCAGGGCATCGGCTACAACCCGACCGGGATCGTCGCGGCGCTGGCGTACTGGTCCGCACGCGCGATCCGCGAGCAATACCTGAAAAATCCCGCCCCGCTGGTGACCGCATGAAGAGGACGATGAACCACCACAACGCCGCGCGGTGCGCGGCCGCGCTGCGGCGCGCACTGGCGATCGGCACGGCAGCGGTTGCGTTCGGTCTCGCCGGCGGGTCGGCGTTTGCGCAACCGGCCGCGTCCGCGGCGGCTTCCGGCCCGGCGGCGCCGGCGGCCGGCCCGGCAGCACCGGCAGCTCAATCGGCCGATGCGAGCCTGGTCAAGCGCGGCGAATATCTCGCGCGCGCGGGCGACTGCGTCGCGTGCCACACCGCGAGCGGCGGCAAGCCGTTCGCGGGCGGGTTGAAGTTCGACACGCCGATCGGCGCGATCTATTCGACGAACATCACGCCGGACCGGAAGACGGGCCTCGGCGGCTGGACCCTCGACGATTTCAGCCGCGCGGTGCGCGAGGGCGTGCGCAAGAACGGCGACACGATGTATCCGGCGATGCCGTACCCGTCGTACGCGCGGCTCACCGACGACGACGTGAAGGCGCTGTACGCGTACTTCATGCACGGCGTCGCGCCGGTCGAGCACGAGAACCGCAACGTGGACATCGTGTGGCCGCTGTCGATGCGCTGGCCGCTGGCGTTCTGGCGCAAGATGTTCGCGCCGGCGCCGAAGCCGTTCGACGCGACGCCGTATACCGATCCGGTCGTCGCGCGCGGCGCGTATCTCGTGCAAGGGCTCGGCCATTGCGGCGCGTGCCATACGCCGCGCGCGGCGACGATGCAGGAGCGCGCGCTGACCGACGCGGGCGGCCTCGACTTCCTGGCCGGCGGCGCGGCGATCGACGGCTGGGTGCCGACCAGCCTGCGCGGCGAGCCGCGCACCGGGCTCGGCGCGTGGAACGAAACCGAGATCGTGCAGTTCCTGAAGACGGGCCGCACGCTGCGCACCGCCGCGTTCGGCGGGATGACCGACGTGGTCGGCCACAGCATGCAGCACATGACCGACGGCGACCTGACCGCGATCGCGCGCTACCTGAAGACGCTGCCGCCGCGCGTGCAGGGCGAGCAGCCGCACGTGTACGACGCGGCCGCCGCGAAGGCGCTGCAGACCGGCGATGCGAGCAAGCCGGGCGCGGCCGTCTATCGCGACAACTGCATGGCGTGCCACCGCAGCGACGGCCACGGCTACACGCGCGTGTTCCCGGCACTGGCCGGCAATCCGGTCGTGCAGGGCGACGATCCGACGTCGCTGATCCACGTCGTGCTAGAAGGCAGTGCGCTGGCGGGCACGCGCACCGCGCCGTCGACCTTCACGATGCCGCCGTTCGGCTGGCGTCTGTCCGACCAGGAAGTCGCGGACGTGTCGAACTTCGTGCGCACCAGCTGGGGCAACACCGGTGCGCCGATCACCGCCGCGCAGGTCGCGAAGGTGCGCAAGAGCGTGCCGCCGACGCGACCGGAGCCGCCGCCTGGTGCGCGGTTCCCGCAGGCGTCGCGCTGATGCGCGGGGCGGGGCGTTCGCCCCGCCCCCGATAGGTCGCACAGTGCCGGCCCGGCCCGCGCCGCGTCTGCCGCCAGTCTCGGGGTTGCATCCCGCAATGGCGCGCCAACCCGTGAATTTTTCGCGGCGGCGCGCCATTTTTCCGTGTCATCCCTTATCCTTTGATTCTTGAACCTTACTAAATAGTTACAAGACCTCGGGAGGGGGGATGCCTCATGACGTCAGCCTGATTGCGTTGCTCGCGGCCGGTTTCGGTCTCGCGATGATTTTCGGTTACCTCGCGTCGCTGCTGAAAATGCCGCCGCTCGTCGGCTATCTGCTCGCCGGGATCGTCATCGGTCCCGGCACGCCCGGTTTCGTCGGCGACTTGTCGCTCGCACAGCAGCTCGCCGAAGTCGGCGTGATGCTGCTGATGTTCGGCGTGGGCCTGCATTTCTCGCTCGGCGATCTTCTCGCGGTGCGCAAGATCGCGCTGCCGGGCGCCATCGTCCAGATCACCGTCGCGACGCTGCTCGGCGGCGGCCTCGCGCTCATGTGGGGCTGGAGTATCGGCGCGGCGCTGGTGTTCGGGCTCGCGCTGTCGGTCGCGAGCACGGTCGTGCTGCTGCGCGCGCTCGAGGGGCGCGGGCTCGTCGAGACGGTGAACGGGCGCATCGCGGTCGGCTGGCTCGTCGTCGAGGATCTCGTGATGGTGCTCGTGCTGGTGCTGCTGCCGCCCGTCGCGGGGCTGCTCGGCGGCACGCCGCCCGGCGACGCGCACGCGGCCGGCGGCAGCGTATGGAGCACGCTCGGCGTCACGATGCTGAAGGTCGCCGCATTCATTGCGCTGATGCTCGTGGTCGGCAAGCGCGTGTTCCCGCGCATCCTGTGGCTCGTCGCCCGCACCGGCTCGCGCGAGCTGTTCACGCTTTGCATGATTGCCGCGGCGGTCGGCATCGCGTTCGGCGCGGCGAAGCTGTTCGACGTGTCGTTCGCGCTCGGCGCGTTCTTCGCCGGGATGATGATGCGCGAGTCGGAGTTCAGCCGGCGCGCGGCCGACGAGACGCTGCCGCTGCGCGACGCGTTCTCGGTGCTGTTCTTCATTTCGGTCGGGATGCTGTTCGACCCGAAGGTGTTGGTGGCCGAGCCGCTGCACGTGATCGAGGTCGCGGCGATCGTGCTGATCGGCAAGACGCTGGCGGCTGTCGCGCTCGTGATCGCATTCCGTTATCCGCTGAACACCGCGCTGACGGTCGGCGCCGGCCTCGCGCAGATCGGCGAGTTCTCGTTCATCCTGGCGGGGCTCGGCCGGGCGCTCGGGCTGCTGTCGGCCGAAGGGCAGAGCCTGATTCTCGCGGTCGCGCTGATCTCGATCGCGATGAACACGCTGCTGTTCGCGATGATCGATCCGGCGCTCGCGTGGATCCGCCAGCATTCGGCATTCGCGCGCAAGCTCGAGGCGCGCGACGATCCGCTCGCCGCGCTGCCGATGTCGACGCCGCAGACGCACCTGACCGGGCAGGTCGTGATCGTCGGCTACGGCAAGGTCGGCACGCGGATCGCGCATGCGCTGGACGAGCGCGGGATCGCCTATGTCGTCGTCGAGCAGAACCGCGAGCTCGTCGAGAAATTGCGCGCGGACGGCGTCGCGGCCGTGTCGGGCGACGCGATCGAGCCGGTCGTGCTCGTGCAGGCGCATATCGCGCGCGCCGGGATGCTCGTCGTCACGCTGCCGGATGTGTTCGACGTGCGGCAGATCGTCGAGATCTCGCGCACGCTGAACCCGACGCTGGAGGTCGTGCTGTGCACCAACAGCAACGACGAGGCCGCGCTGCTGTCGAGCGAGGGCGTCGGCACCGTGTTCATGGGCGAAAGCGAACTCGCGCGCGGGATGACCGAGCATGTGCTCGGCAGGATGGCGAAGCCGGCGGCGGCCGCGCATTGAGCCGCGGCCCGCGTCGCGTGTCGGGCGTCGCGCGGCGCCCGCATGGCGCCGCTCGATAGTGCTGCACGGATAGCGGCGCTGCGCTGGCCGGCGGAAGTGCGCGTGAAGTTCGACGCTGGCGGCCAGGCGGCGTACTCGTCGCCGGACGCGGCCGGGACAACCCGGCATCCGGCGGCCGGATGCCCTCAGTCCACCTTCACCTTTGTCTGCACGTTCGCGCAAGTGAGCGCGAAGTTCGACGTTCGCGACTGGGCGGCGTACTCGTCGCCGGCCGCGCCCGGCTCAACCCGGCATCTGTCAGCCGACAGCTGTCAGTCCTCAGCCCTCAGCCCTCAGCCTGCCTCCACCTTCGTCTGCACGTTCGCACTCGATTGCGCTGCCGTCTTCACGGGGGCCGTTGCCTTCTGCGCACCCGCTGTGGTCGATTGCGTCGCGGCCTTCGGCGCCGCGACCGTCTTCTGCGGTGCAGCCTTGCCCGGCGCATTCGGCGCCGGCTCGACCGGTGCATCGGGCGGCACGCCCAGCAACTGCAACGAACCGCTCGTGATCGACGAGAACACGGGGCCGGCCACCGTACCGCCGTAGTAACCCTTGCCGCGCGGCTCGTCGATCATCACCGCGACGATCAGGCGCGGATTGCTCATCGGCGCCATCCCGGCGAACAGCGCGCGGTACTTTCCCTTCGCATACGTTGCGCCGACCTGCTTGCGCGCAGTGCCGGTCTTGCCGCCGATCCGGTAGCCGTCGACGCGCGCACGGCGCCCCGTGCCGCCTTCGCCGACCGCTGCTTCGAGCATTGAGCGGATCGCCGCCGCGGTCTGCGGCGACGTCACGCGGTGGCCGCGATGCGCATCGACCGTCTGCGGATCGGTGCCGTTCTTCAGCAGCGACACCGGGTGCAGCGTGCCGTCGCCCGCATACGCGGTGTAGGTCTGCGCGATCTGCAGCAGCGACATCGACAGCCCGTAGCCGTACGCCATCGTCGCCTGCTCGATCGGCCGCCAGCGCTTGTAGCCGCGCAGGCGGCCCGACGCGACGCCCGGGAACGTCAGCTCCGGCGCGCGGCCGATTCCGTATTCCTGGTACTTGTTCCAGATCGTTTCGGCCGGCAGGTTCAGCGCCAGCTTCGCGAGCGCGACGTTGCTCGACTTCTGCAGTGCCTGCGACACCGTCAGCGAGCCGTGATTGGACGTATCGTGGATCACGGCGGGGCCGATCTTGTAGGTGCCCGGCGACGTGTTGATGATCGTGTTCGGCGTGACCTTGCGCTCGTCGATCGACAGCGCGACGACGAGCGGCTTGATCGTCGAGCCCGGCTCGAACGTGTCGATCACCGCGCGATTGCGCAACTGCTGACCGGTGAGGCGCGCGCGGTCGTTCGGATCGAAGGTTGGGTAGTTCGCGAGCGCGAGGATCTCGCCGTTCTGCGCGTCGAGCACGACGACGCTGCCGGCCACGGCATTGTTCTCGAGCACCGCGGCCTTGAGCTGGCTGAAAGCGAGCTGCTGGATGCGCCGGTCGATCGTCAGCTCGATCGTCGCGCCGTGCTGCGCGGGCACGAGCGGACGCGTGTCCGACACGATGCGGCCGAGCCGGTCGCGGATCACCTCGCGCTGCCCGGACGTGCCCGACAGCCGCGCGTTGGCCGCGAGCTCGACGCCTTCCTGACCCTTGTCCTCGACGTTCGTGAAGCCGACCACGTGCGCGGCCGATTCGCCTTCCGGATAGAACCGCTTCGAGTCGGCGATCTGCGTGATGCCGTCGATATCGAGCTTGTCGAGGCGACTCGCGGTGTCGGCGTCGATCTGCCGCTTGAGCAGCACGAACGTCCGGTCGTTGCGCAACCGGCGCTTCACTTCCGCGAGCGGCATGTCGAGCAGCTTCGCGATCTGCGGATAGTCGACTTCGGCGACCTGTTTCGGGTTCGCCCAGATCTCGTAGGTCGACAGGCTGACGGCGAGCATCGCACCGTTGCGATCGACGATGCGCCCGCGCATCGCGTCGAGCTCGATCGTGCGCTGGTAGCGCTTCTGGCCTTGCCCGACGTAGAAATCCTGGTTCGCGACCTGCACCCAGAACGCGCGGCCGATCAGTGCGGCGAAACCGAGGGACACCATGATCACGACCAGCTTCGAGCGCCACATCGGCAGGCGCGACGCGAGCATCGGATGCTTGGTCGCGGCGGCGTACGGATCGGCGGGGTGGGTCTTCTTTTTCACGCTCATGCAAGGGCCGGGTCGGGCCGCCGAACGGCGGCGGGTCAGTCGGAATAATGGGATTGTAATAAATGAGTAAACATCATGTGGGGAAACTGTGATTCGGCCCCGTAAAAAGGGCTTCATTCGGGACGTCGGTGGGGGAAGGTAAGGCTCGGAGCGCTGGTACAGCGGAGGTGTACGCCATGCCGCCGCCGATGAGATCAAAATCGACCGACCGGTCGTCATGATTTTAGGAAGTAATCGTTTTCCGCAATCGGATTAACCCGTCCCCGATTGCCGTGGGAAGCGAAAAATAAAAAGCGCCTCGAAGCGAGGCGCCGTCATTGCTGAATATCGAAATGAATATCGCGGAAACTGGAATAAACCCGAAAACCGCAGAGGAATACTGTCAAAAATACCTATCGCGCAACGGAAATAAATTCCTGGTATTCCGGTTGTACCGTGGAACGATCGACCGCCTGAAGCCGCCATGCGCCGGCGGGGTGCTCGCCGGCGAGCACTGCCGGACCCTGCTCGCGCTGCGTCGCGCTGAACGACAGGCCCTCCAGCTGGCACACGGCGTTGCCGCTGTCGGCCGCGCAGAGGGCCATTGCGCCTTCCACGTCCCGCACCTTGCCCCAGGTCGGAAGATCGATGCCCTGGTGTGCCTCGCGCGACCACAGCCCCTCGTCGGTGTCGACCCACAACACTGCGAACGAGTGCCGGGTTGCCGATTCGCTGCCATTAATCCGGATAGTGAGGCGCATTTGGATCGTCTCCTGAAGAAGGAAATCACACATTCGACCGTTTGGGTTTGAACAGTCTAGATAGACTGCGCTGAAACGCAAGTGATAATCCTCAATAAATCCAAATTGCCGGTATTGGCATTTCGGATGAAAGGACGTCTGACGATCCGCGCGGATTCCGGCCCCGCGCGCAGACGCATGCGGTGCCACGATTCAGCTGTCGCGACCGGACGGTGACGCGCCCCGGAGATGCGATGACTAGCCCGGGCCGCGTCGAAGTGTCGCGCCGCGGCGATGGCCCGCAGCATCCGCGGTTCAACGACGTCGCCGCGAATGCCGTCGGCCGGACGTTGGGCCCTGCCGGCCAGACCGGCCGGCATGACACACGCCGACATTCGCGTACAAATCCACACACTTTCACGAAACTTTCGGGACAGACTTCCGCGCGATCGGGCCCCACACTTGGCATTTCCCGATCCTGTGCCGCGGACGCCCGTCCGTGGCGGGCCGCCGCCTCGTGCCGGAGACGCGATCGACGCGATCGCGGGCCGCCCGATCGGGATCCGCCGGGGCGAGCGTCGGCCCCGGCCCGGCCGACCGCCGTGCGCCGCTCCGCGATCCGGGGCGGTCGCGCCGTCCGGCCGATTCTTCGAAGGAGACTATCGTGCTGATCTGGAAAACCGCGTTGTCGCTGAACTGGCGCACGAGCCTCGTATCGCCGGCCAGCGCACCGGTCGCGGCGGCCAACGTCGAGCGGCTTGTGCTCACGGGCGCCACCGGCTTCATCGGCAGTACCGTGCTGACCGCGCTCGTGAACGCGGGGCTGCTCGAGCGCATCGTCTGCGTCGTGCGTGCCGAGAATCGCGGTCACGCGGTCGCGCGCGTGCGCGAAGCGGCGCTGCGCGCGGGGCTCGCGCCGTACTGGGCGTCGCGTCTCGGCGACGCGAACGTGATCGTCGGCGCGCTCGGCGGCGTGTGGGACGGCGCCGACGCGCAGCGTCTGGCCGGCGCGACGCACGTAATCCACTGCGCGGGCCATGCGTCGCCGGCCGGCGGCGTGCATCTGCGCGCGGACATCGCCGACGCGCTGAGCTTCGCCGCGCGCTTCGCGCACGCGCCGCGGCTGCAGCGTTTCGTGTACGTCGGTACCGCGTATGCGCATGCGGGCCGCGGCGGGATCGTCCACGAGGAGGCGGCGAGCGCGGCTGCGCCGTGCCGCGACGGCCTGCCGGGCGCTGTGCTCGCCGCGGACTACCTGCACGCGAAGGCGGAAACGGAGCAGCGCCTGCGCGGGCTCGGGCTGCCGCTCGTCGTCGTGCGCCCGTCGCACGTCGTCGGCCATACCGTGCTCGGTACGCGCCCCGCGCCGAATTCGTTCTGGATGTTCCGTGTCGCGCACGCGGCGCGCCGCTTCACCGCGCGGCCGATGACGCGCATCGACATCGTGTCGGTCGACGACGTCGCGCGCGCGACGATGCTGCTCGCGGTGAAGCCGACGCTGATGCACGACGTGTACCACGTGTCGGCCGGCGACGAGGCGCCGCAGGTCGCGCAAATCGTCCGTGCAATGGACGAGGCGGCCGGGATGACGGGTGCGCCGCGTTACGCGGCGTGCGCGCCGGCGGAACTGCCGCTCGTGGTGCGCGACGTGCTCGGGCGGCCGGAGCCGGCGCTCGAGCGCGTGATCGGTCGCGCGCTGCAACGTTGCGCGGAGTTCGCGACCGTCGATCGCGTGTTCGACAACCGCCGCGTGCGCGACGAAATCGATTTCGAGCCGCTGCCGTTCATCGATTACGTCGAGGAGTGCATGCGCACGTCGCGCGGCGTCGCGGTGACCGAGCTGATGCGCGGCGCGCTGCGCTGACCGCTCGCAATCCGCGGCCTGCCGGTTCGCGTGCGCCGCCGTTCGCGCTCACGTTCGGGCTCGCGCTCGGTTCGCGCTTAGTTCGCGCTTAGTTCGCGCTTAGTTCGCGCGAGCGTTCACGCCGGCCCGCCACCGGCAGCGCCTACGACGCGTTGCCGAGCTCGATCAGCCGGTCGAGCGCGCGGTAGATGTCGTCCAGGCCGTCCTGGCCGAAACGTGCTTCGAGCTGACGGTACTGCTCGTCGATGCGCGGACCGATTTCGGTCACCAGCTTCCTGCTTTGCGGCGTCAGGCTCACCAGCAGCCGGCGCTGATCCTCCTGCGCACGCGTGCGCGTGATCAGCCCGTCGCGTTCCATCCGTTCCAGCACGCCCGTGAGGCTCGGGCTCAGAATGCAGCAGCGGCGCGCGATCTGCCCGGCTTCGAGCGCGTGCGCCGGTTCGCCGTCGAGCACGCGGATGATCCGCCATTGCTGTTCGGTCAGTGCGAATTCCTTGAGAATGGGGCGGAACAGGCCCATCAGCGTTTCGCGGGCCTCGAGCAGCAGCATGGCCAGGTTGCGATGGTCGAGCGTACGGTTCATCGGGGTGGGAAATGGACGGGGACGCATCAATCTTAACAGCCGACGGTGACGAATTTCGTGTCTCAGGGTAATCGAGGTTGCCAGCCCGCAATTGTTTACTTAAGATATTAACTATTGACGATGCGCCGCGACGCGCGGCAGGGGAATGACGCATGGAGCTGTGTTGCAGGACCGCCGCGGCGCCGCCGCTGCCGGTCGCCATCGGTACCGTCTACGGTGCGCTGCTCAACGAGCGCGCCGCGCTCGACGCGCTCGGCGATGCCGTGCACGCGCCGCCTTACGGTCGTCCGCCGCAGGCACCCATCCTTTACATCAAGCCGGCCAACACGCATGCGGCGGACGGTGCGGCCGTCGTCGTGCCGGCGGGTGTCGACGCGCTGGAGATCGGCGCGTCGGTGGCCGTGGTGTTCTCGCGGCGCGCGACGCGCGTGCCGGCCGCGCAGGCGCTCGACTATGTGCACGGCTTCACGCTCGCGAGCGACGTGTCGGTCCCGCACCCCGATTACTACCGTCCGGCCGTGCGCTTCAAGTGCCGCGACGGCTTTTGCCCGCTCGGCCCGGCGATCGTGCCCGCGGCCGCCGTTGCCGATGTCGACGCGCTCGGGCTGACCGTGCGGATCGACGGCGAGGTGGTCGTGTCCGCGTCGACCGCCACGCTGATCCGCCCGGTGCGCGAACTCATCGCCGACGTGACGGCCTTCATGTCGTTCGACGCGGGCGACGTGCTGTTGCTCGGCGTCGCGGGTGGCGCGCCGCGGGCGCGCGCGGGCAGCACGATCGAGATCGCCGCGGCCGGCATCGGCACGTTGCGGCATACGCTGATTGCGGAGGAGGCACGATGAAGACGGCGCGCGTGATCTACAACGGCGCACTGCATGCGGCCGAGCCGGCCGGTGACGGCGCGATCCGGCTCGACACGGGCCGCGAGCTCGCCGAGGACGCCGTCACGTGGCTGCCGCCCGTCGTGCCGCGCACGACGTTCGCGCTCGGCCTCAACTACGCGGACCACGCGAAGGAACTCGCGTTCAGTGCGCCGAGCGAGCCGCTGATCTTCCTGAAGGGCCCGAACACGTTCATCGGCCACCGGTCGCACACGGTGCGTCCGGCGGATGCGACGCACATGCACTACGAGTGCGAACTTGCGGTGGTGATCGGCCGCCCGGCGCGCAATGTGCGCCGCGCGCAGGCGATGGACTACGTGGCCGGCTACACGGTCGCGAACGACTACGCGATCCGCGATTACCTCGAAAACTACTACCGCCCGAACCTGCGCGTGAAGAACCGCGACACGTGCACGCCGCTCGGGCCGTGGTTCGTCAGCCGCGACGAGATCGGCGATGCGGGCGACCTGATGCTGCGCACGACGGTGAACGGCCAGCAGACGCAGCGCGGCAGCACGCGCGACATGGTCTTCGACGTTCCCGCGCTGATCGAGCACATCAGCAGCTTCATGACGCTCTCGCCGGGCGACCTGATCCTGACCGGCACGCCGGAAGGACTGGCGGACACGAAGCCGGGCGACGAGGTCGTGACCGAAATCGAAGGAATCGGCCGGCTCGTGAACACGATCGTCGGCGAAGCAGACTACTATCGCGCCGGCTGAGCCCGTCGCCCAAGGAGAACCCATGACCATCAAGCACTGGATCGGCGGCCGCGAAGTCGAGAGCCGCGAGACCTTCACGACGCTGAATCCCGCGACGGGCGACGTGATCACCGACGTCGCGTCGGCCGGCGAGGCCGAGGTCGACGCGGCGGTGCGCGCGGCGAAGGAGGCGTTCCCGAAGTGGGCGAACACGCCGGCGAAGGAGCGCGCGAAGCTGATGCGCAAGCTCGGCGAGCTGATCGAGAAGAACGTGCCGATGCTCGCCGCGCTCGAGACGCAGGACACCGGCCTGCCGATCGCGCAGACGAGCAAGCAGCTGATCCCGCGCGCGTCCGAGAACTTCAGCTTCTTCGCCGAAGTGTGCGTGCAGATGAACGGCCGCACGTATCCGGTCGACGACCAGATGCTCAACTACACGCTGTACCAGCCGGTCGGCGTGTGCGCGCTGGTGTCGCCGTGGAACGTGCCGTTCATGACCGCGACATGGAAGACGGCGCCGTGCCTGGCGCTCGGCAACACGGCCGTGCTGAAGATGTCGGAGCTGTCGCCGCTGACGGCCGACCAGCTCGGCCGGCTCGCGCTCGAAGCCGGCATTCCGCCGGGCGTGCTGAACGTCGTGCAGGGTTACGGCGCGACGGCCGGCGACGCGCTCGTGCGCCATCCCGACGTGCGCGCGGTGTCGTTTACGGGCGGCACGGTCACGGGCAAGCGGATCATGGAGCGCGCGGGCCTGAAGAAGTATTCGATGGAGCTCGGCGGCAAGTCGCCGGTGCTGATTTTCGACGATGCCGATTTCGACCGCGCGCTCGATGCATCGCTGTTCACGATCTTCTCGATCAACGGCGAGCGCTGTACCGCGGGCTCGCGGATCTTCGTGCAGCGCACGATCTACGATCGTTTCGTGCAGGAATTCGCGCGCCGTGCGAACAACCTGGTGGTCGGCGACCCGACCGATCCGGGTACGAATCTCGGCGCGATGATCACGCGCCAACACTGGGAAAAGGTCACGGGCTACATCCGGATCGGCGAGCAGGAAGGCGCGCGCGTGGTCGCGGGCGGCGCGGACAAGCCGGCGGGCCTCGCCGACCATCTGCGCAACGGCAACTTCGTGCGGCCGACCGTGTTCGCCGACGTCGACAACCGGATGCGCATCGCGCAGGAAGAAATCTTCGGGCCGGTCGCGTGCCTGATCCCGTTCGAGAACGAGGAAGAAGGGCTGCGGCTCGCGAACGACACGTCCTACGGGCTCGCGTCTTACATCTGGACGCAGGACGTCGGCAAGGTGCATCGCCTCGCGCGCGGGATCGAGGCCGGGATGGTGTTCGTGAACAGCCAGAACGTGCGCGATCTGCGCCAGCCGTTCGGCGGCGTGAAGGAGTCGGGCACCGGGCGCGAGGGCGGCGAGTACAGCTTCGAGGTGTTCGCGGAAATCAAGAACGTGTGCATCTCGATGGGCTCGCATCACATTCCGCGCTGGGGCGTGTAACGGGCGCGGGCCGTTTTGCCGCATGAAGGATTTCACAGCCGGCGCGCCGGCCAAGCATGGGGCTGGAGTAGGCGCTGAAGCGCCGGCTCAGGGCGACCGCGAAGCATCGGGCCGGAGTCGACGCCAAAGCGCCAACGCCGGTCGACCGCGAAGCATGGGACCGGAGTAGGCGCTGAAGCGCTAACTCGGGTCGACCGCGAAGCATGGGACCGGAGTAAGCGCTAAAGCGCTAACTCCGGTCGACAGGAGACTGAGGATGGGCAAACTGTCCCTCGCCGCGAAGATCACACACGTGCCGTCGATGTACCTGTCGGAACTGCCCGGCAGGCATCACGGCTGCCGCGAAGCGGCGATCCGCGGCCATCGGCTGATCGGCGAGCGCTGCCGCGCGCTCGGCGTCGACACGATCGTCGTGTCGGACGTGCACTGGCTCGTCAACGCCGGCTATCACGTGAACTGCAACGCGCGGTTCTCGGGCACGTACACGAGCAACGAGCTGCCGCATTTCATCCGCGACATGCAGTACGCGTATCCGGGCAACCCGGCACTCGGCCGCCTGATCGCCGAGACGGCCACCGAGCGCGGCATCGCGACGCGCGCGCACGAGATCGACAGCCTCGAGCTCGAATACGGCACGCTCGTGCCGATGCGTTACATGAATGGCGACCAGCACTTCAAGGTCGTGTCGATCGCCGGCTGGTGCATGTGGCATCAACTCGACGAGAGCCGGCGCTTCGGCGAGGCGCTGCTCGAGGCGATCGAAAAGAGCGATTCGAACGTCGCGTTCCTCGCGAGCGGTTCGCTGTCGCACCGCTTCAACGACAACGGCAGCCCAGAGGAATCGATCCACGAGATCAGCCGCGAATTCTTCCGGCAAGTCGACCTGCGCGTGGTCGAGCTGTGGAAGCAGGGCGATTTCAAGACCTTCTGCGCGATGCTGCCCGAGTACAACACGCACTGTCACGGCGAAGGCGGCATGCACGACACGGCGATGCTGCTCGGCCTGCTCGGCTGGGATCGCTACGACAAGCCGGTCGAGATCGTCACCGACTATTTCGCGAGCTCGGGCACCGGCCAGATCAACGCGATCTTTCCGCTCGCCTGAGCGCCGCATCACCTATCCGGAGCATCGTCATGCCACACATCGTCGTCGAATACACCGCGAACATCCGCGACGACGCGCGCATTCCCGCGCTGCTGCGCACGATCAACACGACGCTGATCGCGCAGGGCGGCGTATTTCCGACGGGCGGCATCCGCTCGCGCGCGATCGAGCTGCAGGATTACTGCGTCGCCGACGGCACCGAGGACGACGCGTTCGTCCACGTGACGCTGAAGATCGGCGCGGGCCGCAGCGACGAAACGAAAAAAGCCGCGTGCGACGCGCTGTTCGATGCGATCAAGACACACTTCGCGGAGTTGTACGCGAAGCGCTATCTCGCGCTGTCGATGGAACTGACCGAGTTCAGCGAAAGCGGCTCGTACAAGCACAACAACATTCACGCCCGCTACAAGCGGGCCGGCTGAACCCATTCCCGACCCGACCATGCTCGAACCCGCCCTCATCGACCAGCTCGCGCGGCGCCTGCACGACGCCGAGCGCGCACGCACGCAGATCCGCCAGATCTCGCTCGACCATCCCGACATCACGATCGACGACGCGTACGCGATCCAGCGCGCATGGGTGGCGCTGAAGCTCGCGGAAGGCCGCACGCTCAAGGGGCACAAGATCGGCCTCACGTCGAAGGCGATGCAGAACACGTCGCAGATCGACGAGCCCGATTACGGCGCGCTGCTCGACGACATGTTCTTCGACGACGGCGGCACGATTCCGACCGCACGCTTCATCGTGCCGCGCGTCGAGGTCGAACTCGCGTTCGTGCTCGGCAAGCGGCTCACGGGCCCGAACTGCACGATCTTCGACGTGTACGACGCGGTCGACTACGTGGTGCCCGCGCTCGAGATCATCGATGCGCGCAGCCAGTCGATCGATCCCGACACGAAGCGACCGCGCAAGGTGTTCGACACGATCGCCGACAACGCGGCGAACGCGGGCGTCGTGACCGGCGGGCGCCCGGTGCGGCCGCAGGACGTCGACCTGCGCTGGGTCGCGGCGATCATGTCGCGCAACGGCGTGGTCGAGGAGACGGGCGTCGCGGCCGGCGTGCTGAATCATCCGGCCAACGGCGTCGCATGGCTGGCGAACCGCCTGTCGCGCTTCGACGTCGCGCTGGAGCCGGGGCAGATCGTGCTCGGCGGCTCGTTCACGCGGCCGTGCGCGGCGCGGCCGGGCGACACGTTCAGCGTCGACTACGGCCCGCTCGGGACGATCCAGTGCTATTTCGAATGAGGTAAGCGGACGATGCAGATTCCGTCGAATGTCTTCAAGGCCGCGCTCGCGCGCGGCGATGCGCAGGTCGGGCTGTGGCTCGGCCTGGCGAATCCGTACAGCGCCGAAGTCGTTGCCGGTGCCGGGTTCGACTGGCTGCTGATCGACGGCGAACATGCGCCGAACACGGTGCCGACGATTCTCGCGCAGTTGCAGGCGATCGCGCCGTATCCGTCGCATCCGGTCGTGCGCGTGCCGTGGAACGATCCGGTGATCGTCAAGCAGGTGCTCGATCTCGGCGCGCAGACGCTGCTCGTGCCGATGGTGCAGAGTGCCGACGAAGCGCGCGCGGCGGTGGCCGCGACGCGTTATCCGCCGCACGGAATTCGCGGCGTCGGCAGTGCGCTCGCGCGCGCGTCGCGGTGGAACCGCATCGGCGAATACCTGCATCGCGCGAACGACGAGATGGCCGTGCTCGTGCAGGTCGAGACGCGCGCGGGGCTCGTGGCGATCGATGCGATCGCGCGCGTGGAAGGCGTCGACGGCGTGTTCATCGGGCCGGCCGATCTGGCCGCGGATCTCGGGCATCTTGGGAATCCCGGGCATCCCGATGTGCAGGCGGCGATCGACGATGCGATCCGCGCGATCAAGGCGGCCGGCAAGGCGCCGGGGATTCTGAGCGCGGATGAAGCGGCGGCGCGGAGGTATCTCGAAGCGGGCGCGCTGTTCGTCGCGGTCGGTGTCGATACGACGCTGCTGGCGAGGAGTGCGGAACGGCTTGCCGCGCAGTTCAAGGGGAAGGGCACCGTCGTGAAGGACGGCGACGGCACGTATTGACGAAGCGTCGGGAACAGGCAGGCCGTCTGCGCGTTACGCCTGCCTGCTGCATCCAGTGGATTCAGTGCGGATCATGCACACGGCCATGGTCCGTTATCCGTCGCGCCGCTCGACGTCCATGTCAATGTATTTGCCCGGCGTCGTTCCCATCGCCCGCCGGAACATGTCGATGAACGCGCTGACGTTGTCGTACCCGAGATCGAGTGCGACCGTCGTGACCGGCACGCCGTCGGCGAGCTTCTCCAGCGCACGCAGCAGCCGCGCCTGCTGACGCCACTGCGCGAACGTGAGCCCGGTTTCGGCGACGAAACGGCGGCTCATCGTACGCGCGCTGATCCCGGCCCACTCCGCCCATTCCTCCAGCCGCCGATTGTCCGCGAGGTTCGTGGCCAGCGCGTCGGTGATGCGCACGAGCCGCGCGTCGCGCGGCCGCGCGAGTGCCAGCGATTCCACCCCGGACGACGCGATTTCGTCGAGGATCACGTCGGCAATTCTCGTTTGCGCCGCGTCGAGTGCCGAGCCGTCCCAGCCTGCCGCGCGCTGCACGGCTTCACGCAGCAACGGCGACGTGCGGATCGCGCGCGGCGTGTCCGGCAACGTCGCGCAGCGCGCTTCCGCGACGAACGCAGACCAGCCGGAAATCGGCCCGAACGAGCGCAGCGAATGCCGGCAATGCGGCGGAATCCAGATCGCATGAATCGCCGGCACGACCCACTCCTGGTCGTCGAGACCGATCGTCAGCAATCCGCTCGACGCACCGACGAGCTGGCCGCGCGCATGCGCGTGCGGCGGCGTCACGCGCGGATCGCGTTGCGACAGCACGGCGGCGACGACGAACGGGCCGTCGTCGGAGGTCACGAAGCGGGCGGGCAGGAGCGGATCGGACATGGCTGGATAGCGGTATCGAATGGCTGTTATACCGGAGATCGGCCGGATTCGCACGCCTACAATGCGTCCATCGATGACAACCGGAGTGCGCCGCGATGCGAGCCGAACAGATGCTTCCCGACCATGCCGACCGGATCGAGGTCGACGGAACGACGATCCGCAAGGGCACGGTGGGCGCGTTCATCGCCAACGCGCGCGTGCTGGCCGATCCTGGTGCGTCGGCCGCCGAGCGCGCGACAGCCGAGGCTGACCTGATCGACACGCTGCCCGCGCTGCGGGCGCTCGGATTGTTCGATGTCCTCGAAGTGCGCGACGCGGCGCTGCGCGCATGGCTCGACGCGCGATAAGCACGGGCGCCCCGTTCGGTGGCGATACGACACCCGCAAACAGCAAGGAACCGACATGAAAGCAGCAGTCGTGGAGCGTGCCGGACAGCGTCCGGTTCATACGGACTTCGAATCGCCGCGCGCGTTGCCGGCTCACCGTCTGATCGACGTGACCGCATCCGCGCTGAGCCGGCTTGCGCAGGGGCGCGCGGCGGGCACGCACTATTCGGCCGGCGGCAGCTATCCGTTCGTCGCCGGCGTCGATGGCGTGGGGCGCGGCGACGACGGACAGCGCGTGTACTTCTTCGGCGCGCCTGCGCCGTTCGGCGCGATGGCGGAACGCACGCTCGTGGCCGATACGCAGTGCGTGCCGCTGCCGGATGACGTCGACGACTTCACGGCCGCGGCGATCGCGATTCCCGGCATGTCGTCGTGGGCGGCTCTGACCGAGCGCGCGCGGTTCACTCCGGGCGAAACGGTGCTCGTCAACGGTGCGACGGGCACGTCCGGCCGACTGGCGGTGCGGATCGCGAAGCATCTGGGTGCCGCGAAGGTAATCGCGACAGGCCGCAATACGGCTGCACTGCACGCGTTGCTGACTGCCGGCGCGGATGCGATCGTGCCGCTGCAGCAGGACGATGCGCAGCTTGCCCGCGCGCTGGAACCGCATTTTCGGGCGGGCGTGGACGTCGTGCTCGACTATCTGTGGGGCGCTGGCGCACAGGCGTTGCTCGCCGTGGCGGCAAAGGCCACGCCTGAAGGCCGGCGGCTGCGCTTCGTGCAGATCGGTTCGATCGGCGGCGCGGACGTGCTGTTGCCCGGTGCCGTGCTGCGCGCGACGGCGATCGAATTGATGGGCAGCGGCCTCGGCAGCGTGCCGCTGCCGCGCATGCTGGCCGCCATCCGCGGCGTGTTCGACGCCGCCGGGTCCGCGGGTCTCGCAATCGACACGCGTGCCGTGCCGCTGTCGGCGGTAGCGGAGCATTGGGCCGATGCGGATAGCCGGGTACGCACCGTGTTCGTGATGCGCGGCGAGTGAACGGCGGCTGGCGTGCGGCGAGGGCGCCCGCGAAGCGGGTGTCGGGCTGTGCCGTGATCGTGCACTGTCCGTGTTCGCACGGCAGCGCACAAAGCGGGGGGCGTTGTCGAACACTCGGCAACGCCACCCGCGGCGTCAAATTCAGAACCGCTGTTGAATCCCCGCCGTCACCCCGACCTGCGTCGTGCCATACCCGGCGAAATCGCGCGACACACCGACTTTCTGGTCGTGCTTCGCGATCGCGAACGCGCCGGCGGCATACAACACCGTGCGCTTCGACAACGCATATTGCGCACGCACCGACACCAGCGTCGGATCGGCATCCGTGCCGCCCTTGATGTTCTGGTGATAGACGGCCGCGATCAGCGAGAACGTCGGCGTGAACTGGTACGACCCGCCGAGCCAGTACATGTCGCTCAACTGGTTCGCGGCCGTGGTGCGGAACGTGCGCTTGTAATTGCGGTAGCCGGCCATCGTCTTCAGGTTGCCGAAGTCGTAGCTCAGGCCCGCGTGAATGCCCTGGATGTAGTTGACGGTATCGGCCGGCGTGACGCTGTCGGCCGCGCCGTTCTGCCGGTCGAACGTGACGACGGCCGCGAACGGGCCGGTCTCGTAGCCGAGCGCGAAGTCGTACTTCGAACTGGTCTTCACGCTGCCGGGCACGTTGCCGAAGCCGTACAGCGCGCCGAACTTGAAACCGCCGAATTCGCCGTCGTAACGCACCGCGTTCGACGAGCGCGTGAAGAGGCCGTCCTTGCGGCCGCCGGTCGCCATCGACGACGTCGCCCACGAGTAGTTCTGCGCATAGCCCATCGGGTCGAACGGCAGCATGTAGTCGTACGTGACGGTGAAGTTGCGACCGAGCGTGACTTCGCCCCATTTGCCTTTCAGGCCGACCGTCGCGCGGCGCGCGAAGATCGAGTCGGGGCCGTCGTCGGACGCGCCGTTCGCGAGATCGATCCCGCTTTCGAGGCGGAACACGGCCTTCAGCCCGCCGCCGAGATCCTCGACGCCGCGCAAGCCCCAGCGCGACGTGTTCTTGTTGCCCGATTTCAGCTTGAACGAATTGCCGCCGTCGGGCGCCGCATGGTTCGTGTATTCGATGCCGGCATCCATGATCCCGTACATCGTGACCGACGACTGCGCGTGCGCGGCGCCGGCCGCGAGGCCGACGGCGACGGCCGATCCGGTCAGGACGGCGATGCGAAGGGAACGTTCTGCGCGTGACTTCATTGACGGTGTCTCCTTGGTTGTTGTGGGTTGGTGAAACGGATACGCGGCGCGCAGCAACCCGCGGCGGACGCCGGCAAGCGTTCGCCGGATCTCGATGCAAACGGGTGCGCGCGTGAATGCATGCGCGGCGGCGCGCGGGCCGCCGCGCGGCGGGTCAGCCGGCTTTCGCGAATGCCCAGCAGTCGTTGGCCGGGAATTCGATCCAGTGCTTGCCGGCCGCGCGCGGCACGTGACCGAACGCGCGCAGACGCATCTCGCCGCAATGGAACAGGTATTCCCAGCGGTCGCCGAGATACATCGACGTGACGAGGTCGGCCTGCAGACGGTTCGCGCCCGGGCCGTCGGCGACCTGCACGCGCTCGAGGCGGATCACGGCCTGCGCGTCCTGGCCCGGCGCGAACGTGTCGCGGGCGAGCGCCTGCAACTCCCAGCCGTCGCCGGCGAGCGTCACGCGTTCGCCGTCGACGGCCGCGACGCGCGCGTCGATGCGGTTGTTGCTGCCCATGAATTCGGCCGTATACAGCGAGCGCGGCGCGCCGTACAGCTCGGCCGGCGTGCCTTCCTGCTCGATGCGGCCGTTGCGCAGCAGCAGGATGCGATCGGACATCGCCATCGCTTCCGTCTGATCGTGCGTCACGCAGAGCGCCGACAGCCCGAGCGACACGATCAGTTCGCGCAGCCACGCCCGTGCTTCCTCACGCAGCTTCGCATCGAGGTTCGACAGCGGCTCGTCGAGCAGAATCACCGGCGGGTTGTAGACGAGCGCACGCGCGATCGCGACGCGCTGCTGCTGACCGCCCGACAGTTGATGCGGAAAGCGTTCGGCGAGATGGCCGAGGCCGAGCTGGTCGAGCGCGTTCTGCACGCGGCGCTTCTGTTCCGCAGGCGCTACGCGGCGCAGCTTGAGCCCGTAACCGACGTTGTCGGCGACGGTGCGGTGCGGCCACAGCGCGTACGACTGGAACACGAGCCCGAGCGAACGTTGTTCGACGGGCAGGTCGATGCGTTGCGCGCCGTCGAAGAACACGCGGTCGTCGAGCTGGATGCGCCCGTCGGACGGCTGTTCGAGGCCGGCCACCGCACGCAGCAGCGTGGTCTTGCCGCTGCCCGACGCGCCGAGCAGGCACACGACTTCGCCGGCCTTCAGTTCGAACGACACGCCTTTGAGAATCGGGTTCGCGCCATAGCTGAGGTGCAGATCGTCGACGATGAGCTTATCCATGAAGTTTCACTCCGAAGCGCAGGGCCACGCCGAGACCGGCGCCGACCATCGCGATGTTGATGACAGAGAGCGCGGCGACCTGGTCGACGGCGCCGGTCGCCCACAGCGACACGAGCAGCGCGCCGATCACTTCGGTGCCGGGCGACAGCAGATAGACGGCGGTCGAGTATTCGCGCTCGAAGATCATGAAGATCAGGAGCCACGCGGCGAGCAGCCCGAAGCGCACGAGCGGCAGCGTCACGTCGAGCGACACGCGGCTGCGCGTCGCGCCGACGCTGCGGCCGGCTTCCTCGAGCTCCGGGCCGACCTGCAGCAACGCGCTCTGGATGAGCCGCATCCCGTACGCGAGCCACACGACCGTGTATGCGATCCAGATGCTCCACATCGAGTTCTTCAGCTCGCGCAGGCCCGGGACGAACAGGAAGATCCACAGGAACGCGAGACCGGCGAGCAGGCCCGGCACCGCGCGCGGCAGCAGCACGAGGTAGTCGAGCAGTTTGGTCGCCCAATCGTGGCGGCGGTGGCCGGCGAACGCGACGAGCGAGTAGAAGCCGATCGCGATCGCGCCGCCGATCACGCCGATGCCGAGCGTGTTCACGATCGCGCGCACGAGGTTGTCCTGCTCGAACAGGTCGATGAAGTTCGACAGCGTCAGCACTTCGGCGAGCGGCACGCCTTCGCCCCAGTTGGTCACGAACGCGCGCAGCACGATGCCCGAGATCGGCACGATCACGGTCAGCACCAGCCACAGCGCGACGATCGCGAGCGCGACCCAGCGCCATACGCCGAGCGGCAGCACCGTCGCGCGGCCGGCCTTGCCCTTTACGGTGACGAAGCGGTTCGCGGTCTTCAGCAGGCGGCGCTGCAGCAGCACGAGCGGGAACGTGATCGCGACGATGCACACCGCGACCGCCGCCATCAGGTGGTACGACGGCACACCGAGCTTGTTGGTCAGCTTGTACAGGTAGGTCGCGAGCACGAGGTGGCCTTCCGGATCGCCGAGCACGAGCGGCAGCCCGAACACCTCGAAGCCGAGGAAGAACACGAGCACGCCGGCGAACAGCAGCGCGGGCATCGTCATCGGCAGGCTCACGTCGAGCGCGACGCGGAACGGACGGGCGCCCGTCACGCGAGCGGCTTCCTCGACGTCCGAGCCGAGGTTGCGCAGCGCGGCCGACGAGTACAGGTACACGTGCGGCACATGCGTGAGGCCGACGATCACCGTGATCGCGAAGATCGAATACACGTTCCAGGGTACGTTCTGCACCCCGCATAATTCCTTGAACCACACGGAGTAGAAGCCGACCGGGCCGGCCGCGACCACGTAGCCGAACGCGAGCACCATCGGCGACACGAACACGGGCGTGAGCAGCAGCGGCTCGAGCCAGCGGCGGCCGGGCAGGTCGGTGCGCACCATCATGAACGCGAGGATGCCGCCGAGCGGGATCGAGATGAACAGCATCCCGCCGGCGATGATGAACGAGTTCTTCACGGCGGACCAGAAGTCCGGATCGGTGAAGATGAAGCGGAACCCTTCGATGCCGAGCGTCTTGTTCGCGTCGAAGAACGGCGCGGACAGCAGGCTCTGGAACAGGATGAAGCCGAGCGGCAGCGCGACCGCGACGGTGAGCACCGCGACGACGATCCAGCGCAGCATGCCGGCGAGCGGCTGCAGGTTGCTGACCGGCAGCGCGGGAATCGCGCCACCCTGGCCGGTGGTGGGCGGAACGGCCGGCGCCGATCCGCGTGTGCTGGTGGTAAGCATGAGTTCGCCCCTGCGGCCATCCGGATGGCCGCCTCTAGGAAGTCGGTAAGGGGAAGGGGCCGCCCGCGCGGCGTGCGGCGGGCGGCCGTCGATCGGCCGAAGCCGATCGGCGGATCAGCGGATCAACGGATCAGCGGATCAACGCTTGATCGCCTGCTGCCATTGCTTCAGGAACGCGAGCCGCTTCGACTGGTCGAGATAGACGAGCAGGCCGGTGCCGATCTGGATCGGCTTCAGCGAATCGCCGAGTTCTTTCGTGAGGCTCGCGGCCGACGTTTCGCCGTTCACGTCCGTGCGGATCGCATACAGGTTCGCCTGGTTCGCGATCAGCGTCTGGCCGCGCTTCGACAGCAGGTAGTCGACCCACAGCTTCGCGGCGTTCGGATTCTTCGCCTTCTTCGAGATCGTGGCCAGGCGGCTCACGACCTGCGTGTAGTCCTTCGGGAAGACGTAGCCGATCGACTTGTCCTTCTTCGCCTTCGCGTATGCATACGAGCCGATGATGTTGTAGCCGATCAGGTTCTCGCCCGACGAGATCCGCTCCATCATCGCGCCGGTGCTCGACTGCAGCTTCGGGCCGGTCGCGCCGATCGCCTTCACGAGTTCCCACGTGACCTTCTCGTTCACGTGCGCATCCTGCGTCAGGTAGTTGAAGCCGACCCCCGACTTCTCGATGTCGTAAGTCGTGACCTTGCCCTTGAACTTGTCGGCCTGCGTGGTGAGCAGCTTGATCAGGTCGGCGCGGGTCTTCGGTACCTCGTTCTCCGGAATCAGGCGCTTGTTGTAGACGATCGCGAGCGGCTCGAACGTCGTGCCGTACGCCTGCTTCTGGTATTGCGCCCATTGCGGCACGTTCGGACTTTCCGGCGAATCGTACGACGCCATCAGGCCGTCGTTGACGAGCTTGACCTGCAGGTCCATCGCCGAGCTCCACAGCACGTCGGCGCTGGTGCTGCTCGCGGCGTTCTCGCTGATGTAGCGGTTGTACAGCTCGGTGCTGTTCATGTCGTTGTACTCGACCTTCACGCCGTACAGGCTTTCGAAGTCCTTGATCAGCGGGCGCACGAGGCCCGTGTCGGTCGTCGAGTAGACGATCAGCTTGCCTTCCTGCTTCGCGGCGTCGACGACACCCTGGTAGCTGCCCGGATATCCGGCCGGAACCTGCGCGGCGGCGGTGCCGGCGGTGGTGCCCAGGACGATCGCCAGCGCGGCGGCGAGCTGCTTCGGTGCAAACGGCATGTCTTCCTCCAGTTACGCGTGTGTGTTGTTCGAGTGACGCGGATGGTAATTGCGGCGCACTTTCAGCCTGCTTTCATTTCGGTTCACAATAGCGTCCTTTGTGTCATGGATTTCCCGAGGTCCCCATGCGTGTACTGCTCGTCGAAGACAACCCGAACCTCGCGCAGTCGTTGAACGACGCGCTGAGTGCCGCGCGTTTCGCGGTCGATCACATGGCGGACGGGGAGGCGGCGGATCACGTGCTGCGCACGCAGGACTACGCGCTGGTGATCCTCGATCTCGGGCTGCCGAAGCTCGACGGGCTCGAGGTGTTGCGGCGGCTGCGCGCGCGCCGCAATCCGGTGCCGGTGCTGATCCTCACCGCGCACGGCTCGGTCGAGGACCGCGTGAAGGGGCTCGATCTCGGGGCCGACGATTATCTCGCCAAACCGTTCGAGCTGACCGAACTGGAGGCGCGCGCCCGTGCGCTGATCCGGCGCAGCCTCGGCCACGAGCATTCGCGGGTCGAGTGCGGGCCGCTTTCGTATGACAGTATCGACCGCAGCTTTCACCTCGCCGGCGAACCGCTGCCGCTCACGCCGCGCGAGCGCTCGGTGCTGGAGGTGCTGATCCTGCGCAACGGCCGGGCGATCAACAAGGAGACGCTGTCGGAGAAGATCTTCGGGCTCGACGAGTCGGTCAACGCGGATGCGATCGAGATCTACGTGTACCGGCTGCGCAAGAAGCTGGAGAACACCGGCGTCGCGATCGTCACGCTGCGCGGGCTCGGCTATCTGCTCGAAGCGAAGGCCGCCGAGTGACCGTCCGCCCGAACCTGCGCACGCAAGTCGCGCTGTGGCTGCTGCTGCCGCTGCTCGGGCTGCTCGCGCTCGACTCGTGGCTCACGTACCAGCGCGCGATGAGCGCCGCGCACGTCGCGTTCGACCGCACGCTGTCGTCGTCGCTGAAGTCGATCCGCGAAGGCGTGCGGCTCAACGAGGGCGAGATCGAGGTCGACCTGCCGTATCTCGCGCTCGAAATGTTCGAGTCGGGCGACGGCGGCAAGATCTACTACCTGATCCGCGAGGACAACGGCCGCACGATCACCGGCTATCCGGACCTGCCGTTGCCGCACGACAATGGCGCGCTGTTCGCGACGCGCTACTACGACGTCGTCTATCGCGGCGAGCAGTTGCGCATGGCCGCGCTGCGCGTGCCGGTGCACGATGTGCCGACCGCGCAGACGCGCATCGTCTGGGTGATGGTCGGCGAGACGATCGAGGCGCGCCAGGCGCTCGCACGCGAAATCCTGATGGGCTCGCTGCTGCAGGAAGGGCTGCTCGTCGTGCTCGCGCTCGGGATCGTATGGCTCGGCGTCGGGCGCGGGCTGCGCCCGCTGAACCGGCTGTCGGCGACGGTCGCCGCGCGCAGCGACGGCGATCCGACGCCGCTCGACACCGGCGGCATGCCGAGCGAACTCGCGCCGCTCGTCGATTCGATCAATCAGTACATCGGCCGCACGCAGCGAATGCAGGTCGCGCGGCGACGCTTCTTCGCGGACGCAGCGCATCAACTGAAGACGCCGCTCGCGGCCGTGCAGGCCGGCGTCGAACTGGCGCTGCGGCTCGACGAGCAGCCGCGCGTGAACGTGCATCTGCGGCGCGTGAACGGTGCGGTGCGGCAGGCCGCGAAGATCGTCCAGCAACTGCTGTCGCTGTCGCGGCTCGATTCGGACAGCGGGCAGGCGATCGCGCACCAGCCGGTCGCGCTGCACAGGCTCGCACGCAGCGTGACGCTCGACTGGTCGCCGGTCGCGCGCTCGCGGGACATCGACCTCGGTTTCGAGCACGAGGCCGACGTCGACGTGCTCGGGCAGCCGGACCTGCTCGGCGAAATGATCGGCAACCTGATCGACAACGCGATTCGTTACTCGGGCGACCGCGCGGTGATCACGGTGCGCGTGTCGCGCGACGGCGAGCACGCGCGGCTCGACGTGATCGACAACGGGCCGGGCATTCCGGCCGGCGAGCGCGACGCGGTGTTCGAGCGCTTCCATCGCGGCAGCAAGACGCAGACGGTCGAAGGCACCGGGCTCGGGCTGTCGATCGTGCGGGAAATCGCGCGCGTGCATCAGGGGAGCGTGACGCTCGGCGATGCGGCGGGGGGCGGGTTGATCGTGACGGTGACGCTGCCGATGGTGCGGGCGGCAGCGCAGTAGCGCGGCCGCTTCGATCGGGCGCGGAAACCGCGGCGCGTGGTGGAGGGTGGCGGCGACGCAAGCGATGCGCGGTCCGCCGTCATGCTCAATCGCCGAAGCCGATTTCCGCTTCGACCGACTGCCCGACCTCGAGCCACGCACCCGCGCCTTCGACGACGATCGCATTGATGCCGAACGTCAGCGCGTTGTCGTAGTTCGGGTTCGCGCGATAGGTCTGCATCGTGTCGGTCGGCTCGTGCGGCCATTCCGGATTCGGCGCGCCGGTCACCTGGTCGATCGTCGGCATCGGGCAGCGCGTGCACAGCTTCACGAGGCGCAGCCGCACCGGCGTCGCGCCTTCGGCGTCGAGATGTTCGATGAAATCCTCTTCATACGCGTCGAGATCCGATACGACGATGTTCGGACGGAAGCGGTTCATCGGAATCGCCGGCGCGCCTTTCGCGACGAGCTTCGCGTTCAGGTCGTCAAGCGACGACTGACCGATCACGAGCAGCGGATAGCCGTCCGCGAACTGCGTGTGCGTATCGATGTCGCCGGTCCATTTGCGGTTGCAGCCGCGGCGCGCGTCGGCGCCGAAGCGCGCGAGCTTCAACGGCGTGCCGAGGAATTCGCTGAGCCACGCGGCCGTTTCGGCGCCCGTGTCGATCGCGTCGACGGTGTCGCGCCACACGGTCGCGGCCATCTTCGGCGTGGCGGGCGTCGCGTCGCCGTCGAGCGGCGTGCAGATCTCGGGCATGCCTGGCGCGTTCAGCACGAGCGCATCGCTGTCGAGCGTGGGGCGGATCAGCGCGAGGCGCGGGTGCGTGCGCTGCGTGATCATCATCCCGTCCGGCGTCGTGATCAGCCAGTGGCGGTCGTACGCGAGGCCGGTTTCGAGCAGTTGCGCGCGCGACAGCGCGATGCCGGCGCAGGATTTGATCGGGTAGACGAAGAGTTCGGAAATGGCTGGCATGACGCTGGCTGGCAAAGGCGGGATGGTCGAATCGCGATTGTGCCAGATCGTGCGAAAGCCGTTCGGGCGGTCGCGTGCCGCGAGGCGGAGTAGGCCACGGTGCGCCCCGCACCGCGCCCGGCTGCGCATCACGCGAGCGGAAAGCCCAGGTCGAACGTCGTGCGTACGTCGAGCGGCTGGCGCAGCAGCCCGGCCTTCAGGTAGAAGTCGGCGGTGCGCTGCTGCTCGGCGATCACCGTCGCGTCGATCGGTTGCCAGCGCGTGTGGCGGCGCTCGAACTGCAGCTTCGCGGCGGCCGGCGGGATGCCGATGATGCGCGCGAGCGCCGCGGAATACGCATCGACGTGCCGGTACGACCACACCTGCGCCCGCACGACGCGCTGCACGAAGTCGCGCAGCAGGTCGCGCTTCGATGCGATCGCCGCGTCGGTCGCCGCGACGTAGCTGAGGCCCGACCACAGCCCGCGGCCGTTGACGAGCACGCGCGCGCGGCCGCTCGTTTCGGCAAGCGCGGTATAGGGTTCCCACGTCGCCCATGCGTCGATCGAACCGGTTGCGAGCGCAAGCATCGTGTCGGCCGGCGGCAGGAAGCGGAACGATACGGCGTCGGGCGGCAGGCCGGCCGCGTCGAGCGCCTTCAGCGTGACGAAATGGCCGATCGAGCCGCGCGTGGTGCCGATGCGCTTGCCTTTCAGGTCGGCCGCATCCTTCAGCGTCGCGTCGGGCCGCACGAGCAGTGCGGTGCCGAACGGATCGGACCGGTTCGCGCCGATCACCTTGATGCGGGCGCCCGATGCGAGCGCGAAGATCACCGGTGCGTCGCCGATCGGCCCGCAGTCGACGGCCGCCGCGTTCAGCGCTTCGGCCAGCGGCGCGGCGGCCGGGAATTCGGTCCACGCAATGTCGTATGCGAGGCCGTTCAGTTCGCCGGCTGCTTCGAGCAGCGCGCGCAGCCCGCCTTTCTGGTCGCCGGCACGCAGCAGCGGGCGCGGGCCGGATTGCGCATGCAGCGCCGCCGGCGCGGCGCCGACGGTGGCAATGGCGGCGAGGGCGCTGGCTTGCGCGAGGAAGTGGCGTCGGGTCGGATTCATCGTGGGTTCGATCGGTCGGGAAATGGTTCAGAGATTCAATGCGGCAGCCCGGCCTGCACGTCGCGTACGGGTTCGGCATCGACGCGCAGCAGCAGCGCGGTCAGCGGATCGGCGTTCGCGGCGGCAGCCGATGGTCTCGTACGCGCATCCGAGCGGCACAGCAGGTCGTCGGCAGACCAGCCCGCGCTGCCGGGCAGCGCGCGCGCCCGCAGCCAGCCGCGCCGGTCGGCGAGCAATTGCGTGCCGCCGAATGCGTCGGGTGGCACGCCCGCGATCGTCGCGAACGCCTGCCATGCATCGGACGTCGCTGCGACGCAGTTCGCGCGCGTGCCGGTCGGCGGTGGCGGCGCGGCCGTATCGGCGCCGATCACGAGCAGCGTCTGCCAGCGCGGGTCTTCCTGCGGCGGCGTGCCGCCCGGTGCGAGCGCGACGATGCGCACGCGCTGGCCTTCGCGCCAGCGCTCGAGCGGTTGCGGCGCGGCGCTGCCGCAGCGCACGTCGAGCGCCGGCAGCGGAACGGGCACGGGCCACGCGCCTTCCGCCTGCGCGCCGCTGCCGGCTGACAACGCTTTCAGGTAATCGAGCACGGCCCACGTGTCGGCCGGGCCGAGCGTTGCGGCAAAGCCGGGCATCGACGAAGCACCGCGTGCGCCGCGCGTACCGTGCCGCACGCGCCAGTAGAGTTCGCCGTCGAGCCGGCGCGCGAGCAGCGCGCCCGCGAAGGTGGGCGGCCAATGCGCGAGCGTCGCCGCGAGCGGCCCTTCGCCGCGGCCGTCCGTGCCATGACAGGCCGCGCAATGCTGCGCATACAGATGTGCGCCGCGCATCACGTTCGCGACGGAAAACGGCGCGCGATTGCGCTGAAAACTGGTGGGAACGGCCGGCGCGAGCCACAGCGATGCCGGCGGCCACGGTGCGAACCAGGCCACGGTCAGCGCGGCGAGCGCCGATGCCGCACGCCACTTGCGCGATACGAGCGCGACGCAACCGAGCGCCACGGCGAGCGCGGTCACCGCGATCGCGAACGCGAACTGGCGCGTGAGGCCGGCGTCGATGCGCAGCGTTTCGAGCGCGATCCGGTGCGCCCACGGCCACGCGGCCTGTCCGTCGGCGTCGCCGGTCAGGCCGGCCGCATGCAGTGCGCGGGCGAACGCGATCTGCGCGCGATACAGCAGTTGCAGGAACAGCAGTGCCCAGTCGGCGAACGGCGGTGCATTCATCGGCGCGGCCTCTGCCGCGCCCGGGCGGCCCTGCGAACGACACCGCGCATCTACCAGCTCGCGTCGAGTCCGAGATGCCGCAGCGCCTCGTGGCGCAGCCCGGCGAGACGCGGGTCGCCGCGATGGCGCGGATAGGGCAGATCGACCCGCAACTCCGCGACGATGCGTGCAGGTCGCGGCCCGAACACGATCACGCGCTGCGCGAGAAACAGCGCTTCCTCGACATCGTGCGTGACGAGCAGCGCGGAAAACCCGTCGCGTCGCCACAGCGCGGTCAGCTCGGCCTGCATCGTCAGCCGCGTCAGCGAATCGAGCTTGCCGAGCGGCTCGTCGAGGATCAGCAGGCGCGGATCGTTGACGAGCGCGCGGGCGAGCGCGACACGCTGCGCCATCCCGCCGGACAGCTGATGCGGAAACACGTTCGAGAATTCCTGCAACCCGACCCGCGCGAGCGCATCGTCGACGCGATGCTGCGCGGCACGCGCGACACCGCGCGCTTCGAGGCCGAGCGCGACGTTCGCGCGCACGCGGCGCCACGGATAGAGCGTCGGATCCTGGAACACGACGATGCGCGACGGATCGGGCCGCTCGATCGGCGCGCCGTCCTGCGCGATCGCGCCTTGCCGCGCGGCGTCGAGGCCCGCGACGAGCCGCAGCAGCGTCGATTTCCCGCAGCCGCTCGGGCCGAGCAGCGCGACGAATTCGCCGGCCGCGACCGACAGCGTGACGTCGTCGAGCACCGGCAGCGGGCCGCCGGGGCCGTCGAATGCGTGACTCACGCGACGGATGTCGATGCGCGCGCCGCGCGCGGCAGGTGGCGTCGCAACGGACGGTTCGAGTACGGCGGCGCTTACCATTTGACGGTTCCTTTCTGCCACGCGAGCACACGATCGCGCACCGCGAACAGCAGCGCGATCAGCCCGGAAAACAGCAGCGCCATCACGATCAGCGCCGCATACATGTTCACGTACGATGCCCAGCCCTGCGCCCAGCTCAGGTACCAGCCGAGCCCCGACTTGACGCCCATCATCTCGGCGACGACGAGCACCGTGAACGACGCGCTCAAGCCCATGAAGATGCCGACGAACACGTGCGGCAGCGCGGCCGGTATCGCGACGCGCAGCACCAGGAAGCGCGCGTTCGCGCCGAGCGTGCGCGCGACGTCGTAGTACTGCCGGTTCACGCTCGCGACGCCCGACCACGTGAGCACCGCGACGGGGAAGCCGGTCGACAGCGCGATCAGGAATGCGGCGGCCGAATAGCTCGTCGGAAAGAAGTAGAACGTGAGCGGCAGCAGCGCGGTGGCCGGCACGGGGCCGAGCACGCGCAGCAGCGGATGCACCCAGTAGCCGATGCGGCGCGACCATCCGATCGAGACGCCGACCGCGAACCCGACCGCGACGCCGTACGCAAACCCGAGCGCGAGCAGCTTCAGCGTATTGCCGGCGCTGCCGGCGAGGCGCGGCCAGTCGTCGACGTAGACCTCGATCAGCGCCTGCGGCGGCGCGAAGAACGGCGTCGGCAGCCAGCCGGTCTTCGCGGTGACGATCTCCCACGCGGCGAGCACGAGCGGCAGCGCGACGAGCCACGGACCGGCCGGGCGCACGCGCGCGAGCCGGGTGCGCGTGGCCGGCACGCGATGGCCGAGCGTCGCGGCGATCAGCAGCAGCGCAGCGACGACCCACGCGGCGGTGCCGAACGTGTCGGTGTACGCCCAGTCGGTGAAGCCGACGACGCGGTTCGGCCACAGATGCGTGAGCATGCCGAGCGCGGCCCAGGCAAGTGCCGCGGCGATGCCGGTCGGCCACGTACGCGCACGGCGCGCTTCGGCCGCGAGCGTCGCTTCGCAGGCCGTGCAAGCGGCGCGCGGTGCAGCGGCAGTGCCAGCAGCGCCGGGAGTGACGGCAGTGACGGCAGTGACGGTGGCGCCGCCGGCCGGCGCCGAGGCAGTGCGTGCGGCGGGCGTGTGTTCGATCGTCGACATCGCGTCACCCCAGCACGTTCGCATAGACCTGCTGCGCGAAGCGCTGCGGGTCGGTGCTCTTCTTGAGCACGCTGATCCGGCGGAAATCGTCCGCATAGAACGCGATTTCCTGCTGCAGGTCGACGTTGGTCGGATGGTGCGTGTAGGTCAGCGTCGCGTACAGCTTGCGCAGGTCGTCCGGATTGATCTTCGGCGAATACTTCGCGAACGCTTTCGCGGCTTCGTTCGGATTGTCGTGCGTGTACTCGGTGGCCTGCACGATCGAGCGCGCGAGGGCGGCGGCCGCCGGACGATCGTTGCGCACCAGGTCGCCGCGCGCGCCGATCACGCAGCACACCTTGCGCGCGTATTCGCCGGACAGGTTCGTCGCGAGTTCCGCATACGCGCCGTTGCTGCGCTTTTCGAGCAGATAGAGGTTCGGGTCGCCGTCGGCGATCGCCTGGATCTCGCCCTTGTCGACCGCGACGCCGAGCAGGTCGGCCGGATACTGCCGCCACGTGATGTCGCGCTCGGGATCGATGCCGTTCTTCGCGAGCAGGATCGAGAAGAAGTGCTTGCCGGGCGCGGCGAGATCGCTGACGCCGACCGTCTTGCCCTTCAGCGCCTGCAGCGTCGTGACGCCGGCCGTCTTCGAACCGAGCAGCCGCACGCAGCCGCCGTGCGAGCTGCCGATGATCTTCACGTCGAAGCCGGCTTCGAGCGGCTTCAGCCAGCGGTGGATCATCCCGACCGCCGCATCGGCCTTGCCGGTCGCGATCGATTCGAGCAGCTGGTCGGTCGATCCGCTGTAGTTGATCAGCTCGACCTTCAGCCCGTTCTTCTCGAAGAAGCCGTTCTCCTGCGCGACGACGATCGGCGTCAGGCAGAACGCGTTCTGGTTCCATGCGAACGTGAGTTTCTTCAGCGGCGGTGCGGACCAGGCCTTGCGGCCGAGCGTGATCGCCGGCGCGGCGAGTGCGGCGGCCCCGGCCGCGCGCAGCAGCCGGCGGCGTTTGTCGTCATGGGCGCCGGTCGGCGCGGGGGCGGTGGTTTCGGTCATCGTGTGGTCTCCGGTTGCGGTTCCGGTCTCGTGCGAGGGCGCTCAGTCGAGCAGGTCGGGTTCGTCGGCGACGACGCGCGCGAACAGGCTGTCGAACGCATGCAGTGCGCCTTCGGGGCCGCCGATCTGGCCGTGCGTGTGCTGTGCGGTCGCGTGATCGATCGGTTGCGGCGTGCCGGCCGCTTCGGCGAGCAATTGCGTGTGCGCGGCGTTGTCGAGCGCGATGTACCACCACGCGGCCGCCTCGACGGTCGGGCCGGCCGTCAGGATCCCGTGGTTCTTCAGGATCACGCCCTTGTGCGTGGTGCCGCCGGGCTTCGCGAGCGCGTCCGCGATCCGCGCGCCTTCGCTCGTGTCGACGACCATGCCGGTGAAGTCGTCGAACAGCGCGTGGTCCTCGTAGAACACGCACGCGTCCTGCGTCAGCGGATCGAGCGGGCGGCCGAGCGTCGACCACGCCTTGCCGTACGTCGAATGCGTATGTGCGGCCGCGACGATGTGCGGGTGCGCATCGTGAATCGCCGCATGGATCGCGAACGCGGCCTTGTTCAGCGGCCGGGTGCCGATCGCGGTCTCGCCGCGCGCGTTGACGAGCAGCAGGTCGGACACCTTGATCTGCGAGAAATGCACGCCGAGCGGATTCACCCAGAAGTGATCGGGCAGCTCGGGATCGCGCGCGGTGATGTGACCGGCGAGGCCCGACGCGAAGCCGTAGCGCGCGAACAGCCGGAACGCGGCCGCGAGCCGCTCCTGCCGATGGCGGCGTTCGGCGGCGACGTCGACGCGCGGCGCGGGTGGATCGAACCAGAAATGCTGGCGCGGCGTGTCGGCGAGCACGAGGCCCGATGCGGTGCGCGCGGGCGACGAAGAGGACAGGACGGCGGACATGGGGCGTGGCTCCGGTGGCGTCAGGCTGCGCGGCGCGCCGCGTCGCGTGCCGCGACGGCGCTGCGCACGCGCGGGATCAGTTCGCGGCCGTAGTCGAGCGCGTCGTCGAGCGGATCGAAGCCGCGGATCAGGAACGTCGTCACGCCGAGGTCGTAGTAGTCGAGCAGCGCATCGGCGACCTGTTCTGGCGTGCCGACCAGCGCGGTCGAATTCGAGCGCGCGCCGGTGAGCTTCGCGATCTCGGTCCACAGCCGCTTGTCGACACGCGAGCCGCGTTCGGCCGCGGCGAGCAGGCGCCGCGCGCCTTCGCTCTGCTGCGGACCGCCGGTGCCTAGGCCGGCCGCTTCGCGCAGCCGGCGCGTTTCAGCGAGGATTCGATGCGCGCGTGCCCACGCTTCGTCTTCGGTCGCCGCGAGGATCGGCCGGAACGACACCGAGAAGCGCACCTGCCGGCCGTGCTTCGCGGCTTCGGCGCGCACGCGCGCGGTCAGGTCGCGCACCTGGTCGAGCGATTCGCCCCACAGCGCGTAGACGTCCGCATGCTTGCCGGCGACTTCGAGCGCCGCTTCCGACGCACCGCCGAAGTAGATCGGCACGTGCGGCTGCTGGAACGGCTTCACTTCCGAAAAGCCTTGCTTGAAGCGGTAATGCGCGCCGTCGTGATCGAACGGCTGCGCTTCGGTCCAGATGCGCCGCAGGATCCCGAGGTATTCGTCAGTGCGTGCGTAGCGCGCGTCGTGGTCGAGGAAATCGCCGTCGCGCTGCTGTTCGCTGTCCGAGCCGCCGGAGATGAAGTGCACGGCGAGCCGGCCGCGGCTGAACTGGTCGAGCGTCGCGATCTGACGCGCGGCGAGCGTCGGCGCGGTGAAACCCGGACGATGCGCGAGCATGAAATGGATGCGCTCGGTCGCGGCGGCCGCGAACGCGATCGTCAGCGTCGCCGACGGTCCGGTCGAGTGGTGCGGGACGAGGATCCGGTCGAAGCCGGCCGTTTCGTGGGCGCGGGCGAAGTCGCGCACGTAGTCGGGATCGACGACGGGGCCGGCGGGCGGATGAATTTCCGACTGCTTCTGGCTCTGGATCATGCCGATGAATTCGACGCTCATCTGGGTCTCCGATGCAAGGACGGCCCGGCGCGGCCGGCAAAGGCCGGCGTCGGGAATGGAGCGCAGATTACCGCCGGGATCATGCGGAACGGAAATAATCAATCCCGATTTGAATATCAGATTTGCATGGTTTGGGTGTGTGTGCGTTGCGCATACGCTGTGGGCTCGCGATCGGTCGAAACGGCGCCGGCAGTGTGTCGTGCGGGGTTTGCCGAGCGGGGCCGGTCGCGGATCGGCAGGCGGATTCGGTGGCGACGGCATGGTTCGAGCGCCGATCCCGATGTCGCTGCTTCAGCGCGTGCCCGAGCGGTCGCGGCTGATGCCCGCAGATCGGGCGCGTGGAATTTGCTGCCGACTGCCGTTGCTTGCCGGCCGATTGCTGCCGGCTTTACGAGCCGCCGCGCCACCCGCACATCGATCGCCGCTGTTAGCGCGCTTGCCGCTTGCGTTAACCAGCCAGCCAGCCAACCAGCCAACCAGCCAACCAGCCAATCAGCCAATCAGCCAATCAGCCAATCAGCCAATCAGCCAATCAGTCACCGAGAGAATCCGAACCGATGTCCGCCAGCCTTGCTGCTTCCTCGCCGCAGCCACAACAGTCGTCGCTGCGCCACCTGCCTGCCGACGATGCACGCGTCGCCGCGCTGCTCAAGCGCCTTGCGCCGGCGCTCGCGGCCGACGCGGCCCGCAACGACGTCGACGGCCGGTTTCCGCACGAGAATTTCGCGCGGCTGCATCGGGCCGGGCTGATCGCACAGGTCGTGCCGCGCGAGCATGGCGGCGCGGGCGCGACACTCGCACAGGCGAGCCGGATCGTGGCCGCCGTCGCGCGCGCCGATCCCGCGACTGCGCTGGTGCTGACGATGACGTATCTGCAGCATCGCGCGCTCGGCCGCGCGGACAACCGCTGGCCGGAGCCGGTGCGGCGTGCGGTGTTTCGTAGTGCAGTCGAAGAAGGTGCGCTGATCAACGCGCTGCGGGTCGAACCGGCGCTCGGCTCGCCGTCGCGCGGCGGGCTGCCGGACACGATTGCGCGCCGCGACGGCGACGGCTGGCGGCTGTCCGGCCACAAGCTGTACAGCACCGGCATTCCGGCGCTGCGCTGGCTGGCCGTGTGGGCGCGTACCGACGAGCGCGAGCCGCGCGTCGGCGTGTTCGTCGTGCGGCGCGAGCGCGATGCGGCGGACGACGCGCGCATTCGCGTGATCGAAAGCTGGAATCATCTTGGCTTGCGCGCATCGGGCAGCCATGAGGTCGTGTTCGACGACGTGTGGCTCCCGGCCGACCACGCCGTGGACGTGCGTGCGCCCGATGCGTGGGCCGTGTCGGCCGCGAGCCATGCGGATGTCGACGCGCAGGCTGACCAGCAGGCGTGGATGGTCGCGCTGCTCGGCAGTCTCTACGACGCGGTGGCGCGTGCGGCGCGCGACTGGCTGCTCGATTTCGCGACGGCACGTGCGCCGAGCGGGCTCGGTGCGCCGCTCGCGACGCTGCCGCGCGTGCAGGAAGCCGTCGGCGAGATCGAGGGATGGCTGCATGCGAATCGCGTGCTGCTCGACGAGCACATCGCGCGCACCGATGCGGGCGACGCGCCGGCGGTCACGACGAGCGGCCTCGTGAAGCGAACCGTCACGGAGCAAGCGATCCGCACCGTCGAGCACGCGTTGAGGCTGTCGGGCAATCACGGGCTGAGCCGCCACAATCCGCTGGAACGTCATTATCGCGACGTGCTGTGCAGCCGCGTGCATACGCCGCAGGACGATGCGATCGCGGTCGCCGCCGGACGCGCGGCATTGGACGCGGCGGCCGCGGCGCGGCGCACCATGCCGAACGTTGACGCTGACGTTGACGCTGACGCGGGCACGGGCACGGGCACGGGCACGGGCACGGGCACGGGCGCTGACGTGGGCACTGACGCGAATGCAACCTCACGCAACACGCCGGCGCGAACCGCAACTACGAACGCGGAGGCGGAGGGGGAAGCGAATGCGGAAGCGGAAGCGGGCGGAGCATCACACAGCGCGCCCGTATCCGATCGAAGCGATGCGTGAGCGGGGTGGTGCGGCGGTCGCCGCAAACCGGACGCCCCCGTGGCGCCCGTGCCCGTTCGGGTCAAGCGGCCTCGTCGTGCTCGCCGGCATCCGCGGGCAGCGCGAACGCGGTGCGCGCATGCGCGGCCACGGTCGCGAGCGGCGCCGCGAAGCGCGCGGCATCCTGGCGGTGCAGCAGCCACAGATCGATCTGCGGCTTGAAATCGGCGAGCGGCACGATGTCGAGCGCGTCGCGCAGCGGGCTGCCTTCGAGCAGCGGCAGCGGCATCAGCCCGATGCCGAACCCGTTCGCGACGCTCTGCAATTGCAGGTCGCGGCCATGGGTATCGAGCGTGACGGGCATCGGCAGCCCCTGCGCGTCGAGCGCGCGGCGCAGGCCCGCGCGAAAGCCGCAGCCGTCCGGATTGAGCACCCAGCCGCGCGCATGGCAGTCGGCGAGCCGGTAGCTGCGGCGCGGCCAGTCGCCCTTGCGGCCGACCGCGACGAGCCGCGTGGCCAGCAGCCGCATGCCGTCGACCTGCGCCGGCAGCACCATCTCGCGGGCGAGGAACACGAGTGCCGCGTCGAGTTCGCGCCGCGCGATGCGTTCGACGAGCACGCCGCCCCACGCGGTCGTGACCTGCGTCGCGAGCGCCGGCCATCGCGCGGCGAGTTGCGCGATCAGGCCGGGCAGCATCGGCTCGCCGAGCCCTTGCGTGAGGCCGACGCGGAATTCGCCTTCGGGCGGCCGCTGGCCCGCCGTCAGCTCGCGCAGCGCATCGACTTCGCGCAGGATCGCGCGGCACTGCTCGAACACCTGCCGGCCGATGTCGGTCGGCCGCGGCGGTTTCGTGTTGCGGTCGAGCAGCGTCACGCCGAGCGCTTCCTCGAGATTCTGCACGCGCCGCGTGATCGCGGGCTGCGTCATGCCGAGCTCGGCCGCGGCCTGGCTGAGGCTCTGGCAGCGGACGACCGCTGCAAAAGCGTCGATATCGCTAATTTTCATGTTTGTTCTGCATGGTATTTCGGGTGCATCATGACGATCCATCATATTCGGCATCATATTCGAGGAGACCGCCGATGAGTACGCTTTCGTTGCAGCAGACGCCGCTGCGTCCGTTCGTCGACGCCCTCGGCGCGTTGCTCGCGTCCGGCGCGAACGAGGCGCGCATTCTCGACGAGGGCGGTGCGCTGCTCGCGGCGCTCGTCGCGCACGACGACTGGCTGCCAGACGCGTTCGCGCAGCCCGATCCCGAGCGCTACCGCCAATACCTGCTGCATCTCGATCCGGACGAGCGGTTTTCCGTCGTCAGCTTCGTGTGGGGGCCGGGCCAGACGACACCGATCCACAATCACACGGTGTGGGGGCTGATCGGCATGTTGCGCGGCGGCGAGCTTTCGCAGCCGTACCGGTTCGACGAGGCCGGCAGGCCGGTGCCGTCGGGCGACGCGGCGCGGCTGCAGCCGGGCGACGTCGAGGCCGTGTCGCCGCGCATCGGCGACGTCCATCGCGTGACCAATGCGTTCGCGGACCAGGTGTCGATCAGCATCCACGTGTACGGTGCGAACATCGGCAAGGTCGAGCGCGCGGTATTCCTCGACGACGGCACCGTGAAGCCGTTCGTATCCGGCTATTCGAACGCATGACCGGCCGCGCGATCGCCCGCATGGCGCGCGCAGGCCCGGGATCGCCCCGTTTTGCTTTCTTTTCCGACTTCAACAGAATCCGACAGAGACATCGTGACGCAACCCGCTGATTCCACTTCCCGTTTCCCCGTCGCGTCGTACCAGGACGTACGCGCGCGGCTGCTGGCCCGCGACGAGCTCGCGCTGATCGACGTGCGCGAGGAGGATCCCTATGCGCAGGGCCATCCGCTGTGGGCCGCCAACTTCCCGCTGTCGAAGCTCGAACTCGACGCGTGGACGCGCATTCCGCGCCGCGACACGCCGATCGTCGTGTTCGGCGAAGCCGGCGGCGAGGATCTCGCGCCGCGCGCGGCCGAGAAGCTCGCGCAGCTCGGCTATACCGACGTGCGGCTGCTCGACGGCGGCCTCGCGGGCTGGCTCGCCGCCGGCGGCGAGCTGTTCATCGACGTGAACGTGCCGAGCAAATCGTTCGGCGAATGGGTCGAGGCCGAGCGCCACACGCCGTCGCTGTCCGCGCAGGAAGTGCAGGCGCTGATCGACGCGAAGGCCGACGTGGTGATCGTCGACGCGCGCCGTTTCGACGAATACCAGACGATGAACATCCCGACGTCGACGAGCGTGCCGGGTGCCGAACTCGTGCTGCGCGTGCGCGCGCTCGCGCCGGATCCGGCCACGCAGGTCGTGGTGAATTGCGCGGGCCGCACGCGCAGCATCATCGGCACGCAGTCGCTGATCAACGCGGGGCTGCCGAACCCGGTCGCCGCGCTGCGCAACGGCACGATCGGCTGGACGCTGGCCGGCCAGACGCTCGAGCGCGGCGCCGCGCGACGTTTTCCGGACGACATCGCGCCCGCACAACGCGACGAAGCCCGCCGCGCCGCACGCGCGGTGGCCGAGCGCGCGGGCGTGCCGCGCATCGCGCTCGCGGAGCTCGCCGCGCTCGACGAGCCGGGCCGCACGCTGTACCGCTTCGACGTGCGCACGCCGGAAGAATACGAGGCCGGCCATCTGCCGGGCTTCCTGAGCACGCCGGGCGGCCAGCTCGTGCAGGAGACCGACCATCACGCGGCCGTGCGCGGCGCGCGGATCGTGCTCGCCGACGACGACGGCGTGCGCGCGGACATGACCGCGTCATGGCTCGCGCAGATGGGCTGGGACGTGCGCGTGGTCGAGCCGGCCGGCCCGGCCGCGTTCACCGAGCGCGGCCAGCCGCCGCGCGGCGTGCCGGCGACGCCGCAGGTGACCGAGGTATCGCCGGCGACGCTCGCGGGCTGGCTGAAGGAGGCGGAGGCGGGCGAGATCGCGATCGTCGACGTGACCGCCAGCGCGAACTACGTGAAGCGCCATATTCCGGGCGCGTGGTTCGCCGTGCGCGCGCAGTTGCGCGACGCGCTCGCGGCGATCCCGCCGGCGAAACGCTACGTGTTCACGTGCGGCTCGAGCCTGCTTGCGCGCTTCGCCGCGGACGACGCGCGTGCGCTGCTGCCGGCGTCGGCCTCGATCTCCGTGCTGACGGGCGGCACGGCCGCCTGGATCGACGCGGGGCTGCCGCTCGAGCACGGCGAAACGCATCTGGCGTCGCCGCGTATCGACCGCTACCGCCGCCCGTACGAAGGCACCGACAATGCGGCCGCCGCGATGCAGGCGTATCTCGACTGGGAATACGGGCTGGTCGACCAGCTGAAGCGGGACGGCACGCACCACTTCCGCGTGATCTGAGGCCCGACGCGCCGGGCACGGTGGGGCAAACGGCGCGCGCGGCGGCATGCGTCGCGCCCCGGTTGCCGGTCGCCCGGCGGTTCAGCGCCTGAACGTATCGACGGCCGTGCGGCCCACGGCCGGATCGTCGGTGAAGAAGCCGTCGATGCCCGCGCGCAGGTACGCGTGGATCTCGCGCACCGAGCCTGCGGGGTTGCGCGTGGCCGGCGTGCCGCCGTCCTTCAGCGACGCGGGCAGGAAGTTGTTCTCCGGCCGGAACGTGTACGGATGCACGACGAGGCCGGCCTCATGCGCATGGCGGACGTACTGCGTCGGCTGCTGCAGCGTGCCGTCCGCGGCCACCGCGATGATCGACGTCTTGTACGGGCCGACGCCGTTCGCATACGACGCGATCTCGCGCATCCCGTCGCGCGTCGACAGGTCGCCATAGGTGCGCTTGTCGTTCGCCTTCACGAAGTCGTACGGCCGCTGGTCGGCTTCGTCCATCAACTGCACGAGCTTCCAGTTCGGCTGGCTCGCCTTGATCCGGTTGCGGATCGCCTTCAGGTTCGCGACTTCGAACGACTGGATGTAGACGGTCGCCGTGCGTGCCGTGTACGGATCCTTCAGCAGCGCGTCGACGAGACGGTCCTCGAGCGGCAGGCCGATCGACTGGAAGTAGGTCGGGTGCTTGGTTTCCGGGTACAGGTGGATCGTGCGGCCGGTCTGCGCGGACATCTGCTTCGCGAGCGCGACGATCTCGTCGAAGGTCGGGATCTCGAACTGGTCGTTGTACGCGGTGTTCGCGGGGCGGATCTGCGGGATGCGCTCGCGCGCACGCAGCGTCTTGAGTTCCGCGAGCGTGAAGTCCTCGGTGAACCAGCCCGTCAGCGGCGTGCCGTCGATCGTCCTGGTCGCCTTGCGGCTCGCGAACTGCGGCAGCGTGGATACGTTCGTCGTGCCGGAAATCTCGTTCTCGTGGCGCGCGACGAGCACGCCGTCGCGGGTCGCGACGAGGTCGGGCTCGATCACGTCGGCGCCGTCCTCGATCGCCTTGCGGTACGACGCGAGCGTGTGCTCGGGGCGCAGCGCGCTCGCGCCGCGATGGCCGACCACCTGGACCTTCGCGGCAAGCGGCTGCGTGGGATCGGAGCCCGCGATATCGTCGCCGCCGCAGGCGGCAAGCAGCAGGGCGGCGGCACAGGCGAACGGGATGCAGCGCAGGGCGATCGGGCGCGTGAAGAGCATGTCGGTGAACCTTCGAACGGAAGTCGGTGAAAGGGCGGTCGACGCGGCAGCGCGGCCTGATGCCGGCCGCCCGGGATCGAACGGGACGCGATCGTCGCACCCGATCATTACATATGTATTACTTTCGCCTTTCCGTTTCGTTCGGGGTGCGATCGTGTGCGTCGGCCGGCAGGTGCGGCGGTGCACACGGTGCGATCCGCCGATCGCGGGAGCCGGCGCGCCGGATGCACTAAACTTGCGGGACTTTTGCATCGCCGCGCCGGGCCGACGCCCGCCCGCACATCGCGATGCGGCGACTCGCGGGCCGGCGCGGGCGCCCGGCGCCCGTGTGCGTCCGGGGCCCGCGCCGGCCGATTTTTACCGACCCATGACGACTCATACCGATTCCGCCTACCTGCTCGGCGACCTGCTGAAGAACGTTTCCCGCTCCTTCTACCTGACGCTGCGCGTGCTGCCCGACGGCATGCGCGACCCGGTCGGCCTCGCCTATCTGCTCGCGCGCGCGGCCGACACGATCGCCGACACGGCGCTCGTCGCGCCCGATCGCCGCGCGGCGCTGCTGACCGGCCTGCGCGACGAGGTCGAGCGGCTCGGCGACGGTGCGGCGCTGTCGCGCGCGCTCGAGGACGTGACGCGGATGCAGGCGGACTCGCACGAGCACGTGCTGCTCGGCTCGATGCAGCCGATGCTCGCGCTGCTGCGCGCGCAGCCGGAAGCGGACCGCGCGTCGATCCGCAAGGTCGTCGCGACGCTGACGTCGGGGATGGAATTCGACCTGCGCACGTTCCCGGACGAACAGTCGGGGCAGGTCGCGTCGCTGCCGAACCGCGACATGCTCGACCGCTACACGTACCTGGTCGCCGGCTGCGTCGGCGAATTCTGGACCGACATGACCGGCGCGCATACGCGGGCCGCGCGCGGCTGGGACCTCGCCGACATGCGCGACAAGGGCATCCGCTTCGGCAAGGCGCTGCAGATGACCAACATCCTGCGCGACTGCGCGAAGGACCTGCGGATCGGCCGCTGCTACCTGCCGGACGACGTGCTGGCCGCGCACCGGATCGCCGTCGCCGAATTGATGTCGCCGGACGCGTCGGCGCGCGCGCGCGGCGTGCTGGTCGACCTGCTGCGCGTGACCCTCGACCAATATCGCGACGCGTGCCGGTACACGCTGGCGATTCCGCGCCGCTTCGTCCGGCTGCGGCTCGCGTGCCTGTGGCCGATCATGATCGGCCTCGAAACGCTCGAACTGCTGGCGGCCCACGACGCCTGGCTCGATCCGGCCCGGCCGGCGAAGGTGCCGCGCAAGCGGATCTACCGGATCATGCTGCAGTCGCTCGCGCTCGTCGGCTCGAACGCGGCGATCCGCGCGCGGATGAACGCGCTGGTCGACGCCGTGACCGCGCGGCTTGCGCAACCGGCCGAGCACTGAATCGCCCCGGACGATACCGGCGCGACAGGCGCCGGTTTCCTCTTCTGCCCACCGGCCCGCGTTCGCGGGCCGTTCCCGTCCGATTCCCGCCACACGTACTGAAACGTTTTCACGATCTCGTTTCCCGAAACGTGGCTGTCATGAATGTCAGCGATCCTGCGCGGCGGCGTGAACCGCGGCACCCGGCCGCGGTCACGCATTCGTAAGATGGTTCGTGCCGAAGGCGTCTGACGACATTGGACGGTCGCGATGCACCAGTAAAAATGTAAAGCTAGGGTTTTCACCGGGAAATGCCGGAAACGCCCGCCGCGTAAGCGTTTTCAGGTGTCTTGTAACCGTTTGGTGAACCCGTGCGTTGCGTCGATCATACGATGACCGACTGCACGTATTGGGAAACGATTGGTAATCCGTCAGAATCGCACCGGCATGTACTCGCACATGTGCATAAAACCACACCAGAAAAGAAATCATTCTTTGAGGACGGAGAATCAATGAAAAAGCGCGTCGCTTTCGCCATGACGGCAGTGGGTCTCGCAGCCGCTACCGCAGCCCACGCTCAGAGCAGCGTGACCCTGTACGGTATCGTCGATAACGCCATCGCCTGGCAGAACAACTCGTCGGCAACCGGCGCGACCACGGGCGGTCACTCGAAGGTGCAGATGGCCACCGGCATCTGGGCAGGCAGCCGCTTCGGCCTGAAGGGCAGCGAAGACCTCGGCGGCGGCACGAAGGCGATTTTCCAACTGGAAGCCGGCTTCAACGCGAACAACGGCTCGTCGCAATGGGCGAACGGCATCTTCACGCGTCAGGCGTGGGTTGGCCTGACCAACCAGACGTACGGTACGCTGACGGCCGGCCGCCAGTACACCGCGTACTACACGCTGCTGTCGCCGTATAGCCCGACGACCTGGCTGACCGGTTACTACGGCGCGCACCCGGGCGATATCGACTCGCTGGACACCAGCTACCGCGCGAACAACTCGCTCGTCTACATGTCGCCGAAGTTCTACGGCTTCACGGTCGGCGGTTCGTACTCGCTCGGCGGCGTCGCAGGCAGCTTCAACCGCGGCTCGACGTGGAGCGCGGCGATCCAGTACCTGAACGGCCCGGCAGGCATCGCGGTCGGCTTCCAGAAGGTCAACAACTCGACGCTCGGCGGCGGCGTGTGGGGCGACAACTCGACGGTCACGAGCGGCGGCCAGCCGGCAGTGTCGTCGATCAACAGCGGCTACCAGACGGCGCAAACGCAGCAGCGCCTCGGTGTGACGGCCGGCTACCAGTTCACGCCGGCATGGGACGTGTCCGTGTCGTACACGAACGTCCAGTACGTCCCGGGCGTCGGTTCGGCGTTCCGCAACACGGCGATCTTCAACACGGCAGGCGCCGTGCTGCACTGGAAGGCAGCGCCGCAGTGGGACTTCGCGGCAGGCTACTCGTACACGGCGGCAACGCAGTCGAACGGCATCTCCAGCGCGGCCAAGTACCACCAGGTCACGCTGTCGCAGTACTACAGCCTGTCGAAGCGCACGGGCCTGTACGCAGTCGAGGCTTACCAGCACGCGACCGGCAACACGCTGAACAAGGCTGGCGGCATCCAGGCTGCAACGACGTCGATCGGCGACGGCGTGGGCGCAGGTTCGAAGCAGAACCAGATCGCTGCAGGCGTTGGCCTGATCCACCGCTTCTAAATGTCGCGCGGCGCGCGAGCGCCGCTCACGGCATGCGGTATCAAAGAAACCGGCCTTCGGGCCGGTTTTTTTATTGGAACGCGCGCTTTGCAATCCTGATGGATGCGTGCCATGTTCGGTCGCCGGTCGACGAAACTCGCACCGCGGCGCCGAAGCAGTCTCGTCCATCACTCGGCGGAATCGTCGGTCCAGCGCCCCGCGAGCGCCTGGAACAGCGCCGCCGTATCGGCAAGCCGGTCGGCCTGCGCGCGTGTGCGATCCAGCGCGGTCTGCAGCGCCTGTCGCTGCGCGTCGAGCAGCGCGAACGTGCTGATTCCGCCCGCCGCGTAGCGGTCGCCGGCGATCGCGTTGCCCGCCGCCGCTTCCCGTGCGGCCGTGTCGCGCGCCGCGAGCGCCGACGCGTCGTGTTCGACCGCACGCATCGCGTCGGCCACCTGCTGCAGCGCCACCAGCACGGTTTCCCGATAGCTCGCGAACGCGGCATCGTACGCAGCTTGCGCCGCGCGCTTCTTCGCGCGCAACTCGCCACCGTGAAAGAGCGGCTGAGTCAGGCCGAGGCCGACGTTCCAGACATTGAGCCCGCTGACGATATCGGCGATGCGCGTGCGTTCCGAACCGATCCCGGCCGAAACCGAAAAACGCGGATACAGGTTCGCGGTCGCGACGCCGACGTTCGCGCTCGCCTGATGCAGCATGGCCTCCGCCGCGCGGATATCGGGCCGCTCGCGTGCGAGCGTCGACGGCAGCGCGACCGGCACCGTGCGCGGCAGTGCGAGCGCATCGATCGAGAGGTCGGGCAACTCGGCGGTGGCCGGCGGCGCGCCCAGCAGGATCGCGAGCCGGTGGCCGGCTTGCGCGTAGCGCGCCGCGAGCGGCGGCAGCGATGCCTGCGTCTGCGCGAGCAGCGCGCGCTGTGCATGCACATCGGCGCGCGACACGCCGCCGGCCGCGAAGCGCGCTTCGACGATGCGCAACTGGCGCGTCTGCGCGTCGACGAGCTGCCGCGTGAGCGCCATCTGCTGGGCGAGCGACGCGCGCAGGATCGCGGTCGCGACGACGTTGGCCGCGAGCGTCAGCCGCGCGGCGTCGAGCATGTACGCCTGATAGTCGACCTGCGCGCGCAGCGCTTCGAGCGCGCGCCGGTTACCGCCGAACACGTCGAGCACATACGACACGCTCACCGACGCGTCGTACAGCGTGAACGGCCCGGGATTCGGCACGTTGGCCGGTAGCCCGAACGCGGCAATGTCGACCTGCTCGCGCGTCGCGGACAAGTTCGCGTCGACGCGCGGCAGCATCGTCGCACCGGCCTGCGCCGCGTGGTTCTGCCGCGCTTCGTCGAGCCGCGCGCGGGCCTCGGCGAGTGTCGGGCTGTTCTGCCACGCGGTATCGACGAGGCGGTTCAGCGGTTCGGAGCCGAACCGCGTCCACCAGCGTTGCAGCGTATGCGCGGCCGGTGCGAACGTCTGCGCGTCGCCCGCCGGGCCGCTCGCGGCCGCCGTCGTCGCCGGCACTTCATCGCGCGTGTAGCGCTGCGTGGCCGGCGCGTCCGGCGCGCGGAAATCCGGCCCAACCGCGCATCCGGCGACGAGCAGCGCAGCGGCGAGCAGCGCGCCGCGGCGGGCGGCGCCGGAGGTGCCGGAGGTGCGGGACGTGCCGAAGGTGCTGGACGTGCCGAAGGCGTCGGACATGGCGGATATGCCGAACGCGCGACGTGAAGCCGGTTTCATTGTCCGTCTCCTAGTCGAGCGTGCGCCGGTAGAAGCGCAGCGCGACGCCCATCACGACCACGGTGAACAGCGCGACGGGCCACACCGACGGCCACAGGTCGGCCCACGCGTTGCCTTTGAGCAGGATCCCGCGCACGAGGCGGTTGAAGTACGTGAGCGGCAGCAGGTTGCCGATGAACTGCGCCCATTTCGGCATGCCGGCGAACGGGAACATGAAGCCCGACAGCAGGATGTTCGGCAGGAAATAGAACATCGCGAGCTGCATCGCCTGCAGCTGGTTCTGCGCGAGCGACGACAGCGTGATCCCGACCGTCAGGTTCGCGGCGATGAACAGCAGCGCGGACAGGTAGATCGCGAACGCGCCGCCGACGAACGGCACCTCGAACACGTACCGTGCGGCGGCGAGAATGATCGTCACCTGGATCAGCCCGATGAACACGTACGGGACGATCTTGCCCGTCATCACCTCGAGCGGGCGCACGGGTGTTGCGAGCAGGTTCTCCATCGTGCCGCGCTCGCGTTCGCGGGTGATCGCGAGGCCCGTCATCATCACCATCGTCATCGTCAGGATCACGCCCATCAGGCCGGGCACGACGTTGTACTGCGTGATGCCTTCCGGGTTGTACAGGCGGTGCAGCACGACGTCGAACGCGGGCGGGCGGCCGTTCAGGTGCGCGAGCGGGCCGGTCAGGTCCTTGTCCGCGACGGGCTGCACGAGCCCCTGCAGCGCGCCGATCGCCGAGGCGGTCGCGACGGGGTCCGTCGCGTCCGCCTCGACCAGCAGCGACGGACGCTCGCCGCGCAGCAACTGCGTCGAAAAACCGGCCGGCACGCTCAGCACGAACTGCACGTCGCCGCGCGCGAGCGCATGGCGGCCGGCGGCTTCGTCCGGCAGCGTGCCGACGATGTCGAAATAGGCGGAATTGCGCATCGCGGCGATGAAGCTGCGCGCGAACGGGCTCTGATCGGCGACGATTACCGCGGTCGGCAGATGTTTCGGATCGGTGTTGATCGCGAAGCCGAACAGCGCAAGCTGGATGATCGGCACGCCGACGATCATCGCGAACGTCACGCGATCGCGGCGCAGCTGCAGGAATTCCTTCAGCACGATGCTCCACCAGCGCGCGACCGAGAACGCGCCGCGCAGGGTCGCCCGCGCGCTCATGCCGGCGCTCCGCCGACGGGGCCGTGCGCGCGGCCCATCATGTAGATGAACACGTCCTCGAGCCCGGTGTCGATCGAGGCGACCTGACACGACGCGTCGCCGCATACCTGCGCGAGCGTCGCGTCGAGCCGCGCGGCGTCGCGCCCGCTCACGTGCAGCACCGAGCCGAACACGACCGTCTGGTCGATGCCCGGCATCGTGCGCAGGCGCGCGGCCAGTTCGGCCAGGTGCGCGCCGGTGACCACGCGGGTCGACAGGTGCTGCGACGCGACGACCTCCGCCGACGTGCCCTGCGCGAGCAGTTCGCCGTCCGCGATGTACGCGAGCTTGTGGCAGCGCTCGGCTTCGTCCATGTAGTGCGTGCTGACGAGCACCGCGATCCCTTGCGCGGCGAGCCGGTGCAGTTCTTCCCAGAAGTCGCGGCGCGCAGCCGGGTCGACGCCGGCGGTCGGTTCGTCGAGCAGCAGCAGTTCAGGCTCGTGCAGCATGCATGCGGCGAGCGCCAGGCGCTGTTTCCAGCCGCCGGACAGCGCGCCGGTGAGCTGGTCCGCACGGCTCGCGAGGCCGAGCCCGTCGAGCGCGCGCGCGACGGCCGCGCGGCGATCGGGCATCCCGTACACGCGCGCGACGAAATCGAGATTCTCGCGGATCGACAGGTCTTCCCAGTACGAGAATCGCTGCGTCATGTAGCCGACGCGCCGCTTGATCTGCGCGCTGTCGCGCACGATGTCGTAGCCGAGGCAGGTGCCGCTGCCCGAGTCCGGCGTGAGCAGCCCGCACATCATCCGGATCGACGTGGTCTTGCCGCTGCCGTTCGGTCCGAGAAAGCCGAAGATCTCGCCGCGCGCGACGCGCAACGACACGTCCTTCACGACGTGCTTGTCGCCGAACCGCTTGTTCAGGCGGTCGACGTCGATCGCGTACGGCGCCGGCTGCGCGTTCATCGCATCCTCACGGCGACGGGCTGGCCGGGATGCAGTTTCGGCGCGTCGGCGAGCGCGGGGCGCGCCTCGACCATGAACACGAGCTTGGTCCGGCTTTCGTTGCTGTAGATCACCGGAGGCGTGTATTCGGCGTTGCTCGACACGTACGTGATGCGTGCGGGCACGTCGGCCGCGCAGCCGTCGCAATGGATCGCGATCGTGCGCCCCGGCGCGAGCGACGCAATCGCGGCCTCCGGCACGAAGAAGCGCACCTTCAGGTTCTGCGGCGGCAGCATCTGCACGACCGGATTGCCGGCCTGCACCCATTCGCCGACGCGGTACAGCGTGTCGTACACGCGCCCGGCGGCCGGCGCGGCCACGCGCTTCTGGTCGAGCTTCCACTGCGCTTCGGCCACGGCCGCCTGCGCGGCATCGACCTGCGCAGCCTGCGCGGCGACCTGCTGCGTGCGGCCCGGCAAGCGCGCGACGTCGACCTGGTTCTGCAGCTCGCGCATCTGCGCGGCGCTCGTCTGCGCGGCCGTGCGCGTATCGTCGAGCTGCTGTTTCGACAGGCCGCCGGCCGCGTACTGGCGTTCGTCGCGCGCGAGTTGCGCGGCGGCCCGCGCGGCCTGTGCAGTGGCCTGCGCGAGCTGCGCGCGCGTAACCGCGACTTCGGGCGGGCGCTTGCCGGTCTGCAGGTCGGCAAGCTGCGCGCGGGCGGCCGCGAGCTGGTGTTGTGCCTGCTGCAGCGCGGCCGTTTCGCTGACCGCGTCGAGCGCAAACACCGGCGTGCCGGCGGCGACGGCCTGGCCGCGTTCGACCGACAGTTGCGTCAGCGTGCCCGGCTGCGACGACGACAGGTAGACGAATTCGCCTTCGACATAACCCTGGTACGCCGTGCCGTCGTCTGCCGGCCGGCCGCAAGCGGCGAGCAGCACACCGGCGGCGAGCACGAGCGGCAGCGCACGGGCCCGGCTCACGAGCGCCTCCGTGACGAGCGGGCGCGTGCGGGCGGTGCGGCGCCGGGCGGCTGCATGCCGGACTCGAGCAGCGCGCGGACATGGCGATGCAGCACGTCGCGATCGATCGGCGGCAGGCCGCGCGCGCTTTGCCACAGCTTCGCGGTCGCGAGCGGCAGCATCACCAGCGCGATGATCGAATGGAACAGGAACGCCGGTTCGAGCGACGGATTCAGCGTGCCGCGCTGCTGCGCGGCGCGGATGCGTTCGGCGAAACGCGCGACATGCTCGAGCGGAATGCGCCGGATCATCCGCTCGCGCAGCAGCCCGCCTTCATGGACGATCTCGCGCAGCCAGATCGACGGCAGCCACGGCATCCGGTGCGTGACGTCGAAGAACCGGTCGACGAGTTCGGCCACGAGCGCAAACGGATCGTTTTCGGTCTGCGGCGCGGTCGGCCGCCACACGAACGCGATCACCTGCGCGAGCCGTTCCTCGACGATCGCATCGAGCAGTTGCTCGCGATTCGTGAAGTAGTAGTGGACCATCGCCGATGTGACGCCGGCGGCCGCGGCGATCTGCGCGACCGTCGTCGCGGCGATGCCGCGTTCCGCGAACAGCTGGATCGCGACGTCGAGCATGTGGTCGCGCAGGTCGAAGTCGTGCACCGACGGGCGGCGCCCGCGCGGCCGGGCGACGGTGGCTTTCGCGTTCATGCAGACGACGCTAATTGATGAGTTAGTTAATTTCAAGGAAGGGTTTTCGCGCGCGGTGGCGCGGCCGGGCGGGCGGCGAGTGGTGGCGCGGGATCGCGGGTTAGCGGCGCGACGAACGTGCGCGTGCCGGCCGTCGAATGTAGGAAGCGGCTAACGGGAAAGCCGGGGACGGCCGGCGGCGCGAACTGCGCGAGAAGATGTCGGGGAGCGGCGAGGCGGAACCACCGCGGTGGGCCGTCGCGGCAATTGCGCGGCGGGCAGCGCAGCCGGTTCGTCGACGATCAGCCCGCGCGGGCCGCCGGCGAGCGCGCGCACCCGCGCCGGACCCTGCTGTTCGCCGCCCGACAGCCCGGCCCTTGGGCGCGTGCCCGACACGGCGCGCGCCCCTGAAGCGTCGTCATCGATCGATCGGCGACTTCAGCGGATCGTGTTCGCCGGTAAGCCCGAACACGACGAGTTGCGCGGGTTCCGTCGCGCTCGCATTGCGCGATACCTGATGCCGCGAGCCGGGCGGTTCGTACCAGCCTTCGCCGGCACGATAGCGGCGCTCGGGGCCGTCGTTCACCTGCGACAGCACTTCACCTTTCGACACGACCGCGAACACCGAGCCGAGATGGCGGTGCGGCTCGGACGCCTGGCCGGGCGCGTAGTCGACCGTCGCGACGACGGCGAGCTTGCCGGGCGCCTCGGGCACGGCCTGCCGCATGATCGCGTGCACGTTGGCGCCGGCATCGTGTGCATCGGCAGCGGCCGGCAGCACGGCGCCGAGCGCGAGCGACGCGCACACCAGCACGCGGCGCGGCGTGGAGCGGGAAGGGCAGCGCATCATCGTCGCCCCCTTACTCGGGCATCTTGCGGAATGCGATCGCGAAGCGGTTCCACGAGTTGATCGTTGCGATCAGCAACGACAGGTCGAACAGCTCTTCGTCGCTGAAATGCGGCTTCACGGCTTCCCACACGGCATCGGGCACGTGGTGGTCGGCGATCAGCGTCAGCGCTTCGGTCCATTCCAGCGCCGCGCGCTCGCGCTCGGTGAAGAACGGCGTTTCGCGCCACGCGACGACGGTCGCGAGGCGGCGATCGGTCTCGCCGCCCTTGCGCGCATCGGTGGTGTGCATGTCGACGCAGAACGCGCAGCCGTTGATTTGCGACGCGCGCAGCCGGACGAGTTCGGCGAGCGGCTTCTCGATCGAGCTCTTCGCGAGGAATTCCTCCGCGTTGCGCATCACCTTGATCGCGTTCGGGCTGGCGGCATAGAAGTTCAGGCGCGGTTGCATGGCAGGTCCTTTTCCGGTTGATGCGCACGGCGGCGCGACAGGACCCACTTTATGCGTGCCACTGGACTGCTTGAATGGCCAATTTCCGGAAAATTCAGGTAACCAGTGGCGAACCGGCTGCTTCGCCCGAATCCAGCAGCACGGCCAGTTTCGCGAGCGCGGTGTCGATGCGCAGCGCGTCGATTCCGCCATAGCCGAACAGCAGCCCGGCGCGTGCCGGTGAACCGACGTGGAACGCCGAAATTCCGTACAGCCCGATGTCGTGCGCGCGGGCCGCACGGATCAGCGCGGCTTCGTCGAGCCCCGGTTTCAGGTGCGCGGCGAGGTGGATGCCGGCGGACGGCGCGATCGTGTCGAACCACGGCGCGAGGCCGCCGCGCAGATGTGCGAGCAGCATCTTGCGGCGCGCGTCGTAGTGCTTCTGCACGCGCCGCAGGTGCCGCGCGAAATCGCCTTCGAGCATGAAGCGCGCGAGCGCCGCCTGCGTCAGCGTGCAGGTGTGCCAGTCGACGATCTGCTTCGCTTTCGCGAGCGCGCCGCGCAGCACGCGCGGCGGTATCGCGTAGCCGATCCGCAGTTCCGGAAAGATCGTCTTCGAGAACGTGCCGACGTACGCGACGAGGCCCGTGCGATCGAGGCTCTTCAGCGACTCCACCGGCCGGCCCTCGAAGCGGAATTCGCCGTCGTAGTCGTCCTCGATGATCACCGCGCGGCGGCGCTGTGCCCATTCGAGCAGCGCGACGCGCCGGTCCAGCGACATCGGCATTCCGAGCGGAAACTGGTGCGACGGCGTCACGTAGACGAGGCGGGCTTCGTCGGGCAGCCGTTCGGTGACGAGGCCGTGCGCGTCGACCGGCACGCCGATCACCGTCGCGCCGAGCGACGCGAACGCCGCGCGCGCCGGCGGATAGCCGGGATTCTCGACCGCGACGACGTCGCCCGGCCGCACGACCACGCGCGCGATCAGGTCGAGCGCCTGTTGCGCGCCTTGCGTGACGAGCACGTCGTCCCAGCCGCACGCGACCGCGCGGCTGAACGCGACGTAGCGCGCGATCGCGCCGCGCAGCTGCGGATCGCCGGCCGGGTCGTGATACTGGCCGGGGCCGCGGGCCTGCTGGCGCAACGCGTGATGCAGGCAGCGGCGCCACGCGTCGAACGGGAACAGCGTCTTGTCGGTCACGCCGCCGCGAAAGTCGAACGCAGGCGTGTCCTGCGGCGCGGGCATCGCAAGCGCGTCTGGCAGGTCGTTCCAGAGCGCCCGTGCGTCGAGCGCATGGATTGGCGGCGTGTCGTCGACGAGCGACGGCGTCGGGCCCGCCGCATGCGGTACGCGCGCGAGACCGTCGGCGACGAACGTGCCGTCGCCCGCGCGCGTGGTGAGGTAGCCCTCGGCGACCAGGCGCTCGAACGCGTCGAGCGTCGTCTTGCGCGACACGCCGAGCTGCTTCGCGAGATCGCGCGTCGACGGCAGCCGGGCACCGCCTTCGAGCCGCCCGTCGACGATTGCGGTGCGCAACTGCCGGAAGATCTGGCCGGTCAGGTCGTGACGGCCGTCGATGCGGATCGCGATGTCCATCGCAGTGGTGGTTACCTCGGATGCGAGAATCTGATGCCGGTCAGCATACCGGAAGTCGCACGCCCGGTTGACCGCGGGGAATGCACGCGAGCGAGTGCGTCCCGCTCGACCATGCGTATGCGTGGCGCGAACGCCGAGCACGTCCCGCAAGAGCCGTCGGGGCGGGACACGGTGCTTCGCGCGGCATGTCGGCCGGCCCGCCGCATCCGTCGCACACGGTGCAGCGGCGCCATCCGACTGGAACGCCGTCCGGCGTTGCCTTACGTACGGAAGCTCGAACGGGGCGGCGCTGCAGCGGCCGACGAGACGCCGGAAGACGCAGCCCCGCGGTGCAATCGCGCGACGCTATCGCGCCGCACAGGCCTCACCGCCCGCATCGGCACGATCGCCGCCGTGGAGCCGCGTCACCGTGAGCCCGGAGAACGTCGCGCTCCCATGCTCGGCGAATACGGCAACGCGGTCGGCGTCGAGCGGCGGAAAAATCAGGTCGGTCAGCACCGTGCGGCCGCCGTTCGCGAACACTTCGACCGAACCGCGATCCACGACGATTTCGAGCTGCAAGCGCCCGTGCTCGAGCGGCAAATCGACGATGTGTTCGCGGCTGAACTTGCCGCTGAAAGCCGTGGCGCCGGAGCGTGAGCGGTCGAGCGTCAGCGTGCGTTTCGCCGTGTCGTACACGATTCGCGTGCCGATCTTGCCGTCCGCCGAGCCGCGCACGATCAGCCCGGCACGGGCCGCGCGCTGCGGCGTGAGCGTCACCGTGATGCGCTGCACGATGCCGCGCGTGGCCGCCGACAATACGCGCATGGTCGAGTCGACGCTCAGATCGCCTTCATGCACGGCAGGCTGCCGGTCGGCCCACGCATCGAACGCGGCAGCCGGCGTCACGACCAGCGTCGGTTCGCCGCCGATCGTTTTCAGCGCGAGTTCGCGTGGCAACGTCGCGGCGCCGCGCCACGGCGCGCTCGGCACGTTCGCCGCGTAATCCCAGTTGCTCATCCACGCGATCGCGACCGGACGCGCGCCCGGCGCGCCGGAGAACGTGCCGGCCGCATAGAAGTCGGCGCCATGATCGACCCAGCGGAACTGCGCGGGATCGGAGCCGGCCGGCGCGACGCGATCCGGGACGAACGTGCGGCCGTCGAAGTCGCCGACGAAATACATCGCGCCGGAACCGCCGGCGATCGACCAGGGGTTGACGTTCGCGATCATCACCCATTTGACGTGCCGCGGATCGTCGTCGACCGGCAGCGGCACGAGGTCGGGCATTTCCCACAGCGCGCCCGCATGCGGCACGTCCGGCAGCGTGAAGTCGCTCAGGAACGACCAGTGAATCAGGTCGTCGGACCGGTAGAGCTTCACGACCTGCGCGTCGGCGACGACGGTCGTCATCAGCCAGTAGCGTCCCGGCGCGTACCACGACACCTTCGGGTCGCGGAACTGCTTCGATTCGGGATCGAGCGTGAGCACCGGATTGTGCGCATAGGGCTGCCACGTCGCGCCGTGGTCGAGACTGTACGCGAGCGATTGCGCCTGGGTGCCCGGTGCATGGCCGGAACCGGCCTTGTAGACACTCGTGTAAAGCGCGACGAGCGGCGTGTCGCCGGGCGCGCCGAGACCGGATGTGTTGTGCGTGTCGGCGACGATCGAGCCGGAGAAGATTTCCTCCGTCGCGTTCGTGCGCATCGCGACCGGCTGCTCGCGCCAGTGGACGAGGTCGGTGCTGGTCGCGTGGCCCCACGACATGTTGCCCCAGTCGTTGCCGAACGGGTTGTACTGGTAGAACAGGTGATAGCGGCCGTGTTCGTACACGAGGCCGTTCGGATCGTTCATCCAGTTGCGTTGCGGCGTGTAGTGCAGCGCGGGGCGCCATTGCGGCGTGTCGCTCGCGAGCGGCGCGGCACAGGTTGCGTGTGCCGTCTGCAGGCCGGACGCACACGCGAGCAGGAGTCCGGCGAGCCGGAAGGAAAAGCGCAAAAACATCGATCTCATGCAGGGATTCCGTGCTTCGCGGCGCGAAGCGGAAAGAAGGGCGCATGCTGCCGGCGACGGCGGCATGCACGGTCTGCGGAACAAAAAAGGCAGGCGGGCACGCGACACGCGCGATGCCTTCCTGCCGAACCGGCGGACTACAGGGTCGCCGCCATTACGGCGTCAGGGCCGCACGGACTTTCGCCTCGCGGCCTCACGGCCTCACGGCCTCACGGCCGGGTGCCCGGGCCGCCGTCGTTGTGACCGGCGCCCGTGGCCGGCAGGTTCGACGGAATGTCGCCGTAGCCGCCGAGGCCGCCGCGGCCATAGAAGCGGTCGACCGACGTCGACGTACCGTTGATGTTGACCTTCACCGTCGGCGCGAGCGTGCCGCCGCGGCGCGGGCCGATCGCATCGATGAACGACTCGACGAGCCCGCCCGGCATCACGTAGTGCGAATACGACTGGAATTCGCGCGGGTTCTGGTTCGGATCCTGCGAATACGGCGCCCCGGCCGGCGCGGAGAAGTCGGTCGGATTGCCGAGCACGAGCCCGCTGCCGCCGTTCAGCGGCTGGAAGTCGCTGCGGATGCCGTTGCCGACGAAGCCGTAGACGCCGTCCGGGCCGTCTACACCGGCGGCCATCGTCGTGCGGTGGCTGATCGTGAACAGGTAGTACTTGCCGTCCTTCAGATAGATCTGCGGACGCTCGGTCTGGTCGTCGACGCAGTTCGCCGACAGGATCGGCGGCAGGAACTTCCATTCGGTCAGCTGCGGGTTCGTTGCGACGGCCAGCCCGACATTGGCCTTTTGATACACTGCGCCCGAGTTCATCACCGCGTTGAGGTCTTCCCGGTACGGATCGTTCGGCGCATAGCCGAGGTCGGCTTCGGTGCAGGTGCGCGCGCCGCGCTGGCCGCCGGTATTGCCTTCGAACACCATGTAGGTCTTGCCCGGATGCGCGGGATCGGTGAACACGAACGGATCGCGGAACGAGAAGTAGGTGTTCTGCTGGCCCGTCTGGTAGTAGTTGCCGTCCGGCTGCAGCAGCGCCTTGTGATCGTCGAAGCCGGTGAACCACACGTGCTTGTCGTCGGCATGGATGTGACCGTCGGCGCGCGTGATGATCGCCTGCGGCGGCGTGATGTCGGCGCCGCCGGGCGCCGAACGGTTGAACGACGTCGCGGTGTAGTAGAGGCTCACGTTGTCGCCGTGCGTGAGGCGCGCGGAACCCGACCATTCGGCGTTGTTGGTCATCGGCGACGTGCCGAACACCTTGACGCTCGCGCCGTCCGGGAACAGATGGCCGCCCCAGGTCCAGCCGCCGTTCGCGGGCCGCTGCGACGCGGGCACGCCGGCACGGCGATAGAAGAAGCCGATGCGCGCATGGACGTGACGATCGTCGAACGTGTAGCCGGCGTGCGGGTCGGCGGTCAGCGAGAAGATCACTTCCCAGCCCTTGTAGCTGAGCTGGTTCGCGCGCAGGTCGGCCAGCGGCCACGTATCCCAGACCCAGACGTTCGGGTTGATCAGCGGGAAATCCTGCGGGATGTCCGGCATCGTCAGCGCCTGCGGCAGCGAGTTGCGGTCGGCGCCGGCCGTGTGCGACTGCGCGACGATCTGGCGGATGTCGGCGCGGGTCCAGCGCATCGTGAAGTTGCTTTCGGGATCGTAAGCCTGCTGCGTGTGGGGCGTAGGCGCGGGTGCGCCGGCGGTCTGCGCATGCGCGACCGACGCGAAGGCGGCCGCTGCGGCGCCGGCGAACAGCAAACGTTTGGCCGCGCTCGCGCGGCAAAAGGGCAAGTAAGTCATGTCGGCGTTGTCTTCCGTTGACGGTGAAAGGGAACGGCTACGGCGGCATCGATGTCCAAACCGGTTTGGATGCTATTTCAAACCGGTTTGGACGTCAAAAGATAAATATTTGACGGTAATAACTGCCATTCGGAAATAATTGCCGTTCGACGCGGCTTCTGCCGGATGGAATGCACTACGCGAGGAGCGACGTGAAGGTGAATCTGAAGGCGCTGTCGGACGCGCTGGGGCTGTCGCGCACGACGGTCAGCCGCGCGCTGAACGGCTATGACGACGTGAGCGAGGTGACTCGCGAGCGCGTCATGAAGGCCGCGCGGGAACTCGGCTATGTGGCGGATCCGACCGCGCGCCGGCTCGCGACCGGGCGCGCCGATACGATCGGCATCGTCTATCCGTTCGGCGCCGGCGATCTCGGCGATCCGCGCTTCGGCGAGGTCGTCGCCGGCATCACCGAGCGGCTGGCCGAGCGCAATCTCGACTTCATCATCGCGTCCGCGCGGCCGAACGCCGAACTGGACACGTATCGGCGGCTCGTCGACGGCAAGCTGGTCGACGGGCTGATCGTCGCGCGCACGCTGGTCGACGATCCGCGGCTCGCATACCTGCGGGCGAATGCATTTCCATACGTCGCGTATGGCCGGACGCAGGCCGTCGAGCCGTACGCATGGTTCGACTTCGACAACGAGGCAGGCGCGCGCGATGCCGTGCGGCGGCTGATCGGATTCGGCCATCGCCGCATCGCGATGATCAGCGCGCCGCTGTCGCTGAACTTTGCGATGCAGCGCCGCGCCGGCTATCTCGCCGCGCTGCGCGAGGCCGGCATCGCGCCCGATCCGGCGCTGCTCGTCGAATGCGCGTTCACGCGCGACGGCGGGCAGCAGGGCGTGCAGACACTGCTCGCGCTGGCCGAGCGGCCGACCGCGCTGCTGGTCGACAACAACATCGCGGGCGCCGGCGCGTTTCGGGCGCTCGCCGACGGCGGCGTGCGGCTGGGGAAGGACATGTCGCTGATCGTCTATGACGGCGTGCCGCCGGACGTCGCGCATCCGCACCGCGTGACGGCGGTGGTGCAGCCGACCGGACACGCGACGGGGCGCTCGCTCGCGGAACTGATGCTCGCGCTGCTCGCGGACGGCGCCCACGGGCAGCGGTTGGAGACGCCGGTGATCGACGCGGGCGATACGGACGGGCCGCTGTACGGCTGATGGGGGCGGCGAGGGCTGGCGCGACGCATCGGGCGGCAGCGTATGCGCGTGCCGCGCGCCGCTCTTTGGTAAAAGCCATGACAATGGCAGGGATGCTTCTAGACGACCGGTCTAATCCGGCGCTATCATCCGGTCCATGGATGCGACGCCGTTCCTGCCGCATACGCACTCGACGCGAAAATGCCACATCGCACCGGGATGCTGTCGGGCAGAGACGCCGTCATTTTTTCGAGTCTGTTTCTAGACGACTGGTCTAATAGACGAGAGCAATTTTTTCGGCAGACGCGCCGCACGTTGGCGCGTGCGTGCGGCCTAACCGGCAGGCGCGCCGCCGCCGCGGACCGTCGCATGCGCGAAGCGCTGCCGCCGCGACGCGGCCCCGTTCCCCCATTTCGAAGGAGTGTCCGATCATGAAGATTCTGGTTGTCCTGACCTCGCACGACACGCTCGGCGACACCGGCAAGAAAACCGGCTTCTGGCTCGAGGAACTGGCCGCGCCGTATTACGCGTTCAAGGATGCGGGCGTCGAGCTCACGCTCGCGTCGCCGAACGGCGGCCAGCCGCCGCTCGACCCGAAAAGCAGCGATCCGTCCGCGCAAACCGACGCGACGCGCCGCTTCGACGCGGATCCGGCGGCCAAGGCCGAACTCGCAGCCACGCGCAAGCTGGCCGACGTGTCGATCGACGATTACGACGCGGTGTTCTACCCGGGCGGGCACGGCCCGCTGTGGGATCTTGCCGAGGATCTGCATTCGATCGGTCTGATCGAGCGTGCGCTGTCGGCCGGCAAGCCGGTCGCGGCCGTGTGCCACGCGCCGGGCGTGCTGCGCCACGTGAAGGACCCGAAAACCGGCGAGTCGGTCGTGCGCGGCAAGCGCGTGACGGGCTTCACCAACAGCGAGGAAGCGGCCGTCGAACTGACGGAGGTCGTGCCGTTCCTCGTCGAGGACATGCTGAAGACCAACGGCGCGCAGTTCGAGCGCAGCGCCGACTGGGCGCCGCACGTCGTCACCGACGGCCTGCTGATCACGGGGCAGAACCCCGCATCGTCAGAGCCCGCGGCCGAGGCGCTGCTCGCGAAGCTCGGCCGCCAGTAAGCCGGCCGCGGCGCCGGCAGCGCCGGCGTCAGGCCGTTTCCGCCGCCGGGCCCGACCGGCCCGGCGGCGGCCCGAACCGTTCCGTCGTGCGCCCCGCACGGCGGCTCATCCAGTCGTTTCGCAGAACCAAGCAAAGGAGTGGTGGATGTCTGCCCTGTTCGAACCGTTCAAACTCAAGGATGTCACGCTGCGCAACCGTATCGCGGTGCCGCCGATGTGCCAGTACGTCGCCGAAGACGGCGTCGTCAACGACTGGCATCACGTGCATCTGGCCGGCATCGCGCGCGGCGGCGCGGGTCTCGTGATCGCGGAGGCGACGGCCGTGTCGCCGGAAGGCCGCATCACGCCGGGCTGTGCCGGGCTGTGGACCGATGCGCAGGCCGACGCGTTCGCGCCGTCGGTCGCGGCGATCAAGGCGGCCGGCTCGGTGCCGGGCATCCAGATCGCGCATGCGGGCCGCAAGGCGAGTGCGAACCGTCCGTGGGAAGGCGACGACCACATCCCCGACGGCGATCCGCGCGGCTGGCAGACCATCGCCCCGTCGGCGATCCCGTTCGGCGCGCACCTGCCGAAGACGCCGCGTGCGATGACGCACGACGACATCGCCCGTGTGCAGGCCGACTTCGTCGCGTCGGCGAAGCGCGCCCGCGACCTCGGCTTCGAATGGCTCGAGCTGCATTTCGCGCACGGCTATCTCGGCCAGAGCTTCTTCTCGGTGCACTCGAACCAGCGCGACGACGAGTACGGCGGTTCGGCCGAGAATCGCGGCCGCTTTCTCGTCGACACGCTGAAGGCCGTTCGTCAGGTGTGGCCGGAGCATCTGCCGCTGACTGCGCGTCTCGGCGTGATCGAATACGACGGCCGCGATGAAGAAACGCTCGCCGAATCGATCGCGCTCACGCAGAGGATGAAGCAGGAAGGGCTCGACATGCTGAGCGTGTCGGTCGGCTTCTCGACGCCCGACGCGCAGATTCCGTGGGGACCGGCGTTCCTCGCGCCGATCGCCGAACGCGTGCGCCGCGAGGCCGGCCTGCCGGTGTCGTCCGCATGGGGAATCGACACGCCGCAACTCGCCGATCGCGTCGTGGCCGAGCAGCAGCTCGACCTCGTGATGGTCGGGCGCGCGCATCTGGCCGATCCGCACTGGCCGTACTATGCGGCCAAGCAGCTCGGCGTCGAGCGTCCGTCGTGGACGCTGCCCGCGCCGTACGCGCACTGGCTCGAACGCTACCGCGTCGCCGACAAGGCGGCCTGAGCACGCGCCGCGCCGCGCGACACGACGGCTTCGACGGCTTCGACGGCACGCATTTGACAATGCTTGGCACGGCGTGCGCATGCCGTTGCGGCATCGATGGATAGAATGGCGGTTCGAACAGGCTTTCGGCCTGCGCGAACCGCCATTTTTCATTTCGACAGAGGTGCCATGGGCGCACACGTCCCGCCGTCTTCCGATTCCGCCGCGCGGCCGCGCGCGCAGCAGATCGCCCGCGCCGTGCTGTACGCGGCGCTGCTGGTGCTCGCGCTGTGGGTGATCCGCGATTTCCTTCCCGCGATCGCATGGGCCTGCGTGATTGCGATCGCGCTGTGGCCGCTGCTGAAACGTTTCGAATCGGACCGCTGGTTTCGCAACCGGCCGACCCTGATCGCGACCGTGATCACCGCGGGCGTTTCGCTGCTCGTCGTGCTGCCGGTCGCGATCGCGCTCGGGCAGGCGATCTCGCAGGAGCACGACCTGCGCATCTGGCTGCACTCGATCCAGGACAACGGGATTGCGCTGCCGGACGTCGTCAGCCGCCTGCCTTACGGCTCCGCGCAGATCACCGAGTGGTGGCAGGCCAATCTCGGTCATCCGCTGCACGCGGGCACGGCGATGCATGGCGCGAACGGCGAGAAGTTCATCGCGTTCGGCCGGCAGTTCGGCTCGAAGCTCGCGCATGCGCTGTTCGAGTTCGGCTTCATGCTGGTCACGCTGTTCGTGATCATGCGGGCCGGCCACAAGCTGTCGGGCGCGTTGCAGCACGGCGCGCGGCGCGCGTTCGGGCCCGGTGGCGGCGAGCTGATCGAGCGGATGGTCGCGGCCGTGTACGGGACGGTGACGGGCCTCGTCGTCGTCGGGCTCGGTGAAGGCGCGATCCTCGGCGTCGCGTATGCGTTTGCCGGTGTCCCGCACGCGGCGCTGCTCGGCCTCGTCACGGCCGTCGCGGCGATGCTGCCGTTCTGCGCGCCGATCGTGTTCTGCGGCGCGGCGCTCTGGCTGTTCGTGCAGGGCTCGACCGTGTGGGCCGTCGCGGTGCTGGCGATCGGTTTCGTGGTCGTGTTCGTCGCCGAGCATTTCGTGCGGCCGGTGCTGATCGGCAGCTCGACCCGCTTGCCGTTCCTGCTCGTGCTGTTCGGGATTCTCGGCGGCGCCGAGACGTTCGGGCTGATCGGGCTGTTCGTCGGTCCCGCGCTGATGACCGTGCTGACGATGCTGTGGGCGGAATGGGTCGCGTGACGGTGCGATCCGTCGAGCCGATTCGCCGCGTGGGCGCCGGGGTGCGGATGTGCGCGCGGGCCGGCCCTGCATCGCAACGGTTCGTGACGATCGGGCGTGTGCCGGGCCGCCGCGTGCCGCGCATCGGAAACAAGTCTCTACATTTCTTTTCGATCCGGACCCAAAGGTCGAGTAGCATGGGGCTTTCGATCACGCCGGCATGGCGCAGCAGATTTTTCCGAGCATGCGATTGATTCCGATGTCCCGTCCCGCAGCGACGCTGTCCCTGGCCGCCAGCTGCCTGATGTTGCACGGCTGTGCGTGGTTCGACTCGTGGCTGCCGTTCTCGTATTCGCGCACGCCGCTCGCGCGGGCCGCGTCGCGGCACGGCGCGACGCGCGCCGACGTCGTGCGCGCCGGCGGCAACCCGCGCAGCGTGTGGATGGTCCGCAACGGCAGCGGCGTCTGCTACAACTACTTCATCGAGCACGGCAACGATCACCGTGCTTTCTTCGTCGTGTTCGACAATGCCGGCGCCGTCACGCAACACGGCTTCGATACCTGCATGGACGCCGATCGCAAGGGCGCGCTTCAGGCGGGCAAGAGCGCGGCGCGATAGGGGAGCGGCGGCGCGTTGCGCCATCGCGTGATGCTGCGGTCACGCGATCGTATCGACCACGCCGCCGTCGACGCGCAACGCCGCGCCCGTCGTCGCCGACGCCTGCGGCGAACACACGTACACGACCAGGTTCGCGACTTCCTCCGTCGTCGCCGGCCGCTGGATGATCGAGCTCGCACGCTCGCTGCGCACGAACTCCACCGCGACATCGTCGATGCTGCGGCCGGTTTCGTCGGCCTGCGCCTTCAGCATCTTGCGCACACCTTCCGACATCGTCGGCCCCGGCAGCACCGAGTTGACCGTCACGTTCGTGCCGGCCGCCAGCTTCGCGAGGCCACGCGCGACCGACAACTGCGCCGTTTTCGTGAATCCGTAGTGAATCATGTCGACCGGGATGTTCAGGCCCGATTCCGACGAAATGAACACGATGCGCCCCGTATTGCGCGCGAGCATGCCTTTCAGGTAGTGCCGCGCGAGACGCACGCCGGACATCACGTTCATCTGGAAGTAGTGGTTCCATTCGTCGTCGTCGATGTCGAAGAACGCTTTGAGCCCATAGATGCCCGCGTTGTTCACGAGGATGTCGGCGTCCGGCGTGTGCTGCGCGATGCGCGCGGCGCCGGCGGCGTCGGACAGGTCGGCGGCGACGCCGTCGACGTCCGCATCGGGCACCGCGGCGCGCAGTTGCGCGCGGGCGGACTCGACCGACTTGTCGCTGCGTCCGTTGACGACGACGCGTGCGCCCGCACGCGCGAGCCCTTCGGCGATTGCCAGCCCGATGCCGGCGGTGGAAGCGGTGACGACCGCGGTCTTGCCTGTCAGATCGATGTGCATGAGCGGTACCGGTTGGAACAGGGAACGGAACCCGCCGCGTCAGGCGCGGCGGCCGGAATCCAAAGCTTAGGCGATCCGGCCGCGGAGCGTCGGTTCGCGGTTGCATCGGGCCGCGCAGTCTTGTACGGTGTGCGTTCGCCGTTCGATCCGGGAGCCCGTCGCGTGAGCCGTTCCGTCCATACCGTTACCGTGCCGTCGCCATTCTGGCGCGACGCCGCGCTGCCGTTCATCGAAGCGCGCACCGTCGACGACGGGCGGGCGATCTGCTACGCGAAGCACACGCACGACACGTTTTCGGTCGGCGCGATCGTCGGCGGCACGAGCACCTATCTGAACGGCGCGACGAAGGAGCACGTCGGGCGCGGCGTGCTGGTGCTCATCGATCCGGAGCAGGTGCATGCGTGCAATCCGTACGGCCCCGACGCATGGGCTTACCGGATGGTCTATGTGGACGTGCCGTGGCTCGCGCGCCTGCAGCATTCGCTGGGGCGCGACCCGAACCGCGATTTTCACGGGTTTTCGCCGAAGTTGACCGAACGCCGCGACCTGTTCGCGCAGTTCGGCCGCTTTTACCGGATACTCGTCGCGCCGGGCATCGATCCGCTCGGCAAGGAAAGCGCGGCGGTCGAATTCTTCACGCGGCTGCACGGCGCGCTCGATCGCGCGTTGCCTGACGATACGCGGCGCGGTGCCGACAACGCGAAGCTCGCGCGCGCGGCCGACTACATCGCCGCCCATTGCCGGCAGTCCGTCACGCTGGATGCGATCTGCGCGGCGGCCGATCTGTCGCCGTCCTATCTGATCCGCGCATTCAATGCGCGTTACGGGATGACGCCGCACGCGTTCCTGATCGACCGGCGCGTGCAGTACGGCCGCGCGCAGCTGCGCCGCGGACGGCCGATCGCCGACGTCGCGCTCGATGCCGGTTTCGCGGACCAGGCGCATTTCCAGCGCGCGTTCCGTCGCATCGCGGCCGCGACGCCGGGGCAGTATCGAAGCGCGGCGAACTGAGCGGGGAAAGGGCGGTTCGGTGCTGCATGCGCATCGCGCATCTCGCACTGCGCGCGGCGCACCGCGAGAGGCACACTGCGAGCGGCAAACGGCAAACGGCAAACGGCAAACGGCAAACGGCAAACCGCAAACCGCAAACCGCAAACCGCAAACCGCAAACCGCAAACCGCAAACCGCAAACCGCAAACCGCAAACCGCAAACCGCAAACCGCAAACCGCAAACCGCAAACCGCAAACCGCAAACCGCAAACCCGGCGACGCGTCGCTCATCGCCTGCTGGCGACATCTCCCGCAACAATTCACCTCGCCGCGACGCTCCTACGCATCGAGCAAATAAAGCGCACTGCCCGCAAGCAGCAGCGCCATTGCGCGGTTGAACAACCGCATCCGCCGCGCATTCGCGAGCCGATGCCGCAGCGATGCACCCGCATACGCCCAGCACGAGATCGACGCGAAACAGATCACCAGATACAGCGCCGCGAACAGCCACACCTGCGCGCGATCGCCGTCGGCTGCATACGCGCCCATCGCGGCCACGCACGCGAGCCACGCCTTCGGATTCAACCACTGCATCGCTGCACCGGCCACCGCCGACGGGCCCGCCACATCACGCGCGTCCGGGTCGGCCGACAACCGGCCGTCGTCGAGCGCGAGCCGCAGCGCGAGGTAAAGCAGGAACGCGATCCCAGACCATTGGGTCGCCGTGGTCAGCATCGGCCAGCGCGCGAGCGCCGCGTGCAGCCCGAGGCCGATCAGCAGGAACAGCGCGACGAAACCGAGCGTCGCGCCGGCTGCATAGCGCAGGCTTGCGCCGAGACCGTGGCGCGCGCCCGCACTGAGCGCGACGATATTGACGGGACCGGGGGTGATCGACGACGCCAGCGCGAACGCGGCCATCGAAATCAGCATGCTCATCAGGTGTCTCCATGCGAAAGTCGAAGTCGCATCGAGACTAAAGAAGCAGCGCGTGCCCGTATTGAAGAAAACTGCCCTCGGCGGCGCGGCCGCCGTCAGTGCAATGCGCGCGGAGCGGGGGCCGGGCGCAGCGGCTGCGGGTCGCCGGCATCGTTCGTGCGCAGCGGGCCGCCGCCGCACGGTTGCGTCGACACCGAGAAACCGAACGTATTGATCCCGCCCGAGCATGCGACGAACACGCTGCCGCCATGCATCTCCGCGACGGCCTTCACGATCGACAGCCCGAGGCCGTGGTTCTCCTTGCTGTTCGCGCGCGCTTCCTCGAGCCGGTAGAAGCGCTCGAACACGTGCGCGCGCTGCACGGGGTCGATCGGCTCGCCGGGGTTCGCGACCGACACGTCGACGAGCGCGTCGCGGCGCGTGATCGTCACGTTCAGCGTCGCACCCGGCGCCGAATGCTGGATCGCGTTGATCAGCAGGTTCGTCATCGCGCGGCGGAACAGCGACGGATCGACGGCCGCTCGCGCATCGCCGTGCAGTTCGGCACGCAACTGCGCCTCGTCGAGCGGGATTTCGAGGAAATCGAGCATGCGCCGCACTTCGTCGGCGAGCGACACGTGCTTCAGGTCGGTCGCGCGTTCGCCGCGATCGCTGCGCGACAGGAACAGCATGTCGTTGATGATCACGCGCAGCCGTTCGAATTCCTCGAGGTTCGACTGCAGCGTCTGGCGCATGCGGTCGACCGAGCGGTCGCGGCTCGTCAGTGCGACCTGGGTCTGGCCGATCAGGATGCTGATCGGCGTGCGCAACTCGTGCGCGACGTCCGCATTGAACGCCTCGAGCCGCGCATAGGTCTGCTGGATGCGCTCCAGCGCGCCGTTGAACGACGCGGCGAGGTCGCGCAGCTCGGTCGGCAGCGCGTCGGTCTGCAGCCGCTGGCGGCGATTGGTCGCGCTGATCGCCGCCGCGTCCTGCGACAGCCGCTCGAGCGGCGCGAGCCCGAAGCGCGCGACCGCGCGGCTCAGCAGCAGCGTCAGCACGGTGGCCGTCGCGATCAGCGCTGCGAGCGTCCACACGAAACGGCGCAGCATCCTCTGCGTGCGCTCGCACGACGTCGCGACGATCAGCTTCAGGTCGGGCCGCTCGCCGCTGCCCGCGATCGCGACGGTCTTCGTCATCACGTCGTAGCTGCTGCCGTTGAGCGCGTACTGCTGGAACGCGCCGAACGGCTTGCCGACGGGCACGCCGTCGACCGGATGACCGAAGCGGAAATCGGCGTCGGGGCTGTCGACCTGGTAGCGCGTCGACCCGTCGGGCGGTTCGAGGTCGGCGAGCTTTTCCTGCATCAGGCGGCCGCGCGCGGCCGTGGTCGCGTGCGACACAATCATCTGCGCGACCTTCGCGCGCGTGTCGATCGTCGCGCGCAGCTCGGCGAACAGCTGGCGCTCCATCATCACGAACAGCCCGCAGCCGACCAGCGTGAACACGAGCAGCGACACGATGCCGAACATCGCCGACAGCCGCAGGGTGATCGAGCGTTTCATGCGTGCTTCTCCGCGTCGCCTTCGTCGCGCGCCTCGAGCACGTAGCCCATCCCGCGGATCGTGTGCAGCAGCTTCTCCGCGAACGGGCCGTCGAGCTTCGCGCGCAGGCGCTTGATCGCGGTTTCGACCACGTTCGCGTTGCTGTCGAAGTTCACGTCCCATACGAGTTCCGCGATCGTCGTCTTCGACAGCACCTCGCCGCTGCGCCGCGCAAGCACGCCGAGCAGCTGGAATTCCTGCGCGGTCAGGTCGAGGCGCGTGCCGTCGCGGGTCGCGCGGCGGCCGATCAGGTCCACGCGCAGGTCGCCGATCGAGATCAGCGTCGATTCCTGCACGCGCGCGCGGCGCGTGAGCGCACGCAGCCGCTCGATCAGTTCGAGGAACGAGAACGGCTTGGTCAGGTAGTCGTCGGCGCCGCCGCGCAAGCCGCGCACGCGATCGTCGACGCGGTCGCGCGCGGTCAGCATGATCACGGGCGTCTGTTTCTGCGCGCGCAGCGCACGCAACACGCCGAAGCCGTCGAGCTTCGGCAGCATCACGTCGAGCACGACCACGTCGTATTCGAATTCGACGGCTTTCCATGCGCCGTCCTCGCCGTCGAGCGCGGTATCGACGACCCAGCCTTCCTCGGTCAGGCCGCTCTTCAGGTATTCGACGACTTTCGGTTCGTCTTCGACGATCAGGACTTTCATAGGCGTGTGTGCGTAACCGGGTTAGGGGCCGTTGCTCGCGGCAGGCTGCGGGCCGGCCGCCGCGACGTCGGTCGGTGCGGCGCCGCCGTCCCAGCCGCCGCCGAGCGCTTTCGCGAGAAACACGACGAGCGCCGCGCGCTGGCCCTGGATCTGCACGGCCTGGCGCTCGCTCGTCAGCAACTGCTGCTGGGCCGTCAGCACGTCGATGAACGGCGTCAGGCCGCCCGCGTAGCGGTCCTGCGCGAGCGACACGAGCTGGCGCGCGTCGTCGACCGCCGCGGACGCCTGCTGCGCGGCCTGTGCGAGCACCGACAGGCCCGTCACCGCATTCTGCACCTCCTGGAATGCGGTGAGCACGGTCTGCCGGTAACTGGCCTGCGCGGCCACGTAGCCGGCTTGCACGAAATCGACGCCGGCCTTCAGCTTGCCGCCCTGGAACAGCGGCTGGCTGACCGACGCGCCGATCGACCACAGCAGCGCCGGCACGGTGAACAGGCCCGAGAACCGCGTCGCATCCCAGCCGAGGTCCGGCGACAGCGCGATGCGCGGGAAATACGCGGCGCGCGCGACGCCGATCTGCGCGTTCGCGGCGGCCATCGCGCGCTCGGCCGACGCGACGTCGGGCCGCCGCTGCAGCAGGTCGCTCGGCATGCCGGTCGGCAGCGCGGGCGCGTTGATCGGCACCACGCGCGGCGGCAGCGCGAACGCGGGCGCCGGCGTGCCGACCAGCGTCGCGATCGCGGTTTCCACCTGCGCGCGCTGCTGGATCAGCAGCTGCGCCTGCGTGCGCGTCGCGTCGAGCTGTGCGCGTTGCTGCAGCAGGTCGAGGCCGGACACCGCGCCGAGATCGTGGCGCGCGCTCACGTAGTCGAGCGCCTTCTGCTGCAGGTCGATCGAGCGCCGGACGACGTCGATCTCGGTGTCGAGCTCGCGCAGCATGAAATAGCTCGATGCGAGGTCGGCGGTCAGCACCAGACGCGCGTTCGCGAAATCGTCGCGCGCTTGCTCGGAGCTGGCCTGCGCGGCTTCGACGGTGCGCCGCACGCGGCCGAACAGGTCGAGTTCGTAGCTGACGCTCGCACCGACCTGGATCTCGTTCTGCACGGTCGACATGCTCTTCGTCGCGTAGTTGGTCTGCGGCCGGTCGGCGGAGATCTTGAAGCGCTGGCCGCTCGCGTTCAGCCCGACGGCCGGATACTGCGCGGACGCGACCGACGCGAGCGTCGCCTTCGCCTGATCGTAGCGCGCGGCGACGGCCTTCAGGTTCTGGTTGTTGCGCAGCGCATCGGCTTCGAGCGCGTCGAGCTGCGCGTCGCCGAACGCGGTCCACCAGGCCGGATCGAGCGGCGCGCGGGCCGGCGCGGCCGGGTGCCAGTAGGCATCGGCGGGATCGAGCCGCCACGTGGCCGGCGTGTCGACGGCCGGGCGCCGGTAGTCGGGGCCGACCGTGCAGCCTGACAGCGCCGCGGCCGCGACGACCGCGATGGCGCCGATCGCGGCGGGGCGCACGCGGGCGCGCATCGCGCTCACGACTTCGCTCCCGCCGCCGCGGACGCCGGTTTCGCGGTCTGCGCCGCCTGCACGACGACCGTGTCGCCGTTCGCAAGCGCGTCGCTCGGGTTCGCGACGAGGCGGTCGTTCGGCGTCAGCGCGCCGTCGACTTCGAGCGTCTGCCCGATCGTGCGCACGACGGTCACGGCTTTCAGATGCACGTGGCCGTCCGCGTCGACGGCCGCGACCGTCGGCCCTTCGGCACGGAACAGCAGCGTACTGGCCGGAATCTGCAGGCGGCCGACCGGCGTCATCGGCAGCGTCGCCTGCACGTACGCGCCGGGCAGCAGCCGGCCGTCCGGGTTCGGCAGCGTGATCTCGATCTGCAACGAGCGCGTCGCGACGTCGATCGCCTGCGACGTGCGCGTGATCGTGCCGTCGAAGGTCTGGCCCGGCAGCTCGGCCTGCGCGACGCTCACGTGCTGGCCGACCTTCACCTGCTGCGCGTACGCCTGCGGCACCTGCACGTACAGGCGCAGCCGGTCGGCCTGCACGACGGTGAACAGCGCGCGGCCCGCATTGCCCGAGCTGACGAGGTCGCCGACATCGACGTTGCGTTGCGTGACGATCCCGTCGATCGGCGCGACGATGCGCTGGAAGCCCTTCAGCTCGGTGAGGCGGCGCATGTTCGCATCGGCCGCCGCGAGGGTCGCGGTGCCCTGGTTGAACGCGCCTTGCCGGTCGTCGAGCTCCTGCTGCGACACCGCATCGCGCTGCCGCAGCTGCTGCGCGCGATCGAACGACGTCTTCGCGAGTGCGAGCGCGGCCTGCGCCTGCTGGCGCTGCGCGGTGGCCTGCGCCAGTTCCTGGTTCAACTCGGGCGTATCGAGCTCGGCGAGCACCTGCCCCTGCTTCACGTGCGCGCCGATGTCGGCCTGCCAGCGCAGCACGTAGCCGCTCGCGCGCGCGTAGATCGGCGCCTCGACGAAGCCGCGCAGCGTGCCGGGCAGCGTCAGCTTGCCGCCGGTCGCCGCGTCGACCGGATGCACGACGCTCACATACTGGCGCGTGTTCTGCTCGGCGACCGCGTCGAGGCGATGACGGTTCAGCACGTTGACGACGATCGTGCGCGCGGCGCCCGCGGCCAGCAGCACGCCGATCACGATCAGGACGATCCGCCCGCGCCGCGACACCGACGTGCGCGTCGGCAGGTGCATGCCGTGTTCGTCCACCTGGATGCCGACGGAGCTGTGATGTTTCTGTTCCATGAATTCAACCAATTCAACCGGGTAGTGGAGCGAAAGTCAGTGTCCGGCGCGGCGCGCGCGCCGGCGGGCCAGCCGCGCATGCACGCCGCCGAACACGAGCGGCACGAACAGCAGCGTCGAAACGGTGGCGAACAGCAGGCCGCCGATCACCGCGCGGCCGAGCGGCGCGTTCTGCTCGGCGCCTTCGCCGAGACCGAGCGCCATCGGCACCATCCCGATGATCATCGCGAGCGCCGTCATCAGCACCGGGCGGATCCGCGTCGCGCCGGCCTCCAGCGCGGCCGTCAGCGGCGGCGCACCGGCCGCGAGGCGCTGGCGCGCGAACGACACGACGAGGATGCTGTTCGCGGTCGCGACGCCCACCGTCATGATCGCGCCCGTCAGCGCGGGCACGCTCAGGTGCGTGCCGGTGATGAACAGCATCCACGCGATGCCGGCGAGCGCGGCCGGCATCGCGCTGACGATGATCAGCGGATCGAGCCACGACTGGAAATTCACGACGATCAGCAGGTAGACGAGCACGATCGCCATCGCGACGCCGGCGCCGAGGCCGAGGTACGACGTGCGCATCGTCTCGACCTGGCCGCGCACCGACAGCTCGGTGCCGCGCGGCAGCGTCGCGCGCGCGTCGGACACGATCCGGTCGATCTCGCCCGCGACCGAGCCGAGGTCGCGGCCTTCGACGCTCACGTACAGGTCGATCGCCGGGCGGATGTTGTAGTGCGTGATCACGGCCGGGCTCGCGACCGGACGGATCTGCACGAGGTTGCCGAGCAGTTGCAGCGGCATGCCGGTGCGGCCGCTCGCGGAAACGGGCGTACCGAGCAGGTCGTCGATCGACGCGATGTTGTATTGCGGGGTCTGGATCTGCAGCGGGTACTGGACGCCGGTGCGCGGGTTGATCCAGAACGACGGTGTCGTCTGGGAACTGCCGGACAGCGAGATCAGCATGTTCTGCGCGACGTTCTGCGCGGAGAGGCTGAGCTGCTGCATGCGCGTACGGTCCATGTCGGCCACCAGGGTCGGTTCGTCGTTGCGCTGCAGCACGTGCACGTCGACGGCGCCGGGGATTTGCCTGATCTTCTTCATCAGGCTGCTCGCGATAGCCATGTTACTCGCGAGATCGTTGCCGAGCACCTGCAGGTCGATCGCGGCGGGCTGACCGAAGTTGAGGATCTGCGTGATGATGTCCGACGGCTGGAAGAAGAACTCGACGCCCGGGAAGCGCTGCGGCAGCAGCGTGCGCAGTGTCTGCACGTAGTGTTGCGTGGGGCGATGGCCCGGCTTCAGCGCGATCATCAGCTCGCCGTCGAGCGAGCCGATCGTGCCGCTGTTGCTGTACGACAGGTTGATGCCGCTCACCGGCAGCCCGAGGTTGTCGACGATCGCGCCGAGCTCGTCGGGCGGCACCGCTGCGCGGATCACGCGCTCGACCTGGTCGGCGAGGCGCGCGGTTTCCTCGATCCGGTAGCCGGTCGGCGCGCGCATGTGCAGCCGGATGTTGCCGGAATCGGCATTCGGGAAGAAGTCGCGGCCGAGCACGAACACGAGGCCGGTCGACAGCACGCAGAAGCCGAGGAAGCACATCGCGTAGAAGCGGCGGCGCACCAGCAGCATGCTGAGCAGTACGATGTACCACGCGCGCAGCCGCTCGAACGCATCGTTGAACGCGTGATGGATGCGCGCGAAATGCGACGTCGAATGGTCGGGGCCGGTGCTCGCCTGCTGCGGGCGGAACAGCAGCATCGCAAGCGTCGGCACGAGCGTGCGCGACAGCACGTACGACGCGAGCATCGCGAACACCACGGCTTCCGCAAGCGGCACGAACAGGTAGCGCGCGACGCCCGTCAGGAAGAACATCGGGACGAACACGATGCAGATGCACAGCGTGGACACGAACGCGGGCACCGCGATTTCGCCCGCGCCTTCGAGAATCGCATCGTGCAGATTGGTACCGAGATGCAGGTGCCGCTCGATGTTCTCGATCGTGACGGTCGCATCGTCGACCAGGATGCCGACCGCGAGCGCGAGCCCGCCGAGCGTCATGATGTTGATGGTCTCGCCGAGCGCGGACAGCGCGATCAGCGACGTGAAGATCGACAGCGGAATCGAGATCGCGATGATCAGCGTGCTGCGCCAGTTGCCGAGGAACAGCAGGATCATCATCGCGGTCAGCACCGCGGCGATCAGCGCCTCGTGGATCACGCCCTGCACGGCGGCGTTGACGAACACCGACTGGTCGAACAGCGGCGTGATCGTGAGCCCCTCGGGCAGTGTCGGGATCACTTTCGGCAGCAGCGCCTTCAGGTCCGACACCACCTTCAGCGTCGATGCGTCGCCGGTCTTCAGGATCGACATCAGCACGCCGCGCTGGCCGTTCTGGCGCACCACGTTGGTCTGCGGCGCGAAGCCGTCGCGCACCGACGCGACTTCGCGCAGGTAGGTCGTCGCGCCGCCGACGGTCTGGACCGGCAGGTTGTCGATGTCGGCGATCGTGTCGGCCGACGCGTTCGTGTCGATCCGGTATTCGGTCTGGCCCATCTTCGCGGTGCCGGTCGGCAGCACGAGGTTCTGCGCGTTGACCGCGTTGACGATGTCGGCGGGCGTCAGGCCCTTCGCGAGCAGTGCCTGCGGATCGAGATCGATCGCGACGACGCGCGTGCGGCCGCCGTACGGAAACGGGATCTGCGCGCCCGGAATCGTGATCAGTTGCGGGCGCAGGAAGTTGAGCGCGATGTCGGCGAGCGACTGTTCGCTGAGCGTCTTGCTCGACAGCCCGAGCTGGATCACCGGAATGCTCGACGCCGAGTACGTGATCACGAGCGGCGGCGTCGCGCCCTGCGGCATCTGCCGCACGATCGCCTGCGCGGACGACACCGTCTGAGCGATCGCGGTCTGCACGTTCGCGCCGGGCTGCAGGAACACCTTCACGACCGCGATGCCCGGCAGCGACGTCGACTCGATGTGCTGGATGTTGCCGACGGTGGTCGTCAGGATTCGTTCATGGACGGCCGTGATGCGGTTGGTCATCTCCTGCGCGGAGAAGCCGTTGTAATTCCAGATCACGCTGATCACGGGGATGTTGACCGCGGGCAGCACGTCGACGGGCGTGCGCATCAGCGCGAGCGGGGTGGCCAGCACGATCATGATGGCCATCACGATGAACGTGTAGGGGCGCCTGAGCGCGAGGTTGACGATCCACATGGAGGCGGCGGGACAGGCGGTGGTCAGGCGTCGGTGAAGGGAACCCGAATGATAGGCGTCGGGGCGGAACGGGTTACTGGCGCGAAACTGGCGGGATTGTCAGGTTGGCACGCGGCGATGGCTGCCCGATTCATCGGATCAAAAGCGTGCGCGCGCAGCGGCGAACGCGAGGCAGCCGCACCGGCCGTGCATGCCGCCGCGTCGACGATTCCGTTCATCGCGCGTCGCTCAGATCTGCTCCATCCCGACCCGCGCGAGCGCGGCCAGGTCGACCACGTCGATCTGGTTGTACGCGAGCCGCAGCACGCCGCGCTTCTCGAGCTGCTGCAGCGCCTGATTGATCCGCTGCCGCGACACGCCGACGAGCATCCCCAGTTCTTCCTGCGAGATCGCGAGCGACGGGCCGGTGTCCGGGTACAGGTCGGGGTTGAACAGCTGCGCGAGCGCCTGCGCGACGCGCGCGTCGACGTCGAGCAGCCGGCTGTTCTGGATCGACGCGATGAACTCGCCCATCCGGTTGTTCAGCTGATGGATCACGAAGCGCGTGAACGGCAGGCTCGTGTCGAGCAGCGCATGGAACGTGTCGACCGGCACGAACAGCACGGTCGAGCGCTGGACCGCGACCACTTCGTATTTGCGCAACTCGCGCTTGATCACGCTGCCTTCGCCGAACCAGCCGCCCGACGGCACGCCCGAAAACGTGCAGCCGCGCCCCGATGCGTTGAAGATCGCGAGCTTCAGCAGCCCGCGATGTACGCCGATCCAGTATTCGGATGGTGCGAGCCGCTGCGCGACCACGTCGCCGGCTTCGCGCTGCTCGGCGCGCGACTGTGCAAGCACGAGCGCCTGATGTTCCGGCGCGAGCGCGCGGAACCACGCGCACTGGCCGAACAGCGCGGCGAGCGGCGGCAACGGGCCCGGTTCGAGCGGCGTGTCGGCCGGCGGGCCGGAGGCGAGGGCGGCCGCGTCGGGCGGCGCAACGGAGCGGTCGTGCATGGATGCGGGTTTGCGAGGATAGGGATAACGCGCAGCGCTCGCGGGGTACTCTGTCGTTTCGATGACAGACGGCTCACAATAGCGCCCGTTAGGCTGTCGGCAATTGAACCACATCAAAACGATCCGGGGTGCATGCACGCCGGTCGATAGAAACCGGGAGACAGGATCATGACGCAGATGTTCGAGGCCGGACTCGGCCGCCGCGATGCCAACTACGTGCCGCTCACGCCGATCGATTTTCTGGTCCGCGCGGCCGAGGTCTACGGCGAGCGCCTCGCGATCGTGCACGGCGACGTGCGGCGCACGTGGGGCGAAACGTACACGCGCGCGAAGCAGCTCGCGAGCGCGCTCGCGCAGGCCGGCGTCGCGCGCGGCGACACCGTCGCGGCGCTGCTGCCGAACATTCCGGCGATGGTCGAGGCGCACTTCGGCGTGCCGATGGCCGGCGCGGTACTCAACACGATCAACACGCGGCTCGACATCTCGTCGGTGCTGTTCATGCTGCGTCACGGCGAGGCGAAGGTGCTGATCGTCGATACCGAATACGCGGATCTCGCGCAGCGCGCGGCGCTCGAACTGCCGGGGCTGAAGATCGTCAGCGTCGCCGACGCGATGCCGGCCGACGCCGCGCGCTTCGCGGGCGCGACCGATTACGAGGCGTTCGTCGCGAGCGGCGACCCCGAGCATCCATGGACGCTGCCCGCGGACGAATGGGATGCGATCGCGCTGAACTACACGTCGGGCACGACAGGCGACCCGAAGGGCGTCGTGTATCACCACCGCGGCGCGTATCTCGCGGCGATCAGCAACATCCTCGAATGGGACATGCCGAAGCACGCGGTGTATCTGTGGACGCTGCCGATGTTCCACTGCAACGGCTGGTGCTTCCCCTGGGCCGTCGCGGCGCGCGCGGGCGTGAACGTGTGCCTGCGCAAGTTCGACGCGAAGACCGTGTTCGACCTGATCCGCCGCGAACGCGTCACGCATTACTGCGGCGCGCCGATCGTGCAGAGCGCGATCGCGAACGCGCCGGCCGAGCTGCGCGAAGGCATCGATCACACGGTGCACGCGATGGTCGCCGGTGCGGCGCCCGCGCCGGCCGTGATCGCGAAGATGAAGGAGATCGGCTTCGACCTGCTGCACGTGTACGGGCTGACCGAAGTCTACGGCCCGGCGACCGTGTGCGCGAAGCAGGCGCACTGGGATGCGCTGCCCGACGACGAACGCGCGCGGCTCAATGCGCGGCAGGGCGTGCGCTATCACCTGGAAGCAGGCGCGACGGTACTCGACCCGGACACGATGGCGCCGGTGCCGGCCGACGGCGAGACGCTCGGCGAGATCATGTTCCGCGGCAACATCTGCATGAAGGGCTACCTGAAGAACCCGAAGGCGACCGACGAAGCATTCCACGGCGGCTGGTTCCATACGGGCGATCTCGGCGTGCTGACGCCGGACGGCTATATCCGCATCAAGGATCGCCGCAAGGACATCATCATTTCCGGCGGCGAGAACATCTCGAGCATCGAGGTCGAGGATGCGCTGTACCGGCATCCGGCCGTCGCGGTCGCGGCGGTCGTCGCGATGCCGGACCCGAAGTGGGGCGAAGTGCCGTGCGCGTTCGTCGAGCTGCGCGACGGCGCGAGCGCGACCGAGGAGGAGATCGTCGCGCACTGCAGACAGCTGCTCGCGGGGTTCAAGGTGCCGAAGGCCGTGCGCTTCGGCGAGCTGCCGAAGACGTCGACCGGCAAGATCCAGAAATTCCAGCTGCGCAACGCGGTTGGCTCCGACAAGGCGATCGATCTGGCCGGCGACAAGAAGTAACGGGCGGGCCGGGCGGCGGCCCGGCCGTTCGTCGCGTGTCACGCGGTGCGCTCGAGCCGGAACACGCTGACGGCTTCCGACAGCTGCGCGGCCTGGTCGCGCAACGCGACGGCCGCGCGCTCCGCATCCGAGATCAGCGTCGCGTTCTGCTGCGTCGCCTCGCCGATCTGCGTGATGGCCTGGTTCACCTGCTCGATCCCGGTCGACTGCTCGCGCGACGCGGCGCTGATCTCGCCGATCAGCGTGCTGACCTGCTCGATGCGCTGGACGATGTCGCGCATCGTGCCGCGCGCGGCGTCCGCGATCCGGTAGCCCTGTTCGACGGTCGTCGACGATTCGGCGCTCAGCGCGTCGATTTCCTTCACCGCGGCCGCGCTGCGCTGCGCGAGCGCGCGCACTTCGGCCGCGACCACCGCGAAGCCCCTGCCGTGTTCGCCCGCGCGTGCGGCCTCGACCGCCGCGTTCAGCGCGAGGATGTTGGTCTGGAACGCGATGCCTTCGATCGTGCTCGTGATTTCGGCGATGCGGCGCGTCGCGCGGCCGATGTCGTCCATCGTCGCGACCACGCGCTGCACCGCGGTGTCGCCGTCGGTCGCGGCGGCCGATGCGTCCGCGACCAGCGCGTTCGCCTGCGCCGCGTGCTCGGCATTCTGCTGCACGGCGGCCGTGATCTGCTCCATGCTGGCCGCCGTCTGCTCGACGCTGCTCGCCTGCGTCGCGATCCGTGCGGCGATGTCGCCGCTGCCGGCCGCGATGCCGACCGTGCCGCGCGCGATGTCGGACGCGCTGCCGCGCACCTGCGCGACGATCCGCGCGAGGCCGTCGCCGATGCCGTCGACCGCCTGCACGAGCCGGCCGATCTCGTCGTTGCCCGCGGCGCCGCGCGCGGCCGCGCCGTCGCGAATCCGGATGCTGAGATCGCCGGCCGCATAACGTTCCGAGGCGCGGGCCGCCGCATCGAGCGGCCGGCTCACGACGCGCCGCACGACCATGACGAACAGCGCGGCGAATGCCGCGACGAGCACGGCCGCGATCATCAGGAAGCGGTTGCGGATGGTGCGCATGCCGGCCAGCAGCTCGTCGTCGAGCGCGATGCCGCCGACCAGCCACTGCCATTGCGGGATCGTCGTGAACGACACGAATTTCGCGGTGGGCCGCGCATCGTGCGCGGCCGGGTCGGCCGACGTGTACGCGAGCCGGCCCTGGCCGGCCGCGAGCATCTGCGCGTACGGCGCACGCGTGTCGTCGGCACGCTGGCCGGCCCCATCCGGATGGACGACGAAGGTGCCGCGCGGCGCGCCCTGCGACGCATCGAGCACGAAGTAGTAGCCGTTGTCGCCGATCTTCAGTGCACGGATGCCGTCCTGGACCACCTGCAGTTCGGCGCCGACGTCGAGGCCGACGAACAGCGCGCCGATCACGCGGCCCGTCGCGTCGGTGACCGGCTTGTACTGCGTGATGTACGGCCGGCCGAACAGTTTCGCGAGCCCCGTATAGCTGCGTCCGGCGACGAGCGGCGCGTACGCGGGCCCGGCGCGATCGAGGCGCGTGCCCACTGCGCGCGTGCCGTCCTGTTTCTTCAGCGACGTCGTGACGCGCACGAAATCGTCGCCGTCGCGCGCGAAGATCGTCGCGATCGCGCCGCTCTTCTTCAGGAACTGGTCGGGAATCGCGTAATCGAGATCGAGCGGCTGGCCGCCCGCGGACAGCACCGGCGCGGCGACGCCGCCGATGTCGACGGTGCGCGTCGCGTCGAGCGAGAAATCGGGCGGCAGGAAACTCGCGAACAGCGTCATCGCGCGGGTGGCTTCGGCGGACAGCGCCTTGTCGAACATCTCGACCATCGCGCGGATCGACTGCTCCTTGTCCGCGATGCGTGCGTGCGCCTCGTCGGCGAGTTGCTGGCTGGCGAAGTGTGCGAGCGCCCATGCAAAGACGGTGAACAGCAGCGCGACGAGCGCACACGCGAGCGCGGCAAGGCGCGCGCCGACGCTCGCCCGGCCCAATTGAGTCAATCTCATGCGGCATCCTGAGTGGGGTGGGACAAGGGCGGAACGCACGCGTCACCGCGACACTGTAAGGAATACGGCAGCTTCGGCGAAATCTTTAGCGGTGCGATGCAGGGGGATGCGAAGGGACAGCGCGACGGCTGGATGCGACGGGGCGATGCGACCGGGAAGCGCGACGGGCGAATGCGGAGGCGCGACGCGACGGCGCGATCCGTACGGGCGATCCGATGAGGCGATGCGACGGCTGGATGCTAAGGGCCGCTGTGAAGGGCCAATGCGAAGGGCCAATGCGAAGGGCCGATGCGAAGGGCCGATGCGAAGGGCCGATGCGAAAGGCCGATGCGAAAGGCCAATGCGAAGGGCCAATGCGAAAGGCCAATGCGAAAGGCCAATGCGAAGGGCCAATGCGAAGGGCCAATGCGAAAGGCCAATGCGAAGGGCCAATGCAGGTGCCGCCGCGACGGGGCGATGCAGACCGCGATACGGGGCGGCGGCGGCGCGGCCCCGGGGCGGCCGATGTCAGGCCGTCACGAGCCACGCGACGGCGAGATACCGTCCGACCTTCGCGATCGTCACGATCGCGACGAAGGTCGGCAACGGTTCGCGCAGCACGCCGGCAATGACCGTCAGCGGATCGCCGATCACCGGCGCCCAGCTCAACAGAAGCGACCAGCGCCCATAGCGCCTGTACCAGCCTTCCGCGCGGGCGAGCGCGGCCGGCTTGACCGGAAACCAGCGGCGGTCGCGAAAGTGCTCGATGCCGCGGCCGAGAACCCAGTTGATCGCCGAGCCCGCGACGTTGCCGGCGCTCGCGACCAGCACCAGCGCCCATACGGGTTCGCGCCCGGCGAGCAGCAGGCCGGCGAGCACGGCTTCGGACTGGAGCGGGAACAGGGTCGCCGCGACCATCGACACGGCGAACAGGCCGCCGTAGTGAGCAGTTCGGACATCGCGCGATTGTACCGGCCGCGCGCCGGGCGGCATGACGCGGCGTGCGGCTGCCGCGCGGAACGACCGCGCCTGACGGCAGCCGTGCCCGGCCGTTCAGTTCCAGCCGACCATGATCGCGCCCATCCCGACCAGCAGCCCGCCCGTCACGCGATTCATCGCGCGCATCCGCGCCGGGCGCTGCAACGCGCGGCTCAGCCGGTGCGAGAACAGCGCCATCGACGCGACGCCGCCGGCGAACAGCACCGTGAAGGTCGCCGCGAGCAGCAGGAATTGCGCGTTCAGGCTCCAGTCCGCGTCCGGGACGATGAACTGAGGAAAGAACGACGGGAAGAACAGCAGCGTCTTCGGGTTCAGGCCGGACGTCGCGACGCCGCGCCAGAACAGCGCGCGTCCGGTGTCGCCGTCGCTGTCGTCGGCAGCCGTGCCGCCGGCTTCTGCCGATGCGGCGGCTGCCGCGGCCGGCGCGCGGCTGAGCCATTGCTTGCAGCCGAGCCAGACGAGGTAAGCGGCGCCGGCCCAGCGCAGCACGGTCAGCGCGTGCTCGTCGAGGTGGACCAGCGAATTCAGGCACAGCGCGGTCAGCGCGAGTTGCAGCAGCACGGCGAGCGTGCCGCCCCACACGCACGGCAGCGCGCGGCGCCAGCCGGCGCGCAACGCGTGATTCATCGTGAGGAGGTTGACGGGGCCGGGGGCGTAGATGAGGACGGCGGATGCGGCGACGAACGACAGATAAAGCCTGAACGACATGACGGAAGTGCGGAAACGGAGGATCAGGCGCCGGCCCGTGCAACCGGATAGGCGCGCGGGAGGCGGGACATTGCATGCCTGCGTGTCCGGCGCCGCAACTCGTGATTGCGGCCGGGCCTCCCGTGCGAAGGGGTTGTCGCGGGGAGCGTGCCGGACGACAGGCATGGAGAAAATGTATCAAGCCGGCCGGTTAAAAGGCTTCCTGTTTTCCAGCAAAATCAGTCTGAAACCGGAATTCTGTTCAGCTAGAATTTGGATTTTCAGTAGAAGATTCTTCCTATCATGGCAACCCGCGAACGCACGCCGAAAACCCTCGACAACCAGGACCGCAAGATCCTCGGTGCACTGCAAAAAAATGCGCGTCTGTCGAACGCCGAACTGGCCGAACAGATCGGCATGTCGACCACCGCATGCTGGAACCGCACGCGGCAGCTCGAACTCGACGGCTACATCGACGGCTACGTCGCGCTCGTCAACCAGCGCATGCTCGGCTATGCGGACATCGTGATCCTCGAAGTCACGCTCGATCGCCACGAGGACGACGCGCTGGCCCGTTTCGGCGCGGAACTCGCGGCGCTGCCGGAGGTGCTCGAGGCGTATCTGGTGTCGGGCGAATACGACTACTGGATCAAGGTCGCGGTGGACGGTACCGCCGGATATGAGCGCTTTCTGCGCGAGAAGCTGTACAGGATTTCGAGCATCCGGCACAGCCGCTCGATGTTCGCGCTGCGGTGCATGAAGGACGTGCCGTCGATTCAGGTGTGACGTGGCGGCCGCAGGCCGCGGAGCGTCGTGGTCGCGGGTTCGCGGCCGTAGTGAAGAAGAGGGGCGTAATCGGGCTGGAACGGCCGGTGCGCGGGACGCGGAGCCGGATTCAGGCGGGCCAATCCACTAGACAGAGAAACAGGATGATTCTTCCGTCGCGACCGCGCCCGGAAAAGTGCGATGCGGCGCAATGAGCGGTGCGATACGGCGCGAGCAGCAATCCGACAGGGCGCGACGAGTGGTGCGAAGGGGCCGACGGGGGAGCGACAGGGCTCGACCGCAGATGACACGGTTCGCCCGATGACGCGACACGCCGCGACTGCGCAATGCGCAATGCACAACGGACGGCGGGCAATCCCGCAAGCCGGCGCGGTTCCCGCCGCAGCGGCACAGCAGGCGCGGCCACTGCAACGCCATCAGCGCGCCCACGTCGCGTGAGCGCATTCACATCAGGGCCATTCAGCCCTTTTTACTGATACCTGCCAACTGCACCGATGCCGGACGCGGCGGCCTTTCGGCGCGCGTCCCGGCAGCGGATCAACCGGATAGCGTGCCGCCGGACGGCGGCCGGTCGCTGCGTTCAGCGCGGCAGACGTGCGTGCGCTTCGGCGATGACTTCGCAGTTCTCGAGGTGGAGTGCCCATGCTTCTGCAAGCAGTTCGCCAACACGTGCGAGCCAGCCAGCGGATTGGGTGGAACGATCGGAGACATTAGACGTTTGCATGACGAAGCCCCATATAGGTGGTGAGTTAGGGATAACCCTAATCATAGAGGAACGTCACCGCTTTGTGAAATGCGATTTCGTTATATGAGAATTCCTGACACTTTGTGTTGCTGTCGCGCAACGGGTGTCGCGATGAGCCGCGCCGGCCTTTGCATGGCGAACCGGCGTGACGAGACCCGCGCCGAAGCACGGTTCCCGCGTTGACGCGCAGCAAAGGGGAAGGGAAAGCGAGGCTGCGGAGAGGGGCCGGCGGCGCGGCGGCGATTACCCGCCGATCCACCCGAACCGCCACGACAGGCGGCGCGTCGCGGCGACCAGCGTATGCGCGAGGTCGCTGTCGGGCCCGCGCGGGAAGCCGCGCGACGAGCCGATGATCGCGATCACGAGCCGGATGCTGCCGGTGTGATCGAACACGGGCGCGGCGATCGTCCCGATGCCCGGCACCGGCGCGTCGAACGCGAAATCGAGCTCATCCGCACGAATCGCGGCGAGCCGCGCGCGGAACGCATCGTCGAGCTGCGTCGCGCGGCCGGCGAGGCGCACCGGCTCGTCGGCCAGCAGGCCGGCCAGCACGTCGTCGGACATGCCGGCCGCGAAGATCCGTCCGATCGCCGTATTCACGAGCGACATCACCGTGCCGACCTGCAGGCTCACGTGCTGCGGCCGCGCCGATTCCTCGAGCCGGATCACGGTCGGCCCGAGCGGACCGAGCGTCGCGGCGGCCACGCTCATGTCGGTCGCACCGGCCAGCGCGACGATTTCCGCTTCCGCGTCGCGCGTCGGCGACACGCGCTGCATCGCGATCAGCCCGAGCGCCTGGCCGAGCGGGCCGCCGCCGAAGCAGCCGTCGTCGTCGCGGCTCAGCAGGCCGATTTTCTGCAAGCTCACCAGATGCGGAAACGCCTTCGCGGCCGGCATCCCGGCTGCCGCCGCGAGATCGCGCAGCGGCAGCGCGCGGCCAGCCGATACGAGCGCGAGCAGCAGGTCGCCGGTGCTGTCGAGTGCGTTGATGCCGCGCTGCGTCTTCGCGTCGTCGGCGAGCGCGGGCGGCATGCGCTGGGCCGTCGAAAGGGCGGTCGACCCCGGCACGAGCGGCGGCACGTCGTGCGCTGCGTCGAGCGACGCGGTCGCCTGCCGCGCCGCATCGCGCAGCGCCGTCGCGATCGGGCCATCCCAGCCGACGTCGATCGACCCGGTCGAACCGATGACCGTCAGCGCGAGTTGCAGGCGTCCGTCCGCATCCAGCACCGGCACGCTCATCGCGCTGACGCCCGGGCTCGGCCGATCGACGCCGCGCTCGATGCCGCGTGCGCGGATCGCGTCGAGTTCGGCCTGCCACGCGCCGGCATCGGACGTCGGCCGATCGCCTTCGGCGCCCGCGAGCGTGTCGCCGGCGCCGGCCTGACTCGCCGCCATCGCGTCGAGTTGCGCGGGCTCGCCGAACGCGCGGAACACGCGGCCGGTGGCTGTCGTGTCGAGCGACATCACCGACCCGACGTGCAGGTTCACGTGCAGCGGATAGCCGCCGCGCTCGATGCGCACGATCGTCGGCCCGAGCGCGCCGGGTACCGACAGCGCGACGCTGAGCCCGACCGCTTCCGCGAGCCGCGCCGCGTGCGGCAGCGCCGCGCGATACGCCGGCTGCCGCTCGATCGACATCAGCCCGAGCCGCAGCGACAGCGGCCCCGGCTCGTAGTTGCCGGTGAGCGCGTCGCGTTTCACGAGCGCGAGCCGCGTGAGGCTCACCAGATAAGTGTGCGCCTGCGCGGTCGACAGGTCGGCCGCGGCCGCCAGCTCCGACAGCCCGAGCGGCTTGCGCCGGCGCGCGAGCGCGTCGAGCAGCCGGCCGCCGACCTCGACGCTCTGGATCCCGCGCTGCGCCTTCGCTGGCGCGTCGTCTGCGCTGACTTCGTGGTTCTGCACGCGATGATTCTTCCGATGACGAAACCCCGCATGGTATCCGACGCCATTTCACGCGGCAGCCCGCAGGTTTACCCGTATTAGACAATAGCAAGCGACTTTGTCATTGACAAATAATCGCCGCAGGTCGATGATCCGCTCATCCCCGTCAACACATGGCTCGCAGCCACGGAACGCACAATGGCCAAAGCATTCGCCTCCCAAGCCGATCTGGAAGAGAAGAAAGTCACCTGGACGCAGCTGTCCGAGAACGCGTACGCATACACCGCCGAAGGCGACCCGAACTCGGGCGTGATCGTCGGCGACGACAGCGTGCTGATCGTCGACACGACCGCGACGCCCGCGATGGCGCAGGACCTGATCGCGAAGATCCGCAGCGTGACCGACAAGCCGATCAAGCACGTCGTGCTGTCGCATTACCACGCGGTGCGCGTGCTCGGCGCATCCGCCTATTTCGCCGAAGGCGCGCAGCACGTGATCGCGAGCCGCGGCACCTACGAAATGATCGTCGAGCGCGGCGAGGCCGACATGAAGTCGGAGATCGAGCGCTTCCCGCGTCTGTTCGCGGGCGTCGAGACGGTGCCGGGCCTGACCTGGCCGACGCTCGTGTTCGAGCGCGAGATCACGCTGTTTCTCGGCAAGCTCGCAGTGAAGATCATGCACGTCGGCTCCGGCCACACGAAGGGCGACACGATCGTGTGGCTGCCGTCGCAGAAGGTGCTGTTCTCCGGCGACCTCGTCGAATACGACGCGGCCTGCTATTGCGGCGACGCCCAGCTCGAACAGTGGCCGGCCACGCTGGAGGCGTTGCGCGCGCTCGGCGCCGACAAGCTCGTGCCGGGCCGCGGCCCCGCGCTGCTGAATCCGGCTGAAGTGAACAAGGGTCTCGACTACACGAAGGACTTCGTGACGACGCTGCTCGAGCAGGGCCGCAAGGCCGTCGAGCGCAAGCTCGACCTGAAGGCGTCGATGGCGCTCACGCGCGAAGCGATGGATCCGAAGTTCGGCCATGTGTTCATCTACGAGCACTGCCTGCCGTTCGACGTGTCGCGCGCATTCGACGAGGCGAGCGGCATCACGCATCCGCGCATCTGGACCGCGCAGCGCGACAAGGAAATGTGGGACGCGCTGCAGGACTGAGCGCGTCGCGGCGGCCGGGCGTCCGGGCGGACGTCCCGCCGTTTTGCTGAAGGCCCTTGAACGGCGTCGCTCGCGTTGAGCCGCGCTTCACGGAGCCCCATTCCGATCTCACAAGAAAGCAGGGCGCACGCACGCCCTCGGAGACTGCTGCGCGCTCGAATCGCGCGGCCCGTTTGGAGAGAGACATGCCCCAATCGCTTCCCGCCGAAGCGGCGGTCGCGCACGCGAGTGTCGCGGCGCCGGCTTCCCGCTACGAATCCGCGTCGGCGTCCGTATCCGCAGACGATGCCGGCGACGCGCTGCTGTTCCGCAAGATCGCGTGGCGCATCGTGCCGTTCCTGTTCCTCTGCTACGTGGTGTCGTTCCTCGACCGCATCAACATCGGCTTCGCGCAGTTGCAGATGAAGCACGATCTCGGCTTCAGCGATGCGATGTACGGCCTCGGCGCCGCGGTGTTCTACGTCGGCTACGTGTGCTGCGAGGTGCCGAGCAATCTGCTGCTCGCGCGCTTCGGCGCGCGCCGCACGTTCACGCGGATCATGCTGCTGTGGGGCCTCGCGTCGACCGGGATGATGTTCGTGTCGCAGTCGTCGCATTTCTACGTGCTGCGCTTCCTGCTCGGCGTGTTCGAGGCCGGCTTCTTTCCGGGCATCGTGCTGTACCTGACCTACTGGTTCCCGGCGAACCGGCGCGCGGCGGCGATCTCGGTGTTCTTTGCGGGCGTCGCGGTCGCGGGTGTGCTGGGCGGCCTGATGTCGGGCTGGATCATGCGCGACCTGAGCGGCGTGCTCGGGCTGCACGGCTGGCAGTGGATGTTCGCGATCGAAGGCGCGCCGGCGATCGTGCTCGCGTTCCTGGCGTTCACGTACCTGGTCGATCGGCCGCAGGATGCCGCGTGGCTCACGTCCGATGAAAAGGCGCGCGTCGCGGCGCTGTGCGCCGAAGGGCATGCGCACGGCGCGCACGACAAGCGCAGCCTGATCGCCGCGCTCGCGAACCCGCGCGTCTATCTGTTCGCGTTCATCTACTTCTCGCTGACCTGCGCATCGCTGACGCTCAATTTCTGGATGCCGCTGATGATTCGCGACTTCGGCGTGACCGACGTCGTCGCCGTGAGCCTGTACACGGTCGTGCCGAACGCGGTCGGCGCGATCGGGCTGATCCTGATCGCGCGCCGCTCGGACCGCACCGGCGAGCGCCGCAAGCACTTCGCGTGCTGCACGATCGGCGGCGGGCTCGCACTGGCCGCACTGACGCTGCACCTGCACAGCTTCGCGGCGATGCTCGCGTGCCTGTCGATCGCGGCGACGCTGATCTTCGCCGCGCTGCCGATCTTCTGGGCGGTGCCGACGCGCTACCTGTCGGGCAATGCCGCCGCGGCCGGGATCGCGCTGATCAGCAGCATCGGGATCACGAGCGGGATCGTCAGCCCGTGGGTGATCGGGCTGATCCGCACGCGCACCGGCAGCATGGATCTCGCGGTGTACCTGCTCGCCGCGCTGCTCGCGCTGAGCGGCGCCGCGCTGATGCTCGGCGTGAAGGGCGAATCCGCGCCGCGCGCGTGAGCCACGGCCGGTCGCCGCCGGCGGGCGGCGGTGATCGGCATCGCGTTTCGTGTCCGGCCCGTATTCGCATCCAACGAGGAGACGGTCGATGTCAATCCCCCTGCAAGCGGACGCCGCGCACGCGGCTGCGTCCGGCTCCCCCGCGTCGGACAACGACGCGCTGTACCGCCGCATCGGCATGCGGATCGTGCCGTTCCTGTTCATCTGCTACATCGTGTCGATCCTCGATCGCAGCAACATCGGCTTCGCGCAGTTGCAGATGCGGCAGGACCTCGGCCTGACCGATGCGATGTACAGCCTCGGCGCGGTGCTGTTCTTCGTCGGCTACGTGCTGTTCGAGGTGCCGAGCAACGCGCTGCTGCGCCGCTTCGGCGCGCGCCGCACGTTCGCGCGGATCATGTTCCTGTGGGGCGCGGTGTCGGTCGCGATGATTGCCGTCGACAGCGCGAAGCACTTCTATGTGTTGCGCTTCCTGCTCGGGCTGTTCGAAGCCGGCTTCTTCCCGGGCGTGGTGTTCTATCTGACGTACTGGTATCCGGCGCGCCGGCGCGCGTCGGTGCTGTCGATCTTCTATGCGGGCGTCGCGGTGGCCGGGATGGTCGGCGGGCTGCTGTCGGGCTGGCTGATGCGCGGGATGTCCGGCGTGCTCGGGCTGCACGGCTGGCAATGGATGTTCGCGATCGAGGGCGCGCCCGCGATCCTGCTCGGCGTGATCGCGTGGTTCTGGCTGTGCGACCGCCCCGAACACGCGCGCTGGCTGTCCGACGACGACCGGCAGCGGCTCGCGGCCGACCTGGCCGCCGATCGCGCCGATGCGCCCGCGCACACGGCTTCGTCGCTGCGGCAGGTGCTGGCCGCGCCGCGCACCTATCTGTTCGCGTTCATCTATTTCTCGCTGACGACCGCGCTGCTGATGCTGCTGTTCTGGATGCCACTGATGATTCGCGAGTTCGGCATCCACGACGTCGTCCATATCAGCCTGCTGTCGATCGTGCCGAACGCGATCGGCGCGGCCGGCCTGATCGCGATTGCGCGTCGTTCGGACCGCAAGCGCGAACGTCGCCGGCACTTCGCCGCGTGCGCGTTCGGCGGCGCGGTGGCGCTTGCGTTGCTGACGCTGCACCTGCCGAGCATCGTCGCGATGATGGCACTGCTGTCGCTCGCGGCGATGCTGATCTTCGCCGCGCATCCGGTGTTCTGGGCCGTGCCGTCCGCGTATTTCGCGGGGGCCGGCGCGGCCGGCGGGATCGCGCTGATCAGCAGCATCGGCGTATCGAGCGGGATGATCACGCCGTGGATCGTCGGCGTGATCCGCACGCGCACCGGCAACATGGATTCGGCGATGCTGATGATCGCCGGGCTGCTGGCCGCATGTGCGATTGCAATGCTGGTGGGCGTGCGCGCGACTTCGCTCGAGACGGCGCAAGGGGCGCGTTGATCGGTTGATGCGCCGACGCGGCGCATGCACTGCGGCGGGTGCAGCTGAACCCTATACATGTCGACCGCGGATGCGGCCGTGTCCCGTCGCGCCAGCACCTGTGCCGATCCATCGGCAACGCGCGGGATTCGAGCCGCCACGGTCTCAATCGCTCTGCCGAAGCCAGCAACGACCGGCTGTACGCAGTCCGCGTCGCGCCCCGGACAACCTGGGCCGTGACGCGGCTACCGCCCGACTAGCGCGCAACCGCGTAACGCGGCGCCGGCGTATCCGTCGACAAATGCGGCGCCATCGTGCGCCGCGCGGCCTCGTACGCATCCCATTCGTCGGCCGCATGCAGCGACGGGATCGTCACGAGTTCGCCGCGCTCGAAGCCGACCAGCGCCGCATCGACGAGATCCGACGCCGACATCACGATCTCCTTCGGCAGGTGTTCGACCGGCAGGCCGCCGGTCTGCCAGAACTCGGTGGCCGTCGCGCCGGGCAGCACGGCCTGCACCTGCACGCCCTTGTCGGCGAGCTCGTGATGCAGCGACTGGCTGAATGCGAGCACGAACGCCTTGCTGCCGCCGTACACGCCATTGAGCGTTTCCGGCGAGATCGCGACGATCGACGAGATGTTGATCACCGCGCCGCGGCCGCGCGCGACGAAGCCGGGCACGGCCGCGTACGTCAGCCGCGCGAGCGCGGTCACGTTCAGGTCGATCATGCGCGTCATCGCATCGACGTCGCTGTCGAGCAGCGCCGCATGCGTGCCGATGCCCGCATTGTTCACGAGCAGCGTGATGCTCGCGTCCTGCTTCAGCTTCGCCTCGACGGCGGCGAGCGCCGCTCGGTCGTTGAGGTCCGCGCCGACGATCTCGACGCTGCGCTGCGTGTCGTTCGTGATGCGCTCGGCGAGGGCCGCGAGCCGGTCGCGGTTGCGCGCGACCAGGATCAGGTCGTAGCCGCGGCGCGCGAGCCGGTCGGCGTAGATCGCGCCGATGCCGGACGATGCGCCGGTAATGACGGCGGTACCGCGATGTGCTTCAGTCATGATGTCGCTCCGTGTCGGGAAAAGTGAGTGCGTGACTGCATTCTGGCGTCGAATCGCGGCGACACAAATGACGTAGATGGGTATGATTTCGGACATCGGGTCGAGCGCGACGAACATGACGATCGCGACGCCCCGGCACCGGAGACCTGCATGCACCGAATCGGCTTCCTGATCAGCGACGGCTTCCAGATCATGGCGCTCGCCGCGCAGTCCGTGTTCGAGTACGCGAACCTGGGCGCGGGCGAGCCGTTCTACGCGATGGACAACTATTCCGTCGACGGCGGCGACGTGCGCTCGTCGCTCGGGCTGCCGGTCGCCACGCGCGCGCTGCGCGGGCGGCGCATCGACGTCGATACGTGGATCGTCGCGGGCGTCAACGATCCGCTCGCGTCGCCGCCGCCGGCCGGCGTCGTCGCGTTCCTGCGCCGCACGAACGCGCGTGCGCGGCGGATCGCCGGCATCTGCACGGGCGCGTTCGTGCTCGCCGAGGCGGGGCTGCTCGCGCAGCGCCGCGCGACGACGCACTGGGCGTACGGCCGCGCCATGCAGCAGCACTTTCCGGATATTCGCGTCGAGGAGGACCGGATCTACATCGTCGACGGTCCGATCTGGACGTCGGCCGGGATGACGGCCGGCCTCGACCTCGCGCTCGCGATGGTCGAGAAGGATCTCGGCGCGGACGCCGCGCGCACGGTCGCGCGCAAGCTCGTGATGCACCAGCGCCGCGCGGGCGGCCAGTCGCAGCACTCGGAGATGCTCGATCTCGCGCCCAAATCCGACCGGATCCAGAACGCACTGAACTATGCGCGGCAGAACCTGAGCCGCGCGCTGACCGTCGAGGAACTCGCCGCCGCGGTCCACCTGAGCCCGCGCCAGTTCAGCCGCGTGTTCACGCTCGAGACCGGGCAGTCGCCGGCGAAAGCGATCGAGCGGCTGCGGCTCGAAGCCGCGCGATTGATGATCGAGCAGAGCCGGCATTCACTGGACGTGATCGCGAAGGAGAACGGCTTTCGCGACCGGCGCCACCTGCGCGACGCGTTCGTGCGCGGGTTCGGCGTGCCGCCGCAGGCGGTGCGGCGCGAAGCGCGGGCCGACGAGCGGGAAACGGCCTGATGACCGCCCGATACGCGCGTCTCAGCGCGTGACGAACGCCGTCGCGTCGTGCGGCGCCGTGCGCGCATGCTTGCGCTGGCGCAGCAGCGCGACGCGGCAATTTTCGCGCGCGGTCTCGCGACCGTCGTCGTCGAGCAGCACGAGGTCGCCGCGCATCACGTTCAGCGTAATCACGTCTTCTCCCGGCGCACCGAGCGTTTCCGGCGTATGCACGGACCCCGCCGGCTCCAGCACCGTCGAGCCGGCCTGCGCGATCCACGCGTACTCGCGGTAGCGCCACGCGCCCTGCAACGTATGGACGAACACCTCGCCGTCGTGACGGTGGCGCGGCAGCGTGCCGCCGGCCGGCATCTTCAGCAGCGCGGTCAGCGTGTCTTCCGCCGCATTGATATGCAGATACTTGATCGCGAGCCCCGGCAGGTCCGCGCTCATCGGCAGCCACGGCAGCGCGTCGCCGGGCAGGCACGAAATCGGCGGCAGGTCGGTGGAGAGCGGGGCGGACGGCTGCGTCATGGCGAAAGGCGGAGCGGAAACGGGAAGTGCGCATTATCGCAGAGCGCGATCGGGCGGCAGAACGGGGATCGATCGCATGAGCGGCCGAGCTTGCACGTGCATGCTATATTTACAGGCAAACTGTACAGTTAGACTGTATATATGCTACCGTGAACGAATGAACACGCAATCGTCGTCTCCCGAAGCAGCGCACCTTGCCGGTCTCGCCGGCGAACTCCGCATCTCGGTCAGCAAGCTGATGCGCCGGATGCGCGAGCAAACCCATCCGAACGACCTCACGTCGTCGCAGAAGTCGGTCCTGCTGCGGCTCGACCGCGACGGCCCCGCGACCGTGTCCGCACTCGCGCGCGCGGAAAGCGTGCGCCCGCAGTCGATGCGCACGACGGTGGCGACGCTCGAAGCGATCGGCGCGGTCAGCGGTGCGCCCGATCCGACCGACGGCCGGCAGACGCTGATCGCGCTCACGCCCGCGTTCCGCGAGCGGCTGCAGGCCAATCGCGCGGCGAAGGACGACTGGCTGTTCCGCGCACTGCACGTGCAGCTGTCCGCGCACGAGCAGGCCGAACTTGCGTCGGCCGTGCAGTTGCTGCAGCGGCTTGCCGAATTCCGGGACGCCGCGCGCCCGGAGCGGCCATGAGCGTGCCGGCCGCGGGCGTGTTCCGCTCGCTGCGCAGTTTCAACTACCGCGTGTGGGCAGCCGGCGCGCTGGTGTCCAACGTCGGCACGTGGATCCAGCGCACCGCGCAGGACTGGCTGGTGCTCACGCAACTCACGCACCATGACGCGTCGGCCGTCGGCATCGTGATGTCGCTGCAGTTCGGCCCGCAGCTCCTGCTGCTGCCATGGACCGGCTATGCGGCCGACCGCTTCAACCAGCGCCGGCTGCTGATGACGACGCAGGCGCTGATGGGCGGCCTCGCGATCGCGCTCGGGCTGCTGACGGTCACCGGCGTCGTGCAGCTGTGGCATGTATATCTGTTCGCGTTCCTGTTCGGCTGCGCGTCGGCGTTCGATGCGCCGGTGCGGCAAACCTTCGTCGCGGAACTGGTCGGCGACCGCGAGCTCGCCAACGCGGTCGCGCTCAATTCGACGTCGTTCAACGCCGCGCGGATGATCGGGCCGGCGGCGGCCGGCTTCGTCATCGCGTCGGTCGGCACGGGCTGGGCGTTCCTGCTCAACGGCGTCAGCTTCGTCGCGGTGCTCGCGTCACTGTCGCTGCTGCGCGCCGACGAATTGCGCGAGAACGTGCGTGCCGGCCGCACGCGAGGAAGCCTGCTCGACGGGTTCCGCTACGTCTGGCATCGGCCGGACCTGAAAGCGACGCTCGTGATGCTGTTCCTGATCGGCACGTTCGGGCTGAACTTCCCGCTGTTCATCTCGACGATGGCAGCAGGCGTGTTCCACGTCGATGCGCGCCGCTTCGGCATCCTGTCGTCGATGATGGCGGTCGGCACGATCACGGGCGCGCTGCTCGCCGCGCGCCGCGAACGGCCGCTGTTCCGGCACTTGTGGATCGGCGCCGCCGTGTTCGGAATCGGCTGCACGCTCGGTGCGGTTGCGCCCGGCTACTGGCTGTTCGCGGCGGCGCTCGTGCTGACCGGGATCGCCGCGATGACGTTCACCACGTCGACCAATGCGCTGATGCAGCTGTCGACCGAGCCGGCGATGCGCGGCCGCGTGATGGCGCTGCGGCTCGCCGTTGCGTTCGGCGGCACGCCGATCGGCGCGCCGGTCGCGGGGTGGGTCGCGAACCATCTCGGCCCGCGCTGGGCGCTCGGGGTGGGCGCGGCGTCCGGGTTCGCGGCCGCGCTGGTCGCCGTCTGTTTCCTGGTGCGGATGCGACGTCAGTCGCAAGCCGGCAGCGGCGCCGGTGAAGCCTGAGCCGGGCTGCTACGCGTCGCCGCCGTCGCCGGCCGGCCGCGCCGCCGCATGCGCGGCGTCGAGGCACGACTGGAACAGCAGCGCCGCCCGCGACGGCCGCGGCGAGCGCCGCAGCAGGCTCACGAACCGGCACCGGTAGTTGAACCGGTGCGGCGCGATCGGCTGCATCAAGCCCTTGTTCTCGAAGCTTTCCGCGTAATGGTCGGGCAGGAAGCCGAGGTAGCGGCCCGACAGGATCAGCGTCGCGATCGATTCCTGGTCGGACGCGGTCGCGCTGCGCGTGAGCTTCGCGCGGTGACTCAACTCCATGTTCGGCGAATGGAAGCCGAGCCCGGCGAACGCGTGGTTGCGGATCGTCGTCCACGTGAGCTTGCCGTGCGGCGCGTCGAACAGCGGATGCTGGCGGCCGCAGTACAGCAGCATCCGCTCGTCGAACAGTTCCGAATACACGAGGCTGCCCGAATTGCGGTGCGCGGGAATGATCCCGACCTGATAGCTGCCGTCGATGATCCCGCGCTCGACCTCGTTGATCGACGCGACGTGCAGGTTCAGCGCGACGTCGGGCGCCTCGTCCGCGAACTGGCGGATCGCGTCGCCGAGCCGCGCGTTCGCGTTGGTGGCCGTCTTGTCGAACACCGCGACGTGCAGTTCTCCGCCCATCTTGTCGTGAATGCCGTCGATCCTGCTGCGAAATGCTTCCATCGACGCGAGCAGTCGCAGCGTTTCCTCGTAGACGGTCTGCCCCTCGGCGGTCAGCGTGAAGCCCGCGCGGCCGCGCCGGCACAGCACGAGCCCAAGGCGCGTTTCCAGATCCTTCACGTGGCGGCTGATCGTCGAGATGCCGATATTCAGCTCCAGCTCGGCCGCCGCCATCCCGCCGCATTGCACGACGCCCTTGAAGACCCGCAGCAGCCGCAGGTCCATGTCGCTGAGCTGCCCGAGCAGTGCGCGGCTCTTCGGTTTCTTTGCTTGCATAGTTGCGCAAGTGAACATTGATATTGCGATATTCAAAAGACTAATTGACGTCCCGACAATGCGCAACATCAACCCGAGGAGGAGGGGCGCGCCGCGCCGACCGACATGACCGATACGACCATCGCCAAACAGCACGAAGAGACGAACCTCCGTACCGACGCCGCGTGGCTCGACGCCCACTGGATGCCGTTCACCGCGAACCGCCAGTTCAAGTCCGACCCGCGCATGATCGTGTCGGCGAAGGACGCGTATTACACGGACGGCGAAGGCCGCAAGATCTTCGACGGCCTGTCGGGGCTGTGGTGCACGGGCCTCGGTCACGGCCGCGCGGAAATCACGGAGGCCGTGAGCCGCCAGGTCGCGCAGCTCGACTACGCGCCGGCATTCCAGTTCGGCCATCCGAAGTCGTTCGAGCTCGCGAACAAGATCAAGGACCTGACGCCGGCCGGCCTCGACTACGTGTTCTTCACCGGCTCGGGCTCGGAGGCGGCCGACACGTCGCTGAAGATGGCCCGCGCTTACTGGCGCGCGAAGGGCAAGGGTACGAAGACGCGCCTGATCGGCCGCGAGAAGGGCTATCACGGCGTGAACTACGGCGGCATCTCGGTCGGCGGGATCGGCGCGAACCGCAAGCTGTTCGGCCAGGGGATCGACGCCGACTTCCTGCCGCACACGCAGCTTGCCGAAAACAAGTTCTCGCGCGGGATGCCGGAAAACGGGGCCGACCTGGCCGACCGTCTGCTCGACCTGATCGCGCTGCACGACGCATCGAACATCGCGGCCGTGATCGTCGAGCCGTTCTCGGGCTCGGCAGGCGTGGTCATCCCGCCGAAAGGCTATCTGAAGCGCCTGCGCGACATCTGTACCGCGCACGACATCCTGCTGATCTTCGACGAAGTCATCACGGGCTTCGGCCGTGCCGGCGCGATGACGGGCGCCGACGCATTCGGCGTGGTGCCGGACATCATGAACTTCGCGAAACAGGTCACGAATGGCGCGCAGCCGCTCGGCGGCGTGATCGCGACGAAGGAAATCTACGACACGTTCATGGCTGCGGGCGGCCCCGAGTACATGCTCGAGTTCCCGCACGGCTATACGTACTCGGCGCACCCGGTCGCATGCGCGGCCGGCGTCGCGGCGCTCGACCTGCTCGTGAAGGAAGACGCGGTGGCCCGCGTGCGCGATCTCGCGCCGCATTTCGAGGCGGCCGTGCACGGGCTGAAGGGCCAGCGCCACATCGCGGACATCCGCAACTACGGACTGGCGGCCGGCCTGACGATCGCGGCGCTGCCGGGCGAGCCCGCACGGCGCCCGTACGAGATCGCGATGCGCTGCTGGGCGAAGGGCTTCTACGTGCGCTACGGCGGCGACACGATCCAGCTCGCGCCGCCGTTCATCGCCGAGAAGCGCGAGATCGACAACCTGATCAACGCGCTGTCCGACGCACTGAACGAAGTGGACTGAGCCGCCGCGCGTCCCCAAGCGAAAACCGAATTCACGAAAGAGCCCGAAACATGAAACACGACAGCAACGTAACCTCCACCGTCGGCCACCTGATCGACGGCAAGCGCGTCGACGGCGGCAGCCGCGTCCAGCCGGTGTTCGATCCGGCGACGGGCGAATCGCACAAGAGCGTCGCGCTCGCCGACAAGCTGACCGTCGAAGCCGCGATCGCCTCGGCGCAGGCCGCGTTCCCCGCATGGCGCAACACGCCGCCGCTGAAGCGCGCCCGCGTGATGAGCCGCTTCAAGACGCTGCTAGAGGAGCATGCAGAAGAACTGTGCGCGCTCATCACTGCCGAGCACGGCAAGGTGCTGGCCGATGCGATGGGCGAACTGCAGCGCGGGATCGAGAACGTCGAATACGCGACATACGTGCCCGAGCTGCTGAAGGGCGAGCACAGCAAGAACGTCGGCCCCGCGATCGATTCGTGGAGCGAGTTCCAGGCGCTCGGCGTCGCCGCCGGCATCACGCCGTTCAACTTCCCGGTGATGGTGCCGCTGTGGATGTGGCCGATGGCGGTTGCATGCGGCAACACGTTCGTGCTGAAGCCGTCCGAGCGCACGCCGTCGTCGACGCTGCGCATGGCCGAGCTCGCGCTCGAGGCCGGACTGCCGCCGGGCGTGCTGAACGTCGTGAACGGCGACAAGGAAGCGGTCGACACGATCCTGACCGATCCGCGCGTGAAGGCCGTGAGCTTCGTCGGCTCGACGCCGATCGCCGAATACATCTACTCGACCGGCTGCGCGCACGGCAAGCGCGTGCAGGCGCTCGGCGGCGCGAAGAATTTCGCGGTCGTGATGCCCGACGCCGACATCGGCAACGCGGTGAACGCGCTGATGGGCGCCGCGTACGGTTCGTGCGGCGAGCGCTGCATGGCGATTCCGCTGGTCGTCGCGATCGGCGACGAAACGGGCGACAAGGTGGTCGAAGGGCTGAAGGCCGAGATCGCGAAGATGAAGGTCGGCCCGGGCAGCGGCGCCGGCGTCGACATGGGGCCGCTCGTCACGAAACAGCATTTCGAGAAGGTGACGAGCTTCGTCGAAGCGGGTGTGGAAGCGGGCGCGACGCTCGTCGTCGACGGCCGCAGCGTGAAGGTCGACGGCCACGACGGCGGCTACTACCTCGGCCCGTGCCTGTTCGACAACGTGAAGCCCGGCATGCCGATCTATCAGCACGAGATCTTCGGGCCGGTGCTCGGCGTGATCCGCCTGAAGTCGCTCGACGACGCGATGGCGCTGATCGACGCGCACGAATACGGCAACGGCACGTGCCTGTTCACGCGCGACGGCGAAGCGGCGCGCTACTTCAGCGACAACATCCAGATCGGCATGGTCGGCATCAACGTGCCGCTGCCGGTGCCGGTCGCGTACCACTCGTTCGGCGGCTGGAAGCGGTCGCTGTTCGGCGACCTGCACGCGTACGGCCCGGATGCGGTGCGTTTCTACACGAAGCGCAAGACGATCACGCAGCGCTGGCCGTCGGCCGGCGTGCGCGAAGGCACGGTGTTCAGCTTCCCGTCGAACCGCTGACGCACGGCCCGGCAGCAGCGCGATCGCTGCAGCCGGCACGCACGCGCACAGGCCCGCCCCGATTCGCGATCGGGGCGGGCTTTTTTACGCGCGCGGCGGGTGTGCCGGCGCGCAACGCGTGGAACGAACGCTTATGGCGCGACCACGTGCCACACGTTCTTGAAGTTGTCGCCGTTGCGGTCGCCCTGTTTCATGTCCTTCGAGAAGAAATACAGCGGCTTGCCCTTGTACGCCCATTGCGGGCTGCCGTCGTCGCGCTTGACGATCGTGTACGGGCCGACCGGGACGTCGGTCGCGCTGGCCTTGTACGGCGGCCACAGAGATTCGCATTGGCCCGTGCAGGCGCTGGTGCCGGCGTTGGGCTTGTCCTTGTCGAACGAATAGACGGTCATCCCGTTCGCGGCGACGAGCGCACCGTTTTCGGCTTTCGTGATCGAGCCTTGTGCCGAGGCCGAAACCGACGCCATGGCGAGTACGGCGGAACTGACGAGCAGCACGGCTTTCATGAGGCCCTCCTGATAGTCCGGTTGGCGGCGCGATCGCATGCACGGCCGGGCGTGCGCACGATCGCGGGGAATGGTGCCGGAACGCGGCGCCGTGGCCGCCGGTGCGAGCGACGCGAAGTCGAATGGCGGCGGAACGACCCGCTTCTTTCACCATAGGCGGTTTTTGGCGGGGCTGCGAGCAGAACCGGGGGCGTATCGGCGATGCGTATGTCTCGTGCAACGACATGGCCATTGCGGGCGGGCGGGGGAATTCGACATCCGTCCCCGAAGTGGTGCGAAGCCGAACATGGGCGTTGCGCGCGATTGGTCAGCGCGACGCCCGCGATCGCGAACGCGCGACTGCAATGTGCGCACGGCGATCGAACGCCGACAGGCGCCGATCCGCGCGACGGTCGAATTCATACGGGTTCGGTCGCGATTGCTGCGGCTGTCGCCGATCCTGTTCTTGTTGAATCGGCGCACCGATGCCGGCCGTCAGCGCAACCCCGGCGCCGACGCGAGCGTGCTCAGCACGACCGGCATCGCGAGCGCTGCGGCAATCGTCTGGAACGCGGTGATGCCGGCCATCAGCGGCGCGTCGCCGCCGAGCTGCCGGGCCATGATGTACGACGAGGACGACGTCGGCAGCGCCTGGAACAGCAGCGCGATGGTCAGCGCGGCATCGCCGAGCCCGAACAGGCGGCCGGCTGCGAGCGTGACGAGCGGCATCGCCATGAACTTGAACGCCGATGCGATGCACATCGGCGGCATCCAGCCGCGCGCCGCATCGAACTTCAGCGCCGCGCCCACGCACAGCAGGCCGAGCGGCATCGACGCGGCGCCGAGCGCGCGCACGGCCGGCTCGACCGCGGCCGGAAACGCGACACCGGCGGCCTGCATCGCGATCCCGAGCGCGCAGCCGACGACGAGCGGATTGGACTCGATCTGGCGCACGAGTGCCCACGCGCCGAGCCGCGTTTCCCCGTAGCGCGCGAAGACCAGCACGCACATCAGGTTCACGGTCGGCACGATTGCCGCGACGCACACGGCCGCGAGCGCGATCCCGTGCGCGCCGAACAGTCCGGCCGCGAGCGCCGTGCCGACATAGTTGTTGAAGCGCACCGCGCCCTGGAACACCGACGTGAAGCCGGCGCCGTCGACCGGCACGAAGCGGCGGACCAGCAGAAGAAGCGCCGCGACGAGCACGGTCGAGCCGACCAGCGCCGCCGCGAGCGGCACGACGGGCAACGCCTGCAACCGCGCATTCGCGAGACCGTCGGCGAACAGCGCGGGCAGCAGCACGTAATAGCAGAGGCGCTCCGCGTGCGGCCAGAACGCATCGGCGATGAAGCCGGTGCGCCGCAGGCCGTGGCCGAACGCGACCAGCAGCGCGACCGGCGCGAGCGCGAGCAGGATCGGACCGATCATCGGCGTGCCTTCGGACGGACGGGGCCGAGCGGGCGGGAGGGCCGGCAGGCGGAACAGCGGAACGAAGCGGGAATCCATCCGGCAGGCGACATGGCGGCACGCAATCGAAAGAGTGACGGTGCCGCCAAGTTAACACGCGGATGCAGCAGGAATAATGGTTAATTATCGGGTCTTCAATGAGAAATTCTCATCGATGACGCGGTGACTTCGGCGGCCAGCGCACGTGCGAAACGCTCGGCCGGCCGCGACCGGTGTTCGAGCAGCACGACCGCGCGGCCCATCTGCGGCTCGCCGAACGGCAAGCGCGTGACGGGCGGCAGTCGCGCGAGCGTCGCGTCGGGCAGCGCGACGACCGCCGCGCCGAGGCCGCGCGCGACCATCCGCGCGATCGTTTCCGCGCTGTCGAGCACCATCTCCTCGCGTACGCGCACGCCGATGCGGCGCAGTTCGGCCGCGATCATCCGGCCGGCCCACGCCTGCGCGTCGAAGCGGATGAACGGCAACGCGTCGAGCAGCGTGCCGGCGTCGCGCTCCGCGTATTGCGGCGGCGCGAGCAGCCAGAAGCGGTCTTCGTACAGCGTGGTCCACGTGAGCTCGGCCGGATGCGGGCGCACCGGGCGCGTCGTGATCGCCGCGTCGAGTTCGCCCGCCGCGACGCGGTTCGCCAGTTCGGCCGACATGCCGGCCGAAACGTGCACGCGCAACGACGGATGCGCGTCGCGCAGCGCGAGCAGCGCATCGGGCAGCGGGCCGGACAGCGCGGTCTGGATCGCGCCGATCCGCAACCGGCCGACGAGTTTCTTCTCGTCGCTGAGCGCATCGGGAATCCGGTCGACCATCGCGAGCACCTGTTCGGCCTGCGCGACGAGGATGTTGCCGGCTTCGGTCAGTACCGGCTGGCGGCGCGAACGGTCGAACAACTGAACGTTGTATTCGCTTTCGAGCGACTTGATCTGCAGGCTCACGGCCGACTGCGTGAGGCCGATCGCTTCGCCGGCGCGCGCGAAGGTCCGGTATCGGGCGATCGCGACCAGCGTTCTGAATGCGCGTAGTGACATGGCGTCGGTGAAGGAGCGGCCGGGAGCGGCACGCGGATTGCTCTCGATGATGCGGGCGGCGGCGTGTCCGCGGCATGCCGGTCGTGCTGCCGGCGACCGCCAGCGCGGATCGGCGCCGCCCGCACGCTGGCGGACATCATGCCCGCGCGTGCGGAAACGGGCAACCGCGGCGTCGGCGCGGCGATGCTGCAGGTCGCGGGGTCGCGCGCGGGGAATAGGCGGGGCGGCCGGTGCGGTTTTCGCGAATCGCATCGGGCCGCGCGTGCGCGCATATCTGCGCACGCGGCCCGGCCGTTCACGCCCGTGCTGCCCGAATTCGTTTCATCGATGCGTCGGTGCGGCGCAGGCCGCTGCGCACACGCCGATACTTCGCGGAGGTAACGACGATGCCTGACGATCCCGGTGACGTAGCGCGTGCGAGCTATCGCGCGTACGTCGACAAGGACCGCGACGCGATCGAAGCGCTGATCGCGCCGGACTTTCATTTCACGAGCCCGCTCGACAACCGGCTCGACCGCGACGCGTATCTGGCGCGCTGCTGGCCGAACAGCTCGATGCTCGCCGGTTTCGAGTTCGTCGACGTGGCGGTGCACGGCGAATACGTGTTCGTCGTGTACGAAGCCGCGACGACCGCCGGCAGGCGCTTCCGGAATGCCGAACGTTTGCGCGTGCGCGACGGGCGAATCGTCGAGGCCGAGGTGTATTTCGGCTGGTACGTGCCGCACCACGCGCCCGATGGCGGATTCATCGAATCGGCTCGCTGACGGCGCTCCCCGGCATCGACACGCCTAGCCGGCCGCATCCTCGCCGAGCGCCTGAATGAATCGCGAAAACAGCTCGGGCTGCGACGAAATCCCGAGCTTCGCGTAAAGATGCCGCCGGTGCACCTTCACCGTTTCCGGTGAAATCGCGAGCCGCTCCGCGATCGCCTTCGACGAATTGCCGCGCAGCACCATTCGCGCGATCGCCATCTCGCGATCGGTCAGCACGCCCGCGCCGAAGCGCGCGAGCGCCCGCTCGACGCGCGCGCCGAGATCGTCGTCGGGCGTCGCGCGCGCGGCATCGCCGACCAGCCGCCAGTGCTGGCGGATCGTCGCGAGCACCCACGGCATCGCGGCCGTCAGCTTGCCGAGCGGCTCGACGTCGAAGCGCGTGGCCGCGCCGAGCGACAGCGACAGCAGCAGGTCGCGGTGCGGACGCAACAGGATCTGGATTTCGTCGTCGCCGACCGCGTCGCGAAAGTAGCTCAGGAAATATTCGCTTTGCCGGAACAGGTCGGGCGCGACTTCCTCGAGCCGGTAGCAGCCGTCGGCGAGCCCGTCGTGCGCGGCCTGCAGAAACGGATCGAGCAGATATAACCCGTTGAGGTAAAGCGGCACCGGCGACGCGCCGTCGGTGCCGCCCGTGTCGTATTCTTCGAGCACGAGCGGCACGCCGTCGCGGCCGATCGCGGTCGCGAGCGCGTTGTCGAACGGCACCATCTCGTTGAGCAGCAGCACCAGGAAGCGCCAGAAGCGCGGCTGGCCCAGATGATCGATCGCGCGGCCGAGCGCGTGATGCATCGCGATTTCGGAGAAGAGTCGATCCATACCACCACCGGAGGGCGTAACACGAAGGGGGAATAGCGGTCCTGAATTTGGCTTCCTAGACTGCCACGCAATGATCCGGGCCCGAGTATGGGCGTTCAAAAAACGGCAGCAAAGGAGCACAGGAGAACGAAATGGCGATGATGTCGGAATCGACGGGCACGCTGCAAGCGACGCCTGCCAGCGAAGACGGGCCGCGCGCACTGTCGCAGACGCTCAGCGTGCGCGACGCGGTGATGATCACCGTGTCGGGCGTGACGCCCGCAAGCTCGATCTTCGTGATCGCGCCGTTCGCGATCCAGCAGGCCGGCAGCGGCGCGGTGCTGTCGTTCGTGCTCGGCGGCGTGCTCGCGCTCGCGTTCGCGCTGTGCTACGCGGAACTCAGCGCCGCGCACCGCAGCGCGGGCGGCGAATACGTGATGGCCAAGCGCGTGTTCGGCACGCTGCCCGGTTACCTGACCTTCGTCACGGTGCTGTCCGTCAGCGTGTTCATTCCGGCCGTGCTCGCGAGCGGCGCCGCGCCGTACCTGAACAATGCGCTCGGCACGCACTTCAGCAACCAGTCGGTCGCGCTGACGATCGTGCTGCTCAGCTACGTGCTCGGGATGCTCAACATCAAGACGAATGCGTGGATCACCGGCGCGTTCCTCGTCGTCGAGATCGGCGTGCTGATGCTGATCGCGGGCCTCGGCTTCGGCTCGCCGCATCGCGGCGTAGACGTGCTGGTCGCGCCGGTCGTCGCGAGCGGTACCGCGCTGGTGCCGGCGACGCTCGCCGCGATCGTGCCCGCGATCGGCACGGCGATCTTCTGCTACAACGGCTTCGGCTCCGCCGCATATCTGGCGGAAGATCTGCGCGGCGGCAACCGCAACGTCGCGAAGGCGGTGATCTATTCGCTGCTGGTGATCCTCGTCGTCGAGCTCGTGCCGCTCACCGCGATCGTGCTCGGCGCGCCGTCGCTGACCGAGCTGACGAAGAGCGCGGATCCGATCGGCTATGTCGTGCGCTCGCTGAGCAACCCGGTGGTGTCGCGCGTGGTCAGCGGCGGGATCTTCCTGTCGGTGTTCAACGCGATCATCGCGATCGTGATCACGATGGGGCGCCTGCTGTACAGCAGCGGCCGGCATGCGCTCTGGTCGCGCACCTGCAACCGCGCATTCTCGACGATCCATCCGCGCTTGGAATCGCCGTGGCTCGCGACGCTTGCGCTGGCGGTGCCGTCGTCGGGGCTGGTGTTCGTATCGAGCCTCGACGAGCTGACCGCGTTCACGGTCGACCTGTTGCTGCTGATCTATCTCGTCGTCGGACTGGCCGCGCTGGCCAGCCGGTTCGTGCGCCGCGACGTCGAACATCATTACCGGATGCCGCTGTGGCCGGTCACGCCGCTCGTCGCGGTCGCAGGCGCCGCGTACACGCTGTACACGACGCTTGCGACCGCGACGAAGCCGACCGACCTGATCATCATCGGCGGGCTGCTGGCGGCCGCGCTCGCGATGTATGCGGTCTGGGCGCGCCACAGCGATGCGTTCCGCGCGCTCTGAACCCGCTAACCCACCGAACCACCGAACCACCGAAAGACTGGAGGAACTGCATCATGCGCACGAGGGATCTCGGCATCCGCATCGGACTCGGCACGCCGGGCCGCTTCAACGCGATCACGGACGTCCCGGGCGTGCGGGTCGGGCATTGCACGCTGAACGTCGAGAACGGCGACGCATCGATCCGCAGCGGCGTCACCGTCATCGAGCCGCGGGCGGGCGCCGCGCACGATTCGCCGTGCTTCGCGGGCGTGCACGTGCTGAACGGCAACGGCGATGCGACGGGGCTCGAATGGATCCGCGAAGCCGGACTGCTGACGACGCCGATCGCCTGTACGAACACGCACAGTGTCGGCGCGGTGCGCGATGCGCTGGTCGCGAACGAGCGCGAAGCGGCGGCCGGCCGCGTGTACTGGTGCATGCCGGTCGTGATGGAAACTTACGACGGCCTGCTCAACGATATCTGGGGGCAGCACGTGAGCGCCGCGCACGTGCTGCGCGCGCTGGCCGCCGCGCAGTCCGGGCCCGTCGCGGAAGGCGGCGTCGGCGGCGGCACGGGGATGATCTGCCACGAGTTCAAGGGCGGTATCGGCACCGCGTCGCGTGTAGTCGCCCAAGACGCCGGCGGCTGGACCGTCGGCGCGCTCGTGCAGGCGAACTACGGCGTGCGCGAGATGCTGCGTGTGGCCGGCTACCCGGTCGGCGAAGTACTGCGGCACGTGTATTCGCCGTTCCGCGCGCCGGACGCACCGGGCGAAGCCGGGATGGGCTCGATCGTCGTCACGATCGCGACCGATGCGCCGCTGCTCCCGCACCAATGCACGCGGCTCGCGCAGCGTGCGAGCGTCGGGCTTGCGCGCGTCGGTGGCGGCACCGAGGATTCGAGCGGCGACATTTTCCTTGCGTTCGCGACCGGCAACGACGGGCTGCCGGCCGCGAACTACGGCAGCAAAGGCGCACCGACGACGGCCGTGAAGATGGTGAACAACGACCATATCTCCGCGCTGTTCGTCGCGGCGGCCGAAGCGGTGGAGGAAGCGATCGTGAACGCGCTGGTGGCGGGGACCGACGTCGAGTCACGCGGCGCGCGGGTCGAGGGGATCGGGCCGGCGCGCTTGCTCGATGCGCTGCGCGAAGTGGGGTGGCGGCCGGGACGCGGCGCCTGAAACGGCATGCGCCGCTTCAATCGAAGCGGCGTGGCAGGCAGTGTCGTTGCGGCGAGCGGCCGGCTCGTCGGGCGCGCACGCATGCGATGCGTGCGATGCGCGCGCGGCGGCGCGGGCCGTGACGACGCGCCGTCATGCTCAGCTGCCGAAGTAGACGTTGCAGAAGCTGACGGGGCCCACGCATGCGTTCGGGTCTTCCTGCGTCGATCGGCTGCGATCGACGCGACCGGCGGCCTGGACGGCTTCGGCGCGGTTCGCCGGTTGCTGCGCGACATCGGCCGGCGCGGGCTGTGCGTGCGCGACAGCGGCGGTGAGCGACAGGGCAACGAGGGCGAGGTGCAGCGGCTTCATTTCGGTTTCTCCTGGGTCGGTGCCAGTCTCGCTGGCAGTGAGGAAACTATAGGCTCGCACTGCTTAAGGATTAAGCGCCGCGGGTGCAGAGCTTATTTCCAATCGGCACAAGGATCACGTTGCGCACGCATCGATTCCCGCCGCCCGCGGGCGATCGGTTCCTGTCGTCAATGACGATGGCGGTTGAACGGTGCGTCCTTGTCGAGCAGCGCGCTGCGGATGAAGTGCAGGCAGCCGACGATGCGCTGCATGCGGTGACGCGCATCGGGCACCGCGTACCACGCGTGCAGCGCATGCTGCGCGGCGCGGATCGCCAGGTTGACCGACTTCAGCGTGCGTGCGTGGTGCACGGGCGTCGGATCGTCGAAGAAGCGCGGCAGCTCGTGCAGCACCGCATCGACCGACGTGGTCCAGCGCAGCGTCTGCGGCGGTCGGGATGCGCAGAATCCGTGCAGTTCGTCGCGCAGGTCGATCACCGCATGGCCGACTTCGAGCGTCGCCAGCATCCAGCGCAGCGCGTCGCGATGCTGGCGCGTGCGCTTGACGAGCAGCGTGCGCAGCTGCGCCATCAGGTCGTGCGTGCTCGACTGGAAGCGTGCGGCGAGGCCGTCGCGTGCGCCGTCGCATGCGAGCGTGACCTGGCGGCGCAGATCGTGCGCGATGCGCGCCGTGAGCCACGGCATGTGGGTCGGAAACACGACTGCGAACACGAGCGCGCACGCCAGCATCGCGACGACGACGGCGAAGCCGTTGTTGACCAGCACTTCGGGCGTATACGCAATCGTGTTGTCGGGGCCGGCCAGCAGGCAGAAGAACACCGCGAAGCCGATCCCGTAGCCGGACAGGCCCGGACGCATCGCGAGAAACGCACCGAGGCCGAGCACCGGGGCGAGCGCCGCGCACAGCAGCGGAAAGCCGTCGATGTTCGGATACACGTAGCACAGGAACACGTAGCCGGCGGCCGTTGCAAACGCGGCGCCGACGGCCATCTGCGCAACGAACTTCGGCGCGCGCGGCGACGTCGAGCTCAGCGCGCACGCGATCGCGGTGGCGATCACGGCGAGCGAGCCGCTCGGCCATTCGGACGCGATCCAGAACGCGCTCATCGCGCCGACGGCGACCAGCGTGCGCAGGAACGCGAAGCCGACGAAGAACGAATTGGTCTTCACCGCGTAGCGCGTGACCGAGCGTTCGAACGCGTGATCGTCGCGGTCGAGCGAGGCGTAGGTATCCGCATAACCGACATACTCGCCGATGAAGCGATACATCAGCTCGATCGCGGTATCGAAATCGAGCAGGCCGCCGGCCGCATGCTCCTCGATCGCGCGGCGCGACGCGCGCGCGGCCTTCGGCAATGCGTCGTGAAAGCGGCGCAGTTCGAGCAGCGCGCCGGTGGTCGACGCGATCCCGCGCTGCCGTTCGTCGCGCAACGCGGTGATCCGTTGCGCGAGCCCGTCGATGTGCGGCGCAAGCGCGTCGAGCACGGCGTCCGACCGGTTGGCGCGCACGCGCCTGACGAGCTGGTGCAGCGCATGCAGCCGCGTGCACGCGTTCATGAATTCGCTGTTCAGCCGTGCGAGCCGGCGGCTGCGCGCGCGAATGTGCGGATCCTCGAACGACGCGAATGCGCGATTGGCTTCGAAGCCGACGATCTCGTCGACGAAATCGGCGAAGCGCCGTTCGAAATCGCCGCGAGCGAGATCGCCCGACAGCGCGCCGGCCGCGAACGCCGGAAACTTCACATGGCGGGCGGTCAACGAGCGCATCAGCGCCTTCGCCGAGCTGAGCGGCAGGATCAGCGCGCTGACCGCGCCCGAGCACGCGATGCCGAGCGCGACTTCCGCGGCGCGCGTGAGCGCGGACTGGAACAGCGTCTGCGGCGTCATCACCGCCGGCAGGCCGATCAGCGCGGCCGTGTAGCCGGCCAGCACGAACCCGTACCAGCGGAAGTGGCGGTTGCGCACTGCGAGCGCGATACACGTGCCGATCCACAGCGTGATGCCGGCCATGTACAGCTCCGGCTGTTGCGCGAACAGCCCGCCGAGCGCGAGCGCGGCGACGAGGCCGGCTGCCGTGCCGAGCACGCGGTAGAAGCTCTTGGCGAACACCATCCCCGACAGCGGCTGCATCAGCACGAACACAGTCGTCATCGCGGTGCGCGGCTGCGACATCTCGAGCCGCATCGCGATGCCCATCGCGAGCAGCGCGGCCAGCACGGTCTTCGCGAGGTGCAGCCAGATCAGCCCGTCGCTCACGGCCCAGTCGCGCGCGGCGCCGCGAAGCGGATCGAGCCAGGTTCTCCATCGTGCCGGTTCGATGGAAGGTCGCTCGATCGCAGGTTGTGGCTTCATGAAAAGAAAGGGCGCGTGCGGTGCCGCGGCGCGTCCGGACGGGTCCGTTCGACTGATGAGGCGCCGATTGTAGGAGTGCGGCGCGCGGGCATTAACGCAGCTGCGGGGAAACGATAGTTGCAGGCCGCGTAACAATCTGCCGCACCCGCTGGAGGAAAATAGCGGCTCCGCTACAGGTGGTTCACAGGAATGGATACCCTACAAAACATGCGGGTGTTTACGCGCGTCGTCGAGACGGGCAGTTTCACCGCGGCCGCGCAATCGCTGAATTCCACGACGGGCGCGATGTCGCGCGCGGTGTCGGAGCTCGAGGCGCGCCTGCGCACCCGTCTGATGAATCGCTCGACGCGCCGCCTCGCGCTGACGTCGGCCGGCGAAAGCTATCTGCGGCGCTGCCGCCAGATCCTCGCCGACGTCGATCGTGCGGAGGAAGAGGCGAGCTGCGCGCACGAGCGGCCGGCCGGCGTGCTGCGCATGCACAGCTTCGCGAGCGTCGGCCATCATTACGTGATGCCCGCGCTGACGCGCTATCACACGCAGTACCCGGACGTGTCGATCGAGCTGTCGCTGTCGCAGCGCATGCCCGACCTGTTCGACGGCACGAGCGACATGGCCGTCGTGACCGCGTCGTCGCTGCCCGATTCGGAACTCGTGTCGCACCTGCTCGGCTCGACCTTCAGCATCCTGTGCGCGTCGCCAGAGTACGTGAAGCGCCACGGTGCGCCCGCGCGTCCGCAGGATCTCGGCGCGCACGCATGCCTGACGCTTTGCACGCCCGCGTTCCCGACGCACGAATGGGTGCTCGAAGGCGCCGACGGCGTCGAGCAGATCCACGTGGCCGGGCCCGTGCAGACCAACACGGCCGAGTCGCTCGCGCTCGCGATCCGCGACGGTATCGGGATCGGCATGCTGCCGCTGTATTCGGCGATCGACGCATTGCAGGACGGCACGCTCGTGCGTGTGCTGCCCGGCCACATCCTGCAGAAGATGAACGTGTATGCGCTGTATCCGTCGCGCCGCTTCGTCGATGCGAAGGTGCGCACGTGGGTCGAGATGCTGCGTGCGCAGGTGCCGGGGATGATCGCGCGCGACGTCGAGACGCTGAACGCGATCGGCCGCGAACCGCAGGCCGCCTGAGCGAATTCCATCCGCGTGCTTCCGCCGCGTCGCGGTCAGCGGTTGCTGAGGCACGCGCAGCTTTGCGGCTGCACGGGCGGCTGTGCCGTGCACGATCGCACGCTGACCGCCGCATCGTCACCAACTGCTTTTCGCGACGGAAACCGCGCCCGCACGACACACGTCATGCGGGCGCGGTCTTGCGCGATGCGTTCACAGCGCGGGCTTCGCGGCGACGCCCGATTCGGTTGCGCCCGCACCGGCCGGGCCGTATGCGGCTTGCGCAGCCTTGTGCTCGGCGAGCCGCTTTGCCGCGAGACGTTCCTGCGCGGCCATCAGATCGTCCGGATAGTTGCCCGCGTCGCCGAGCGACGGGTTGTAGCCGACCGATTCGAGGTCGTACAGCTCCTGCAGCACCTGCGCGCGCGTGACGGGCGACTTGGCGGATTGCGCGAACGACAGCGCCGGTGCGGCAAGCAGGACGGCAGCGGCGGCGGTTGCGACGAGCGATTTCACGATGTTCTCCTGTAGACGGGTGTGAGGCCGGTTCGTCGATCGCTGCGCGATCCGAACCGTCGATGCCAGTCTATGCAGCGCGTGCGGCCGCAAAAACCCCGATTCCAGGCAGGCAGCTTTCCATATGGCACAACATTGATGCGTGCCGACCGTGCCGACCGTGCCGACCGTGCCGACCGTGCCGGCCGAGCCCGTTCTCAGCCAATACGGGCATGGCCGGCGGCCGGCGTGCGGTCGGATCGTGCCTGGCGGCGCTCAGAACCGCGTGCGCATGCCGATCGTGCCGACGATCTGGTTCGCGGTGCTCGATGCGCCGCCCGACGTGTTGATGAACGCCTGGTAGCCGCGGCCCGATGCGTGCTGATACATCGCTTCCGCATACAGGTCGGTACGGCGCGACAGCTTGTACACGGCCTGCAGGTCGACCTGGTGCCACTTCGGATCGGTGCCGTGCTTGCTGTCCGGGTTCGACACGCTGCCGTCCGTATACACGTAGGCCGCGGCGAGGCTGACGGCCGGCGTCACCGCATAGCGCACGTTCACGTCGTAGTTGTTGAACGCGACCTGGCCGGTCGAACCGAACGAACCCGTGTTGTCGTACTGCGAGCGCGTATAGACGAAGCCGACCGTCGCCGGACCGAACACGTAGCTGATGCCGCCGCCATACGTGCGCATGCGGTCCGCGCCGACCGACCAGCCGCCCTGGCTCACGCTCTTCGCTTCGGCCACGTCGGTCGCGCCGGGGCTCGCGCTCGTCGAGCCTTTCGTGCCGTTCATCTGCAGGTAAGCACCGGCCAGCTTCAGCGGGCCGTTCGTGTAGCTCGCGGCGACGCTGTACGCACGGTTGCCGGCGAAGTTCGCCGAGTTCGAGAAGCCGTACAGTGCACCGACCTTGAAGCCGCCGATCGTGTCGCTGGTGTACTTGACCGCGTTGTTGATGCGCACCGAGTGGTTCAGGTTGTCGTTGTCGAACGGATGCGCGAAGCCCGTATCGCCGAAGTCGCCGGACGTCGCGGACAGCGGCGCGACGAAATCGACCATCGTGTCGTACTGGCGGCCGAGCGTCAGCGTGCCGTAGCCGGCGCTGCTCAGGCCGACGTACGCATGCCGGCCGAACAGCTTGCCGTCCTGCCCGAGTGCACCGTTGTTCGCGTTGAAGCCGTTCTCGAGCACGAACAGCGCCTTCAGGCCGCCGCCGAGATCTTCGCTGCCGCGCACGCCGAAACGGCTGCCGTTGATCGTGCCGGACGCCATGCGCCACTGGGCGGCGCCATTCACGTTGTTGGTATATGCGATGCCGGCGTCGATCAGGCCGTACAGCGTGACCGAGCTCTGCGCGTGCGCGAGCGGGGCGAACAGCGCGGCGGCACATGCGCCGGCAACCAGGGTTTTGTTCATGCGGAGACTCCTGCGTGTGGGACTGGGTAACCAAAGTTCGGCGCAAGTGTAGGGGCGCGTGCGGCCGATTCCGTCGGCCCGCGTGCGAGTGCTCCATTGCGACGCGCGCAAGAGTGCGTCACACGGCGTTCACAATCCGGTGCGGCGCCCGAAGGGCGGGCGTTTCGGCGGAGCGCGCGACGCGTGGCGTACGGCCGCCGCGGCCGCCGCGTCGCGCATTGACAACACGCGCGCCGCCGCGGCGGGGAGTTGATCGCCGCCGCGTGCGCGTGGAGAATGGGCGGACCCATGCCGAGACAAGGAGACATCGATGAGCACGCATCACCGTCCGTCCTTCAGTGCCGCGCTGTGCTACCGCGACCCCAAAGCCGCGCTTGCATGGCTCGAACGTGCATTCGGTTTCGCGCGTGCGCTCGTCGTCACCACACCGGAAGGCGACATCGCGCATGCCGAAATGAAATTCGGCGACAGTCTCGTGATGATCGGCGGCACGTGGGCCGACTTCATCGCGTCGCCGCAAGACACCGGCGACCGCAATACCCAGCACGTCCACGTGCATCTGCCCGACGACGCGGACATCGACGCGCATTGCGAACACGCGCGCGCGGCCGGCGCGGAGATCCTGCAGGCGCCGGCCGACGCGTTCTATGGCGATCGCGTGTATCGCGCGCGCGATCCCGGCCGGCATGTATGGACGTTCGGCAAGCACGTGCGCGACGTGACGAACGACGAGATGAGCGCGGCGACCGGGTTGACGATCGAATACTTCGACTGAGCGGGCGCGGCCCGCGTTGCCGACACCGGTTTTCCCCACCACGCGGCGCGCTGGCGCCGCACCCATGCCTGGACCGACATGAACCTCATCAATGCACGCCTGCGCGGCCGCGACGGACTGTTCACGATCGGCATCGACGCCGGCAGGATCGCGCGGATCGATGCGCAAGCCGCGCCGCGCGCGCCCGTCGGTACCGATGATGTCGATGCGGGCGGCCGCCTCGCGATTGCGCCGCTCGTCGAGCCGCATATCCATCTGGACGCCGTGCTGACGGCCGGCGAGCCGGCCTGGAACATGAGCGGCACGCTGTTCGAAGGGATCGAACGGTGGTCCGAGCGCAAGGCGACGATCACGCACGAAGACACGAAGACGCGCGCGCATGCGGCGATCGGCATGCTGCGCGATCACGGGATCCAGCACGTGCGCACGCATGTCGACGTCACCGATCCGACGCTCGCCGCGCTGAAGGCGATGCTCGAAGTGAAGGACGAGGCGCGCGGGCTGATCGACCTGCAGATCGTCGCGTTTCCGCAGGAAGGCATCGAGTCGTTCGACGGCGGGCGCGCGCTGATGGAGCAGGCGATCGAGCTCGGCGCGGACGTCGTCGGCGGCATTCCGCATTTCGAGAACACGCGCGAGCAGGGCGTCAGCTCGATCCGCTTCCTGATGGAATTGGCCGAGCGCACCGGCTGCCTCGTCGACGTGCACTGCGACGAGACCGACGATCCGCATTCGCGCTTTCTCGAAGTGCTCGCGGAAGAAGCGCGCGTGCGCGGCATGGGCGCGCGGGTGACGGCCAGCCATACGACCGCGATGGGCTCGTACGACAACGCGTACTGCTCGAAGCTGTTCCGGCTGCTCAAGCGGGCGGGGCTGAACTTCGTGTCGTGCCCGACCGAGAGCATTCACCTGCAGGGCCGCTTCGACACGTTTCCGAAGCGGCGCGGCGTCACGCGTGTCGCGGAGCTCGACCGCGCGGGCCTGAACGTGTGCTTTGGGCAGGATTCGATCAAGGATCCGTGGTATCCGCTCGGCAACGGCAACATCCTGCTCGTGCTCGATGCCGGCCTGCATATCTGCCACATGATGGGCTACCAGGATCTGCAGCGCTGCCTCGACTTCGTCACCGATCACAGCGCGGCGACGATGCATCTCGGCGACGGTTACGGGATCGCGGCCGGCCGGCCGGCGAATCTGGTCGTGCTCGACGCTGACAGCGACTACGAGGCCGTGCGCCGGCAGGCGAAGGTCACGCTGTCGGTGCGCCACGGGAAAGTAATCATGCGGCGGGAGCCGGAGCGCGTCACGTATCCGGAGTGACGCGGATTCGGTGACGGCGGCATGAGCCGCCGGGTGTCGCCTTATCGGTCGTATGCGAAAAACACATGAGTTGATCGAAAAAATACGTTTGTCTCATGAGAGGCAGGCGCCTACGATGCGGTCCTGACAGCGGCGTGCGCGGTGCGCGCCGTCCTTCCGACTCTCGTTCGCCGATTCCATGCGCCTCGATCTCCCGTCCGCTCCTGCATCTGCTTCGCCGTCCGCCAGTCCGTTCGCCAGTCCGTTCGCGCGGATGGCTGCCGTCACGATCCTGACCGGCGTCGGCGCGGGGTTCGGCGGGATGCTGCTTGCGCTGCTGCTGCACGCGATCCAGCACGTCGCGTATGGCTACAGCCTCGCGCACGCGGTCGGCACCGAGAGCTTCCTCACGGGCGTGAGCCGGGCCGACCCGCTGCGCCGCGTCGCGGTGCTCGCCGTTTGCGGGCTCGTCGCCGGCGGCGGCTGGTGGGCGCTGTACCGCTACGGCCGGCCGCTCGTCAGCATCCGTCGCGCTGTGCGCGCGGCCGATTCGCGGATGCCGTTCGTCAGCACGACGGTTCACGCGCTGCTGCAGATCGTCACGGTCGCGCTCGGGTCGCCGCTCGGCCGTGAAGTCGCGCCGCGCGAGATCGGCGCGCTGCTGGCCGGCCAGCTCGCGCACCGCGCGGGGCTGACGCCGGCCGACTGCCGGCTGATGGTCGCGTGCGGCGCAGGTGCCGGCCTCGCGGCCGTCTACAACGTGCCGCTCGGCGGTGCGGTATTCGTGCTCGAAGTGCTGCTCGGCACGTTCGAATTGCGCGCGCTGGTGGTCGCCGTGGTCACGTCGGCGATCGCGGCCGTCGTCGCGTGGATCGGCCTCGGCAACGAACACCAGTACACGGTGCCGGCGTTCGTGCCGAGCACGCCGCTCGCCGCATGGTCGATCGTCTGCGGGCCGCTGTTCGGTTTCGCCGCGTACGGCTTCGTGCGGCTCACGACGCGCGCACGCGCCGATGCGCCGAAGGGCCGGCTGCTGCCGGTGCTCGCGCTGGTCAACTTCGCGGTGATCGGCATGCTCGCGATGCGGTTTCCGCAGTTGCTCGGCAACGGCAAGGGGCCGGCGTCGCTGGGGTTCGACGGCACGCTGACGATCGGCCTCGCGGCGACGCTGCTCGTGCTGAAGGTGGCGATCGAGGCAGCCAGCCTGCGCGCCGGTGCCGAAGGCGGGCTGCTGACGCCCGGTCTCGCGAACGGCGCGCTGCTCGGCGTCGTGCTCGGCGGGCTGTGGAGCGTCGCGTGGCCCGGGGCGTCGATCGGCGGATGCGCGCTGGTCGGTGCGACCGCGTTTCTCGCCGCTTCGATGCAGATGCCGATCACGGCTGTCGTGCTGGTGCTCGAATTCACGCGCGCGAATCACGACAGCCTCGTGCCGATGCTGCTGGCCGTCGCCGGTTCGCTCGTCGCGTACCGGTTCGCGCAGCAATTGGCGGAGCGGCGGCAGAATGCGATCGCGGCCGTCAGCACGACGGAGGCGGCTGCTCGCTAGCTGGTCCACGGCAGGTCACATCTACGTATCGGAGAATGTGACGAACCGCGCCACGCGTTGGCGTGTTTGGACTGCTTCTTCCCGATGCGCGAAGCGCACGGGTCGCGAGGCATAATTCCGTCATGAAGTGGCTTGGCATCGAAAATCCGGCCGTAAGACCCAACAAGCGGGAATAACTCTTCTTGCACGCACTTCGTCCATAACTCTATAATATTGTGAGTTATGAGCGATATCGCGACACAAGACCCACTATGTTGGAATTAAGCTTCCGCAAACCCGACGAAATCGTCGCACTGCTTTGCGCGCGGCTTCGCACCGAGCGTCTGGCGTTGCAGCTGACGCAGAGCGACGTGGCCGCCCGTGCCGGCGTCGGCGTCAATACCGTGTCCAATCTGGAAGCCGGCCGCAATGTGAGCCTCGAGACGGTCGTCCGTGTCGCGATGGTGCTGGGACGAAGCAAGGAACTCGAAGGATTGTTCCTGCCGAGGCTCGATAGCCTGGAAGACGTTCGCCGGTACGAAGAAAGTGCCAAACGCCGGCGCGTCAAGAGGGGCAACGAACAATGATCGAGCGGATCGATGTCTATTACGACGGCTGGGGGGAACACTGGCTGTGGGGATCGATGGTTTCTACGACAGCGATCACCGGGCGCCCGCTGATCGTATTCGAATACAGCGATGACGCGCGCAAGAGGGGGCTGGAACTGTCGTCTTATGCGCTCCCATTGGATGGGGCGAGGCTGCGCAAGGACTTTCCGGCCCACCACCTTGGATTGCCGGGACCCGTCTATGACGCGCTGCCCGACGGATGGGGCATGCTGCTGATGGACCGCCTCTTCAAACGCCGCGGTCTCAACGCTGCACGCATCGGGCCGCTGGAGCGGTTGGCGTACATTGGCAACCACGCAATGGGCGCCATGTCGTTCGAGCCCGTCGCGCCCGAGATCCGGGCACCGCAGCCGGATATTCCTCTCGATCGGCTCGCGGCCGAGGTCCAGGACGTCCTCGATGGTGACGGCGGCGAATTCCTTCATCGACTGCTGCAGGTCGGCGGCTCGCCGCAAGGCGCCAGGCCAAAGGCGCTGGTCTATCGTGATCCGCAGTCCGGCACATTTACCACGGCCGCGGTGGCGGGGTTTGACGCGTGGTTGGTCAAGTTCCCCGCTCGGCACGAGCATCCCGAGGTGTGCGCGATCGAAATGGTCTACGCCGAGTGCTTGCGCATGTGCGGCATCGAGACTCCCGACACGCTGCATTTCAATTTGCCTGACGGGATGGCGGCATTTGCGTCCCGGCGTTTCGATCGACTGGACGGTCTGCGCGTGCCCATGCAAAGCGTTGCGGCGTTTACCGGTGCCGATTACAAAACGCCGGGTGCGCTCGATTACGTGAACTTCTTGCGCGCGACGCACATGTGCACCAACGACGTACGCGAGAGGGCGCGGGCGTTTGAACGGGCTGTGTTCAATGTCGCGTTCAACAATCGCGACGATCATCCGAAAAACTTCGCGTACGTCATGTCGCGATCCGGCGATTGGAAGCTCGCGCCGGCCTACGATGTGACGTTCTGCGAGGGGCCGGGCGGTTACCACCAAATGGACGTCATGGGCGAGGCGTTGCGGATCGACCGAGCGGCATTGCTGGGACTGGCAAAGGAAGCGGAGCTCCCCGCAGCTGCTGCCGGCGACATGATCGACGGAATGTGCGGCGTGGCCAGCCAGTTTTCGGCCATTGCGAAGCGCCGCTACGAGGAAATCATCACCGAAGACACCTTGACGGACATTCAGCGCCGAATCGACGAGAACGTTGCGCTGCTCCGCTAGTGCAGCGCGGTTGCCGAAAGCGAACGGGCGGGACGAGTATTCGTCGAACCGACTCCGCAGCCCGCGGAGACGAATCAAGGGGGACAGGCGTCCGACAAGTCGTCCCCGACGCTAGTCAAGCTTACGAATCGAACTGCTGATCCCGCACGCGCGGCTGCCCCCCACCGCGGGCGCGAGCGGCAACCGACAGCCAACCGTCAGCGTACCGGCTCGTCCGTCAGCGTACCGAGAAACGCTTCGATATCCTTGATGTCCTGCTCGGTCATCGCGGGTTTGTCGCCGGGCTTGCGATCGAACGGCGCATCCGTCACGTCGACGTTCGCGCGGTACTTCGCCGGGATGTCGTCGTACACGTCGACCTTGCCGTCCGCGCCGCGCGAGTAGAACTTCTGCGGCGAGATGCTGCGTTCGTTGTAGAACGCCATCACCTGGTCGAGCGTATGGAACACGCCGTTGTGGAAGAACACCTGGCGCGTCGCCGCGTTGCGCAGCGTCGGCGTGAGGAACATCCCGCAATACTGCGTCTGGTCCTTCAGGTCGTCGCGGAACGGCCCGCACACGCCGAGATCGTGAAACTCGGGGTTGCGGTTCTGCGCGAGCGCCTGGTTGCGCGGCACACCGAGCGCCTCGTACTGGTAGTCGGTGAACATCGGCGGCAAGCCGTCCTTGCCCGGCTTCGACAAGTGGCAGCCCGCGCAGTTCGCCTTGTCCGGATCGTTGAAGAGCCGCAGCCCGCGCAACTCGGCCTGCGTGAGGCGCGCACGCCCTTCGAGCCAGCGGTCGTACTTGCTGTTGTACGGATGGAACGACGGATCTTCGACCTGGTACCGCGCGATCGCGAACATCGCCTCCGACACCGCGAGCTGCGGCGTGGAGAACACGCGCGGCCCGAACAGCTGCTCGAACTGCGCCCGATGCGACGACTGCGCGAGCTTGCGCGCAACGTCGTCGATGCTCGCGTTCGCCATTTCGACCGGGTTCAGCAGCGGCCCGAACGCCTGCTGCTGCAGCGTATCGGCGCGGCCGTCCCAGAACATCCCGCCTTGCGGCACGAGTTGCGGCGCGGCGGCCGTGCCGGCCACCTTCTGCGCCTTGACGACGCCGGCCGCCGACGCGGCCTGCTGCGCGACGCTCGGCGCCGCGTCGTTTTCGCCGGCATCGGGGCCGATGCTGAAGTTCGGCTGCCGGTACAGGTACATCAGCGACGGCGGCGGGCGGTAGCCCTGCTGCGTCATCGCGAGGCCGCCCGGCTGCACGTCGAGCGCGTTCGGCGGCCCGTACGCATGATCGGGGCTGTGACACGACGCGCACGACTGCTTGCCGGACGCAGACAGCGACGGATCGACGAACAGCGCGCGCCCGAGCTGCGCGACCGCGGACAGCGGCTGCGCGGCGGGGCGCTGCAACACGACCGGATGCGCGTTCGCGCCCGTCCAGTCCGCGACGACGTCGCCGATCGCCGCCGGCGTACGGGCCGGAAACGCGATTGCGAACGCGCCGTAGCCGAGCACGGCCGCGCCGAGCACGAATGCCGCGCGACGCAGCACGCGGGCAGGGGCGCGCGGCGCAGTGGTACCGGAAGCGCCGGACGCATCGGGAGGCGGGAACGCGGGACGAGCTGTCATGCTGTCGATCGAAAGTCGGATGCCGCGCAAAGGCGGCGCATTGAATGGAAACGGCCGGCGCACGATGCGCCGGCCTGCTGCTTGCCGCTACCGGTTATGCGATGCCGGTCAGATCGACGGCGCCGCGCTCAGCACGGTGCCTTGCGTCGGATCGAGATACAGCGGCGCGGTGTTCGGCTTCGACGCGAAATCGAACAGCCCGCGCAGGTCGCCCGCCGTCGCGTCGAACGAACCGCCGCCGATGCGCTGGCCGCCGAGCCAGTTGTCCTCGATGAAGCGCACGACGGACGCCTGGTCGATCATCGTGTGGTCGACGTAGTTCTGCTTCGCGTACGGCGAGATCACGACGAGCGGGATGCGCACGCCGGGGCCGCAGCGGCCGTTCACCGTGCCGCCGTTCACGCCGGTGGTGCCGCCCGAGCCGCACTTGCCGTTGCCGTTGACCTGGTCGACCGCATCCGACGATGCGCGCGTCGGCGCCGTGTACGCATGGTCGTACCAGCCGTCCGAGTCGTCGTAGGTGACGATCACGGCCGTGTTCTGCCAGTCGGGCTGCTGCTGCAGGAAGTTGACGACCTTCGTGACGAACGCCTGCTCGTCGAGCGGATCCGAGTAGCCCGCGTGCGCGTCCTGCGCGGCCGGCGCCTTCAGGAAGCTGACCGACGGGAAGTTGCCGGCCTTCACGGCCGCGAAGAAGTCGTCGGTGTCGTACTGGTGGTTGGCCGGTTCGGCGGTCTTGCCGTCGGCTTCGACGCTCGAACCGATCGCCGCGACCGAGCTCGGGCGCGTGTGCTGCGGGTTCGCGGTCGACGCGTAGTACTGGAACCAGTTGTGGTGCGGGATGTAGTCGGCCGTCGCGGCGTTCACGGCGGTGGCGACGGTGCTGCGGTTGCAGCCGGTCGTGCCGTTGCTGTTGGTCGTCGACAGGTTGAAACCGCCCATGAAGCCGCCCCACGTGATCTTCGCGCCGTTCAGCAGGTCGCCGATGTTCTTGCCGGTCATCATCGCCTGGTCGGTCGTGCTCGAGCACACGTCGAAGCCCGGATCGACGTCGTTGATCATCGTGAAGCCGCCCTGGCCGTCGTTGATGTAGTACGAGCTGGCCGCGAGCGTCGACGGCTGCTTCGACGTCTTGACGATCTGCATGCCGTTGGTCTGGCCCGACACGACGTTCAGCGCGCCCGGCGTCGACGGGCCGTACACCGTCGTGTACGCGTTGTCGCTCATCGCGAAGCGCTGCGCGTAGTTCCACAGCGCGGTGACGGTGTTGCCGTCGAAGTAGCCCATCACCTGGCCCTTCGTGCCGAACGCGCCGGCGCCGCCGGACGAGCCCTTGCCGGTGTATTTCGGGAACAGGTCGGCGAGGCCGTTGTCCTCGGCCTGCTGCTCGGCCGTGTACGCGTGGTTCTGGTCGGCGGTCGCGGCCTGCGTGCGATCGAGGCGGAACGGGTTCGCGGCGTCGGTGCCGTTGGCCGTGTTCGTGAAGTTCGGGTTCGCGGTGAGCAGCGTGCCCGTCAGCCCGTTGACCGTCGGCGTGCCGGCCTTCGCGGTGAACGCCGGTTCGCCGGCCGGGTTCGACGCGTTCGGGTAGGTGCCGAAGTAATGGTCGAACGACACGTTTTCGCCGTAGATCACGACGACGTGCTTGATCGGCGTGGCGGTCTGCAGCGCGTCCTGCGACGACACGGCCGGCGTCGACGTGGGATCGTCGCTGCCGCCGCAGGCGAACAGCGCAAGCGCTGCGCCGGCGCAGGCGGTGACGAGCAAGGCTTGACGGAACATCGGGAAACTCCAGGTAGGTTTTTCGATGGTGGAGACCGGCGCCGTCGCCGTGTCGGTTCGGCGCGGAGCGTGTGATCGTGAGAGAGCACCGGCATTGGAACAGCCCGGTATGAAGATATGGGGGCGGAGCGGTTTCGCGACGGTTGCGCCGCGGTATCGATTTCATTACGGCACGCGGCGCACCGAAAGAAACCGGAAAGGGACGGACCGGATGCCATCGTTGCGACACGGCCGTCCGCGCGCGAGATCGCGGCCGCCGCCGCCGCGTGGGCCGGGCGACGGCGAGCGGCGGATGGATTCGGCCGGCAGGCGGGCCGGCGCGCTTTTTTGACAATCCCGTGACGCATTCATACGATGGTCGGCCTGCGGCGACGATTTCGCGTTGCCGGCCGTCAGCGAGTATTCAGCGTGCCGATTCCCGTTTTGTTCGCCGTCCTGTGTGCCGCGTTCCTGCATGCGTCATGGAATGCGCTCGTGCGCAGCAGCGGCGACCGGCTGCGCTCGGCCACGGTGCTGCAGATCGCGATCGGGCTGTTCGCGCTGCTGTTCCTGCCGGCCGCGGCGCCGATCGTGCCGGCGAGCTGGGCGTGCGTCGTCGCGTCGGCGGTGATTCACGTCGTCTATACGCTGCTGCTGGTGCGCGCGTACGAGCACGGCGACCTGACCGTCGCGTATCCGGTCGCGCGCGGCACCGCGCCGCTGCTCGTCACGCTGGGCGCCGCGACGTTTGCCGGCGAACGTCTGAATGCGGGCGCGCAGTGCGGGCTCGTGCTGATCTGCGCGGGCATCATGGCGATCGGACTCGGGCGCGGACGCGATGCGCGGCACCGGATGACGCAGGTGTTGCCGACCGCGTTCGCGACCGGCGTGTCGATCGCCGCGTACAGCGTGGTCGACGGGATCGGCGTGCGCGAAAGCGGCAGCACGGTCGGCTATACCGCGTGGATGTTCGTGCTGACGGGCTTGCTGATGGCCGCGTACTACCGGTTGCGCGCAGGCCCGTTGCGGCTTGCGCAGGATGTCGGCGAAACGGCGAAGGCCGCGTGCGGCGGCGTGTTCGCGGCGCTCGCGTACGGGATCGTGATCTGGGCGATGGATCGCGCACCGATGGGGCCGGTGTCCGCGCTGCGCGAAACGAGCGTGGTGTTCGCGGCGCTGATCGCGCGGGTCTATCTCGGCGAGCGGCTGACGCCGCGCCGCGCGGGCGGGTGTCTGGTGATTGCGTGCGGGGCGCTGTTGATCGGCGCGTTCGAGGCGGTTCACTGAGCGCGGCTGCCCGGCAGCGCGCGGCCCGTCGCGTCAACTCTCCACCGGCATCGCACTCGTGCACTTGATCTCGTCGAGACACACGCTCGAATGCACGCCGCTCACGCCGGGGATGCGCATCAGCGTCTCGAGCAGGAACGTCGACAGCCCCTTGAGGTCGTGCGCGACGACCTTCAGCACGTAGTCGATGTCGCCGGTGACCGAGAAGCACTCCTGGATCTGCGCGAGATCCGACACGAGTTTCTGGAACTTCGACAGGTCGCGGATATGCCCGCGCTCCATCGTCACGTGCACGAACGCGGTGACGCCGAACCCGAGCGTATCGGGGCACAGACGCGTTTCGTAACGGCGGATCGCGCCGATTTCCTCGAGCCGGCGGTGGCGCCGCAGCGTCTGCGCGGGCGACAGGCCGACGGCCTTCGCGAGGTCGAGGTTCGACGCGCGGCCGTTCTCCTGCAACACCGACAGCAAGTGGCGATCGATGCGATCGAGAACCGGTTCAGGCATTTTTGTTTCCTCATCTGTCTCCTGGATGCAATCTTATCTCATAATGTAGGGTTTGCATGAGCGGGTTACGCAACCCGATTTCGCCGTCGCGACGCTAAACTGACGCCGGATTTTCGTGTGCGGCCGCAGCAATGCGGGCGACAGCGACGGTCGGCGGCCGGTCCGGCGGGCCTGCGGACAGGAATCGGGCGTCGCCGCGCGAAGATTGCAGTCCCCAACCCGGCGGCCCCACGAACGGCGGCCGGCACAGTAAAACAGCGCCCGGCACACCGAGGCGCGCCGCACCGCTTCCGGCGGAGGCGGACAGAGTGGAGAAGACATGGTTTCTGGAAACGAGAAGGACGGCCTGAAGCGGGGGCTGAAGAACCGGCACATCCAGCTGATCGCGCTCGGCGGCGCGCTCGGCACGGGGCTGTTCCTCGGCATCGCGCAGACGATCAAGATGGCCGGCCCGTCCGTGCTGCTCGGTTACGCGGTGGCCGGCGTCGTCGCGTTCTTCATCATGCGCCAGCTCGGCGAGATGGTCGTCGACGAGCCCGTCGCCGGCTCGTTCAGCTACTTCGCCGACAAATACGTCGGCCACTTCACCGGCTTCCTGTCCGGCTGGAACTACTGGGTGCTGTACATCCTCGTCAGCATGGCCGAGCTGTCGGCCGTCGGGATCTACGTGCAGTACTGGTGGCCCGGCGTGCCGACCTGGGTGTCCGCGCTGGTGTTCTTCGTCGCGATCAACCTGCTGAACCTGGCGAGCGTGAAGTCGTACGGCGAGACGGAATTCTGGTTCTCGATCATCAAGGTCGCGGCGATCGTCGGGATGATCGGCTTCGGCGGCTGGCTGCTCGCGAGCGGCCATGCGGGGCCGGAGGCGAGCGTCGCGAACCTGTGGCAGCACGGCGGCTTCTTCCCGAACGGCGTGTCGGGGCTCGTAATGTCGATGGCGGCGATCATGTTCTCGTTCGGCGGGCTGGAGCTGATCGGGATCACCGCGGCCGAGGCCGACGATCCGAAGCGCAGCATTCCGCGCGCGACGAACCAGGTGATCTACCGGATCCTGATTTTCTACATCGGCGCGCTCGCCGTGCTGCTGTCGCTGTATCCGTGGGAAAAGGTCGTCACCGGCGGCAGCCCGTTCGTGCTGATCTTCCATGCGCTCAGCAGCAACATGGTCGCGAACGTGCTGAACGTCGTCGTGCTGACGGCCGCGCTGTCGGTCTACAACAGCGGCGTGTACAGCAACAGCCGGATGCTGTTCGGCCTCGCGAAGCAGGGCAATGCGCCGAAGGTGCTGTGCTCGGTGAACCAGCGCGGCATTCCGCTCGCCGCGCTCGGCGCGTCGGCGCTCGCGACCGGCGTGTGCGTGCTGGTCAACTACTTCATGCCGGGCAAGGCGTTCGAGGTGCTGATGGGCCTCGTCGTGTCGGCGCTGATCATCAACTGGGCGATGATCACGCTGATCCACCTGAAGTTCCGCCAGGCCAAGCGCATCGCCGGGGAGCAGACTTCCTTCCGCAGTCTGGGCTATCCTTTCACGAATTACCTGTGCCTGGCGTTCATGGCCGGCATTCTCGTCGTGATGTACCTGACGCCGGACCTCCGCCTGTCGGTGTACCTGATCCCCGTATGGCTCGCGGTGCTCGCGATCGGGTATCGCTTCCGTCAGAAGAATGCCGGCTACGCGTTGCGCGACCGCGCGTCCGTGCGCTGACGTCGCCGACACAGGCACCCCGACCATTCTTCCAAACGAGACCGACATAGCCATGTTCGAACACATCGACGCGTACCCGGGCGATCCGATCCTGACGCTCAACGAGAACTTCCAGAAAGATCCGCGCGATCAGAAGGTCAACCTGAGCATCGGCATCTATTTCGATGCCGAAGGCCGGATTCCGGTGATGGATGCCGTGCGCGAAGCCGAAACCGCGCTGCAGCGCGACCTCGGCCCGAGGCCGTATCTGCCGATGGTCGGCCTCGCCGCGTATCGCGACGCGGTGCAGGCGCTGGTGTTCGGCGCCGATCACCCGGCGCGGGCGGCCGGCCGCATCGCGACCGTGCAGACGCTCGGCGGCTCGGGCGCGCTGAAGGTCGGCGCCGATTTCCTGAAGCGCTATTTCCCGGACGCGCAGGTGTGGCTGAGCGACCCGAGCTGGGAAAACCACCGCTTCATCTTCGAGCGCGCGGGCTTCACGGTGAACACGTACCCGTACTACGACGAAGCGACCGGCGGCCTGAAGTTCGACGCGATGCTCGCGGCGATCGACGCGCTGCCGGCGCGCAGCGTCGTGCTGCTGCACGCGTGCTGCCATAACCCGACCGGCGTCGACCTCGACGAAGGCCAATGGGAGAAGCTGATCGACGTGATCGAGGCGCGCGGGCTGCTGCCGTTCGTCGACATGGCGTACCAGGGCTTCGGCGCGGGCCTCGATGCGGACGCGTTCGCGGTGCGCGAACTGGCCCGCCGCGGCGTGCCGGCACTCGTCGCGAACTCGTTCTCGAAGAACTTCTCGCTGTACGGCGAGCGCGTCGGCGGGTTGAGCGTCGTCTGCGAGGATGCGGCGGCTGCCGAGCGCGTGCTGGGCCAGCTGGCCGGCGCGGTGCGCTCGAACTACAGCAACCCGCAAACCTACGGCGCGAAGGTCGTCGCGACCGTGCTCAACACGCCCGCGCTGCGCAAGCAGTGGGAAGAAGAGCTCGCCGCGATGTGCCGCCGCATCGCCCGCATGCGCCAGTCGATCCACGACGGCCTGCGCGACCACGTCAGCGGCGAAGCGCTGACGCGCTACGTGAAGCAGCGCGGGATGTTCACGTACACGGGCCTGACCGAATCGCAGGTCGACGCGCTGCGCGAAGTGCACGGCGTGTATATCCTGCGTTCGGGCCGCATGTGCGTCGCGGGCCTGAACGATTCGAACGTCGGCATCGTCGCGGACGCGATCGGCAAGGTGCTGAAGAGCGGCGTCTGACCGGCGCGCCTGCGGGCGCTGCGGCTGCAGCGTCGAAACCGGCTGTCTCCCGCGCGGAGGCAGCCGGTTTTTTGTTGCGCGCCGGCGGCGCGGCGTTACGATGACGGATCGAGCGCAGCGCATTCACGACGAAGGAGCGGCATGGCAATTCGGATCGTACGGCTCGGCTCGCCGCGCGCGGCCGGCGAGGGCGTGAGGATCGGCACGGTGCGGCGGCCGCCGCGCGGCGTACCGAAGGCGGAATTCGCGACGCGCAACTACTATGATGTATGGTTGCCGACGCTGTCGCCGAGCCCCGAACTCGTCGCGCAGGCGCTGGCTGCCGAAACCGACGCCGAATGGCGCGCGTTCACGCGCCACTTCCGCGCGGAGATGGCGCATGGCGACGCGCCGAAGGTACTGGACCTGCTCGCCGCGCTGTCGGCGACGAGCGCATTCTCGCTCGGCTGCTATTGCGAGGACGAGCGCCGCTGCCATCGCAGCGTGCTGCGCGAGCTGCTGGCGGAGCGCGGTGCGGCAATCGACGCCGACGCGGGCTGAACCGCGTCCGGCCGCGCGATGACGCGCCGCATCGTGCGGCGCAGCGAGCCGGTTGACGTGGGTCAAGCGTGCGGCGAGGCGGGCCGCTATGCTCATGTCATGGATGTCACGGGATCTCCCGACGATGACACGCGGACAGATGCAGATTGCCTTTCCACCGGAACCGCCCGAATATTGCGCACGCGATCTGGTCGTCGCGTTTTCGGCGCTGGTCGACGGCCGCTGCGTGCAGTGCGCGATCACGGCCGAAGCGCTGGAAGACCATTTCGGCGCGCCGTCGCTGCTCGAACGCGACTTGCTGGAGGCGTTCGAAGCGCATCGGTCGGCGATCGAGGCGATGGCACGACGAATGCTCGATGAAATCGGCGGCCGGCCGGTGCTGCTGCACAGCGGTCATTTCCGGATCGGCGACTGACACCGCAGGAGGGCGCATGACACTGCAAGGCACGCTTCATGAACGCGACTGGTCGGTCGAAATCGAGACGCGGCCGTGCGAATCCGGCGAGTTCCGCTGCCGCGTGTCGGTCGAGCATGGCTCGGGGCCGGCGCGCTTTCATCATACGTTCGAGCACAGTCACGCGTACGCGACCGAGCACGAGGCCGCGATCGAGGGGCTGCGGGCCGGGATGACATGGATCGAAATGAAGGCATCGCAGACGTTCAGCGTATGAACCGCTTCCGGCGCTTCCGGCGCATCCGGGCTGCCGGCGGTCGCGCCGTGACGCGTGCCGCGTCGGTCAGACTTCCGCGAGCGCCTGCGCGTCGATGATCCGCACACGCTTGCCGCGCGTTTCGACGAGCGCGTCGCGATGGAACCGCGAGAACATCCGGCTGACCGTCTCGAGCTTCATGCCGAGATAGCAGCCGATTTCCTCGCGCGTCATGCGCAGGTTGAATTCCGATGCCGAATAGCCGCGCGCCTCGAAACGCGACGACAGGTTCAGCAGGAAATGCGCGACGCGCTGCTCGGCCGACATCGTGCCGAGCAGCAGCATCTGGGTCGATTCGCGGACGATCTCGCTGCTCAGCATCTGATACAGAAAGTGCTGCATCGGCTTCATTTCGCGGCACGCGGCCTCGAGCGCGCCGAACGGGATGATGCACACGACGCTGTCCTCAAGCGCGATCGCGTCGCAGCAGTGCCGGCCGCCGCCGATGCCGTCCATCCCGAGCGTTTCACCGGCGATCTGGAAGCCGGTCACGTGTTCGCGTCCGTCGCGATGCATCATCACCGTCTTGAACGACCCCGCACGGACCGCATAGATGCTCTGGAACGGATCGTCGGTGCGAAACAGCGCGTCGCCCTGGCGGACGTGCCGGGTCGAGCAGATGATCGCGTCGAGCCGGCCGTACTCGTCGGCGGTGAGGTCCGGCGGCAGGCACATCGAGCGCATCGCGCAGACCGAGCAGCGCGCAGCCGGATGTTTGGCGACGTCGGTGCGTGCGACCGCATGAAGCGGAATCGCGGGCCGGCGCGCGACGGGCGGGGCGCAGGCGGTGGCGGTAGACATGAGTCACTCCGGCTCGGTCAGGGGTGGCGCGCGCGAGCGTGCACCAGGGATTCGATGACGCGGCATGCAGCGTCGAATTCGGCGGTCTTGTCGAAGAAATGATCGGCGCCGGCTGCCGCACATGCCTCTCTGAATGCCGGCGCCGAGTGGTTCGTCAGCACGATCGTGACGACCTTCGGCGCGGCCTTCGACAGCATCCCGATCAGCTCGAGACCGCTGCCGTCCGCGAGCCGCAGGTCGACGATCACCACGTCCGCGCGGCTGCTGACGATCTGCAGCCACGCGTCCTGGCCGTCTTCGGCTTCGCCGACGACCACGACACCGCTGATCGCGCCGACGAGCAGCGCGATCCGCTGCCGGACGGCGACGGCGTGATCGACGAGGAATACCCTGAGCGCGGCATCGGGTGGCAGGCTGGCATTCATGCGCGCAGTATCGTGTTGCGCCGCCAAAAATGAAATCGGCCGAGTTGGAAGTTTGTGTAGGCCGCTTCGCCGCGTTGTAGGGCGTTTCCTACAACGCGTACGGGGAACCGGCAGCGCGGTGCGTGCGCCGTATCGGCGTATCCGCGGTGCGGGCGTAGCCGCCAATGCGGGGAGCGGCGGCGTTGTTGTGCCGTCGTTGCCGTCGTTGTGCCGGTGTCGTCGCCGAATCAGCCGCGCTGCCGCGCGTCCAGCGCGTCGCGGGCCGTGCGGCATGCGGCGAGATCCCACGCGGCGCACCCGACGGTCTTGAACAGCAGCGGGCCGCGGCGCTCGAACCGGCCGGCCAGCACGTCGGCCAGCGATGCGACCTGCAGCCAGTCGACCTGCGCGACGATCAGGTCGCCGGCCTCGTGGCGCGAGCCGGCCGGATCGTCGACGACGAGCCGGCTGTGGCGCACGGTGTCGGCGTCGATTTCGGCGGCATCCGCGGTGAACGCGCCGACGCCCACCACGAGCCGGCCTTCGCGCGCCGCTTCGCGATAGACGGGCGTGCGGCTCGTCGTCAGCGTGACGACGACGTCGATCGCATCGGGAACGGCGTCGCCGTCGAGCGGCGCGAGTTGCGGCGCCTGCGCGCGGTGCGCGGCGCAGAACGCGGCCGCGTTGCCCGCGCGCGAGCCGCGCACGTGCAGCCGCGCATCCGGAAAGATCGCCGTCAGCGCTTCCGCGTGATTGGCCGCCTGCTTGCCGGTGCCGATCAGCAGGATGTCGCGCGGCGCGGCCCCGTGCAGCGCCTGAATCCCGAGCGCGGTGACGGCCGCCGTGCGACGCCCGGTGACCGTCGGGCCGTCGAGCACGAAGCGCATTTCGCCCGACGTCGCGTCGTACGCGGCGACCTGGCCGAGGATCGTCGGCAGGCCGCGCGCGCCGTTGCCGGGGCATACGTTCACGAGCTTGTGGCTCGCGAGGTCGCGCGCGCTCGACGGCATCGACAGCATCACGCCGCCCGCCTGCAGCGGCACGACGAGCCGCTCGGGGCTGACGATTTCGCCGGCCGCGTATTCGGCGACCGTGTGCGTCAGCGTGGCGAGCAACGCCGGGTAGTCGAGCAGCGCGGCCGTTTCGGCGGCATCGAAGGCGGGAATCCGGGAGAGAGCGGTCATCGTGTCGGTGGGTTGTGTCGTGTGAGCGTGGACGACGGGCGCAGCGCGCGCTCGCCCCGGAAGCCGCCGTCATCGCGATGGCGGTATCGTGGATCGAATCTATACCAGTTACTGGGCAGCCTGCAAGCCGGAAAATCAAGCGGATCGGCGCTTTTGGTTCTAGTATCGGTCCAGACGGGCGCCACGCATACCGGTACCGGTGCGGCTTCGGTATAGTGCGAACCCATTCCCGAACCACCGTCCCGACCGGGCAGGAGCCCCAGATGATGTCCGCGCGTCCCGAATCGCTCGAAGCCGGTTTCCGGCCGCTGCAGATCTACGAACAGGTCGCCGAGAAGATCCGCGACGAGATCCGCGCGGGCCGCTATCCGGCCGATTCGCGGCTGCCGTCGGAGCGCGAACTCGCGGCGCTGTTCCAGGTCGGCCGGCCGGCCGTGCGCGAGGCGCTCGGCGCGTTGCAGAACGAAGGGCTGGTGTTCACCAAGCGCAATTCGGGCACCTACGTCGTGTCGGCGCCGCTCGACGTGCTCGCGCAGCGGGGCGACGCGCGCGACGCGTCCGCTGCGGACTTCAGCCCGACGTCGACGCTCGACGTGCGGCTCATCCTCGAGCCCGCGATCGCGCGGCTTGCGGCGTCGCACGGCCGTGCCGATCCCGTTGCCGAACGCTATCTCGCGCAGATGGAAACCGTCGCCGACATCGACGATCCGCAGCAGCGCGCGCTGTGGAACGAGAGCGACCGGCTGTTCCACCGGCAGCTCGCGCTGATGACCGGCGATGCGCTGATCGTGAAGATCGCGGACGAAGTCGCGAAGACGATGGACCAGCCGCTATGGAAGCGGCTGAAGGACGACGGCATCTACGACGCGGGCCGCATCCGGCTCTACGTGTCCGAGCACCGGCTGATCTACGAGGCGATCGTGTCCGGCGACGCGGACGCGGCCGCGTTCTACGTCGAGCAGCACATTCGGCGCGTGCGGCGCGACATCGCGCCGAAGTGACTTCGAACGGGCCGCACGTCGGCATGGTGGTTTTGAAATCGACCAGAACCGCGACAAACATTTTGAAACTGCTTGCACGGTGACCACGCGTGTCCTACATTGGTTTCACACAAAACCAATCAGGAGACGCGATGCGACACCTCATGACCGTGCTCTCGGTGGCCGTAGCCGCCGGCTCGCTGACTGCCGCGCACGCGCAGGAAGTCGTGACGATCGGCCATTCGGCGCCGCTCACCGGCCCGCAGGCCGCGAACGGCAAGGACAATGAAAACGGCGCGCGCCTCGCCGTCGACGAATTGAACAAGGCGGGCGTGAAGGTGGCCGGCAAGACGGTCACGTTCAAGCTCGTGTCCGAGGACGACCAGGCCGACCCGAAGGCCGGCGTGCAGGTCGCACAGAACCTGGTCGACCAGGGCGTCGTCGCGGTGCTCGGGCCGTACAACTCCGGCGTCGCGATTCCCGCGTCGCGCGTGTACGCGAATGCCGGTGTGCCGATGCTGCCGGTCGCGTCGAACCCGGCGCTCACGCGGCAGGGCTTCAAGAACATCTTCCGGATCGGCGCGAGCGACGAACAGCTCGGCGGCACGATGGCCACCTTCGCCGCGAAGACGCTGCACGCGAAAACCGCCGCCGTGATCGACGATCGCACCGCGTACGGGCAGGGTGTCGCCGAACAGTTCATGAACGTCGCGAAGGCGAACGGGATCAGGATCGTCGACCAGGAGTACACGAACTCGTCGGCCACCGACTTCCTCGGCATCCTCACCAAGATCAAGGCCAGCAACCCCGACGTGATCTTCCTCGGCGGCTATGCGGCGCAGGGCGCGCCGATGGCGAAGCAGATGAAGCAGCGCGGCCTGCGCGCGAAGCTGCTCGGCGGCGACGGCATCTGCTCGGCCGACATGGGCAAGGTCGCCGGCGAGGCCGCGTCGATCGTCTATTGCGCGCAGGGCGGCGTCGCGCTCGAGAAGACGCCGGCCGGCCGCGAATTCCTGAAGAAGTACCACGACACCTATCACACCGATACGCAGGTCTACGGCGTCAACTACTACGACGGCATGAAGCTGCTCGCCGACGCGATGGTCAAGGCCGGCACGACCACCGACAAGGCGAAGCTGATCGCGCAGCTCGCGAAGACCAACTATGCGGGCGTCGCGGGCACGTACGCGTTCGACGAACGCGGCGACCTGAAGGGCGCGCCGACCACCGTCTACGTGATCCGCGACGGGCTGCCCGTGCCGTACGCGAAGTAATCGTCACCGGACGGCGCCGCGGCGCCGTCCTTCGTCTTTACGCTTTCGATTCTCAATGAAAATTTCCCGATCCCTTTCCACCGTCGAAGTCCATACCGGCGGCGAAGCGTTCCGCATCGTCACGAGCGGGCTGCCGCGCCTGCCGGGCGACACGATCGTCCAGCGCCGCGCGTGGCTGAAGGAAAACGCCGACGAGATCCGCCGCGCGCTGATGTTCGAGCCGCGCGGCCACGCCGACATGTATGGCGGCTACCTGACCGAACCGGTGTCGCCGAACGCGGATTTCGGCGTGATCTTCGTGCACAACGAAGGCTACAGCGACCATTGCGGACACGGCGTGATCGCGCTGTCGACGGCGGCGGTCGAGCTGGGCTGGGTGCAGCGCACCGTGCCGGAGACGCGCGTGGGCATCGACGCGCCGTGCGGCTTCATCGAAGCGTTCGTCAAATGGGACGGCGAGCACGCGGGCCCGGTGCGCTTCGTCAACGTGCCGTCGTTCATCTGGCGGCGCGACGTGTCGGTCGACACGCCGTCGTTCGGCACCGTGACCGGCGACATCGCGTACGGCGGCGCGTTCTATTTCTACGTCGACGGTGCGCCGTTCGACCTGCCGGTGCGCGAGGCGGCGGTGGAAAGGCTGATCCGCTTCGGCGCGGAAGTGAAGGCCGCCGCGAACGCGAAGTATCCGGTCGTGCATCCGCAGATTCCGGAAATCAACCACATCTACGGCACGATCGTCGCGAACGCGCCGCGCCATCCGGGCTCGACGCAGGCGAACTGCTGCGTGTTCGCGGACCGCGAGGTCGATCGCTCGCCGACCGGCTCCGGCACCGGCGGACGCGTCGCGCAGCTGTACCAGCGCGGGCTGCTCGCGGCCGGCGAGACGCTCGTCAACGAGTCGATCGTCGGGACGGTGTTCAAAGGCCGCGTGCTGCGCGAAACGACGGTCGGCGACATCCCGGCCGTGATCCCGGAAGTGGAGGGCAGCGCGCACATCTGCGGGTTCGCGAACTGGATCGTCGACGAGCGCGATCCGCTGACCTACGGTTTTCTCGTGCGCTGAGCAGCGGCGCGCGCTACCGGGTCGTACCAGGCCTGGCGCGTCGTCCCGCTGCGGGGCGCGCGCCTTTTTTGTTGCGGCGATGCGCGACCGGACGCGATTCGGACGGGCGCGGAAGCCCGCCAGCCGGCGGGCCGCGCGACTTTTGGTACGATGCAGCCTTTCCAGCAGATCCCCCATCCGCGTGAATCGCCGAAACGTGTCGTCAGTGCGTGACCTCTGTGCCAAATGGGTCGCGCGCGCCCAACCCGTCGCGGCCGCTGCCGCCGTGTCCATCAAGCGTGTGCTGGCCGTTGCCCGGCACCATGTCCGTCATCCGACGCGCCGCGGCGTGCTGCGCGCCGCCGCCGCCGTGCCGGCGCTGTTCGTGCTGTACGTGCTGGCGCTGATTCCGTTCACGCCGGGCATCGGCGACATCCGCAAGGCGCGTGTCGACCAGCCGGCGCAGGTGCTGTCCGCCGACGGCAAGCTGCTGGCGGAATTCAAGCCGTCGAACCGCGAATGGGTGTCGCTCAAGCAGATTTCGCCGCACATGGTCGACGCGCTGATCGCGACCGAGGATCACCGCTTCTACGAGCATCACGGCCTCGACTGGAAGCGCACCGCGTCGGCCGCGCTCCATACGTTCTCGGGCGACCGCCAGGGCGGCTCGACGATCACGCAGCAGCTCGCGCGCAACCTGTATCCGGACGAGATCGGCCGCGCGCCGACGCTCACGCGCAAGGTGAAGGAGGCGATCACCGCGCTGAAGATCGAGGCCGTGTACAGCAAGGACCAGATCCTCGAGACCTACCTGAACACGGTGCCGTTCCTGTACAACGCGTACGGCGTCGAAATGGCCGCACGCACCTATTTCGACAAGTCGGCCGACGAGCTCGACGTGCTCGACAGCGCGACGCTCGTCGGGATGCTGAAGGGCAACAGCTACTACAACCCGGTGCTGAACCCCGAGCGTGCGCTGCAGCGGCGCAACACCGTGCTCGGCCAGATGGTGAAGTACGGCAAGCTGTCGCCCGCGCAGTTCGCGCAACTGCAGCGGCGCCCGCTGCGCATCGACTTCGAGCGCCAGAAGGAACCGCCGGGGCCCGCACCGCATTTCGCGCAGCAACTGCGCAAATGGCTGATCGGCTGGGCCGACCGCAACGACTACAACATCTATTCGGACGGGCTGATCGTGCGTACCACGATCGATGCGCGGCTGCAGCAGATGGCGACCCAGGCGCTGACGCAGCAGGCGAACCAGCTGCAGGGCATTGCGAACAACGCATGGAGCGGCCGCGACGGCTGCGGCACCGACAACGAGGTGTTCCGCACGTTCATGCGCGAGTCGCCCGAGTACAAGGCCGCGCAGGATGCCGGCAAGGACGATGCGGCGGCGATGAAGCAGCTCGCGGCCGATCGCGGCTTCATGCGCGCGCTGTGCAAGGCGAAGACCAACGTGCAGGCCGGCTTCGTCGCGATCGATCCGCGCGACGGGCAGATCCGCGCGTGGGTCGGCAGCCGCGACTTCACGAGCGAGCCGTTCGATCACGTCGCGCAGGCACGGCGTCAGCCGGGCTCGACGTTCAAGCCGTTCGTCTATGGCGTCGCGTTCGCGAACGGGATGAAGCCCGACGACACGTTCATCGACCAGATGGTCGAGATTCCGCTGAAGGGCGGCGAGATCTGGCGGCCGAACGACGACGTGCCGCCCACCGGCAAGCCGATGACGCTGCGCGATGCGATCGCGCTGTCGCGCAACCGGATCACCGCGCAGGTGATGGAGAAGGTCGGCCCGTCGGCGGTCGCGCGGCTGGCCCGCGACATGGGCGTGCGCGAAAGCCCGCTCGAGCGCGTGCCGTCGCTCGCGCTCGGCACGAGCCCCGTGACGCTGAAGGAAATGGTCGCGTCGTACGCGACGATCGCGAACGGCGGGCTGTACGTCGAGCCGCAAATGGTGACGCGCATCGAGAACCGCCACGGCGACGTGCTCGCCGAATACACGCCGGCGCCGCCCGAGCGCGCGCTCGACGCCGAAACCGACAAGACGCTGCTCGACGTGATGCGCGACGTCGTGACGCGCGGCACCGGCAGCAGCATCCGCACGCGCTTCGGGGTTCGCGGCGACGTGGCCGGCAAGACCGGCACCACGCAGGACAACGCGGACGGCTGGTTCATCCTGATGCAGCCGGGGCTCGTCGCCGGCGCGTGGGTCGGCTTCGACGACGGCCGCGTGACGCTGCGCAGCGACTACTGGGGGCAAGGCGCGCACAGCGCGCTGCCGATCGTCGGCGACTTCTTCCAGCGCGCGCAGCGTGCACGGATCGTCGACACGAAGCTGAAATTCGATACCGAGCCGTCGCCCGGCTGGTTCGCGTCGGCGCGCGAACGCGTGACGGACCTGTTCGACGGCTGGTTCGGGTCCGAGCCGAAGAAGGCGCCGGCGCCGGTCAGGCCGCAGCGGATCGAGCGGCAGCCGGAGGCGGACGACGGTGCGGCGTCGGCTGCTGCTGCGGCATCGGCGCCCGAGGCTGCATCCGGCGGCATCGTCGAGGAGTGGATTCCGGCATCGGAAGTGGCGGCATCGGCCGCTGCGTTGTCGGCAGGCGCGTCGCAGTCGTCGCAGCCGCAGCCGCAGCCCGTACAGCCGCCGGCCGCGGGCGGCAGCGCGACGAGCCCGCTCAACCCGGGCGGCGGGAGCGTCGGCTCCGCACCGGCCGCCGCGCCTTCTGCGGTACCGGCGCCGGCGCCCACGCCTGCACCGGTTTCGCCCGACGCGGCCAGCAGTTCGCAGTAGCGAGCGCTTGATCGCTCCACCGATGCTGGCGGCTGGCCCCGAACCCGCCACCGCCTATTGGGTGCGGATGCGTCGATAATCCTCCGACGATTCAGCCGCATGCCCGCCAATTGTACGGATTCGGTCAACAGTGAATTAGCGATTTAGGTATTTACCCTGATAGCCGCGCCACCTAGACTTCCACTCATGCGCAACGACCACCGAGTCGGAAGCGCCTGACAAAACAATCTGGAGGTAAGCATCATGAAATCGCTGATCAAGGCAGTTGCACTGGCCGCTCTGGTGGCCGCACCGGTCGTCTCGTTTGCGCAGTCGAACCAGCAACCGCTGACGCGCGCGCAAGTGCGCGCCGAGCTGGTCCAGCTCGAAAAGGCCGGCTACAACCCGAACGACTGGATGAACTATCCGGAAAACATCCAGGCCGCGCAGGCGAAGATTGCCGCGGCCCAGAACACCGGCGCGCAAGCCGACGCAACGGGCTACGGCGCGAACGCGGTCGCCGCGTCGCAGTCGGGCCAGCGCGTGGTCGTGCCGGCTGCGGCCGATCGTTCGTCGGTCTATTTCGGTCACTAAGCGCTCACCGCGCGGCCTGTCGGCCGCCACGCAGTGCCGAACCGCAAAGCCCGCACTCGTATGCCGAGTGCGGGCTTTCTTGCATCTGCGGCGAGCAGCGCGCCGGCTGACAATCCGCCGCGCGTGCGCTAGCATCGCGGTCGGCATCGCCGCGCCGTCGCAGGCGCGGCGGATGGGGTAGCGCCGGCAGGCCTGCGACGCCGCGCGACGGCAAGCCCGGCACCACGTTCCACGACTTCAACGAAAACAAACAGGAGCATCCATGCGTGTCTCGACCGGCCTGCTGTGCGCGCTCGCGCTGACGGCGAACCTTGCCCATGCGCAGGCGAATTGTGCGAACGCGACGGACCAGGCGACGCTGACCGCGTGCGCCGATCGTGCGTACAAGAAATCCGACGCAGAGCTGAACCGCACGTACCAGGCCGTCACCGCGCGCTTACGCGACGCGAAGCCGCTCGCCGAGAAACTCGTGAATGCGCAGCGCGCATGGATCGCCTATCGCGATGCCGAGTGCAACTTCTCCAGCGCGAACGCCGAAGGCGGCAGCGTGTACCCGATGGTCGTGTCGACCTGTCTCGACGATCTGACCAGGACGCGCAACGAAACGCTGAGGGGTTATCTGTCGTGCGAGGAAGGCGATCTCGCGTGCCCGGTTCCGGCCAAATGACGTAACCGGCGTGCGCGCGCGCGGCAGGCCGCCGCGCGCGTGACCGGTACGATGCGCCGGTTCGGCGGCAGCCGCGGATGGCTGTGTCGACGAAGCCGGTCCGTCGTTCCGAAGCCTACACGTCGTCCGTTTCGTCGAGCAGCTTGTGCCGCAGCGCGTAGCGGACCAGCGCCGCTTCGTGCGGCATCTGCATCTTTTCCAGGATCCGGGTCTTGTACGTGCTGACCGTCTTCGCGCTCACGCACAGCGCCTGCGCGATCTCGGTCAGCGTCTGTCCGGCGGCGATCCGGCGGAACACGTCGAATTCGCGATCGGACAACCGCTGATGCGGCAGCGTCTCGGCCGGCTCGTTCAGGCTCTGCGCGAACTGCTCGGCCATCGCGAGGCTCACGTAGACGCCGCCCGTCGCGACCTTCGTCACCGCGCCGACCAGTTCGGCACTCGCGCTTTCCTTCGTCAGGTAGCCCGACGCACCGGCGCGGAACGCGCGCACCGCGTATTGCTGTTCCGCGTGCATCGTCAGCACGAGCACGCGCAATGCGGGTTTCTCGTCCTTGATCTGCTTGATCAGCTCGACGCCGTTGCGGCCCGGCATCGACAGGTCGAGCACCAGCACCTGCGCGGGCGTCGATCGGACGAGCGCGATCGTCGACGGGCCGTCGCACGCTTCGCCGGCCACCTCGAACCCGGTGGCGTTCTGGAGAATGTGCCGCAGACCGTCGCGCACGAGCGTATGGTCGTCGGCAATGAGCACCTTGATCATGTGAGGGTGGTTTCCTGTTGAACGGTGGCGAGCGGGAACGCGACGGTGATCGAGAAGCCGCGCGCGAGCGCCGTGTCGATCGTCACGCTGCCGCCCAGCATGTGGGCGCGTTCGCGAATGCCGATCAGGCCGAACGATTTGTCCTCGTGGGCGGTACCGCCCGGTGCCGCGCCGCGGCCGTTGTCCGCGACGCGCAGCACGCAGAAGCCTTCCTCGATGTCGAGCCGCAATGCGACGCGCGTCGCATCCGCATGGCGCGCGACGTTCGTCAGCGCTTCCTGGACGATCCGGAACAGCGTGGTCGCACCCGCGCTCGTGAACGTGAGGCCGCCCGTTTCGATGTGCCGCTCGACGTCGATGCCGTACCGGTTCGTGAAGTCGTTCGCGAGCCACTCGATGGCGGGCACGAGGCCCAGGTCGTCGAGCATCACGGGGCGCAGGTCGGCGGCGATGCGGCGCACCGACGCGACCGTCGCGTCGATCAACCGGCGCATGCCCTGCAGGTGCGACAGCATTCCGTCGTCCGGTTGCGCATCGCCTGGCGCGCGCAGTTGCTGCTCGATCACCGACAGGTCCATCTTCAGCGCGGTGAGCTGCTGGCCGAGATCGTCGTGCAGTTCGCGCGCGATCCGCGTCTTTTCTTCCTCGCGCACGTTCTGCAGGTTCGCCGACAGCTCGCGCAGCTCCTCGCGCGACTGCTTCAGCGCATTCTCCGCGCGCTGCCGCTCGGTGATGTCGCGCAGCATCACCGTATAGAGCTTGCCGGACGCGTCGCGGATCTGCGAGATCGACGCCTCGATCGGAAATTCCTCGCCGTTGCCGCGCAGCCCGAACAGCACGCGCTGGCGGCCCATCTGCCGCTCGGACACGCCCGTCACGCCGAACTGGTCGACGTGCTTCGCATGCGCGGCACGAAACCGCTCGGGGATGAAACGCGAAAGCGGTGCACCGATCGCCTCCATCGCCGACACGCCGAACACCTGTTCGGCCATCGGGTTGAAGATCACGACCGTCTGCTTTTCGTCGATCGTGATGATCGCTTCCATCGACGAACGGATGATGCCCATCATCCGCGCTTCGTTCAGGATGCCGCGGCTGCTGGCGCCGTCTGCGCCGCCCGCGCGCCCGCGCAGCAGCGCATGGACGAGCGCCGCGAACGCGAACGACGCGATCAGGCCCGCGGCGAGCACCGTGCCGGCCGCGCGCTGCGCGCCGGTCGCGCTCGGCCGGCCGTCCGCGGAATAGGCGAGCGTCAGCACGGTGCCGCCGAAATTCAGCTGGTCGGTGCGCCGCAGCAGGTCCGGCGACGCGGACGCCTCGTCGGTCGTCGTCTCCGCGCTCGCGATCGGATGCGGATCATCGCCGGCGCTCAGCCGCAGGTCGAGCCCGCGTTCCGCATCGAGCGCGCGCTCGACCACGCGGCTCGGACTGAGTTCCGCGAACAGCACGCCGTCGACTGCGGATTCACGGCCGCCTGCCGGCGTGAAGGCCGCGCGCGACGCCGCGGTCGCCGGCAGGAACAGCGTGAGAATGCGCGTGTCGCGCGACGTATCGTTGTCGGTCGGATGGATGCCGAGCGCGACATCGCCGGTTCGCAGCGTCCGCGCGAGCGGGGCGCGGTCCTGCGCGCCGAAGCGCACGCTGGCCGAGCCGGACGCGGGCGCGCCGAGTGCCGCCACTGCGAGCGGACCGGCCGGCAGCGGCGCGTTGCCGACGAGCGCGGCGCGCACTGCCGGCGACAGCGGCGCATAGCCGATCTGACGGACGGGCGAGCGGCCGCTGTCGAGGTCGAGCGTGTCCGCATAGCGGCGCCATTGTTCGGGCGTCATCTGCGGTGCGAGCGCGAACGCGCCGCGCGCCCCTTCGAGGACGGCGACGCCGGCCTGCAGTTCGTGGCGCAGCATCGCCGTCACGTGCGTCGTGCGGCGCTCGAAGCGCGTCTGGACGGCGCCTTGCCATTGTTCGCGCACCAGCAGCGCGACGCCGAGCGACACCGCGGCACCGGCGAACAGCGCAACGACGCCGGCCGCGAGCGGCTGGCGTAACATGGTCTGGAAGCGCGTGGGCCCTCGGGCGTCGCGCGGCGGGGTTCCACTAGCGGTCATTCGATGGCCATTCTGGTATCGGGGCCGCCCGGGGCACTCGGGCGGCGCGGCAAAACCGGGAAAAACTCGCACCGGCCGCGTGCGATGTCTGTTTTCAAGACGAAATTGTGCGCGTTTTACACATTTTTTGTAATAGGGTCAGCTAAAAAGACGTTGGCCGGGCGGAGCAGCGGGCGTTCCGGCAGCGGTTGTGATGCGCGTCAACCCGCGCGTCGGCACGTGGGGCAGACTGTTCGGCAGGCGAGCCGGCATCGGGCCGGCCCGCAGTGGCGGGTGCGCCGTCGCGCCGGTGCGCGATGGGCACCCGGTCGGAGGGCAGACCATGTACAAGCGGATTTTCGTCGGGCTCGACGGCAGCCCGAGCGCGCGTCTCGCGCTGAACGAGGCGATCCGGATCGCGGCGGCGTCCGGCGGCGAGGTCACGTGCGCGTATGTCGTCGAACACAGGCCGCAGCTCGTCGATGTCGACGCGGGTTTTGCGGCCGAACGCGCCGGCGACGTCGCGGCCGTCGACGCGGCGACGCCCGTGCTCGACGACGCGAAAGCTGTGCTCGAGCAGCAGCACGTGCCGGGCACCGTGCGCGCGCTCGACGCGTATGGCGAGGACGTCGCAGCGGTGCTGATGCGCACCGCGGCCGAGGCGGATGCCGATCTGATCGTGATGGGAACGAGCGGGCGCCACGGGCTGCGCCGGCTGCTGCTCGGCAGTGTCGCGGAATCGCTGCTGCGCGCGGCCGACCGGCCCGTGCTGCTGGTGCGGCACGACGAGCCGGTCGCGGCGGCAAAGGCGCGCTGACGCTCGCTGGCGGGCGTGCAGAGGGCTGCAGTGCGCAGCACGCCGGCCGCGTGTCGATGTGACCTGCGTGGCGGCGCGTCGCGCGTAGCGACCCGCGTGCAGCACATGCGAGGTATCGCGCACGCATGATCGGATGCGGCCGGTTGCATCGTGGCCCGCACTTCTGGCAGCATCGGCGCGTGTCCGCTTCATCGTCGCGCGCTGCGTTGCACGCGATCCGTCGCCGCGTGCATGGCCGCGGCGATCGACGCAGCGGCACGCGACGGCCGCCGATCGCGTCCTCGATCGGCACGGCCATACGCCGCGTGCCCGGGTTCCCACTTTACCGACGTCATTCGCCATGCCGATCTCCGCTGCCGACCTGATTCGCCAGTTCGACCTGCAGCCGCATCCCGAAGGCGGCTATTTCCGGGAAACGTACCGCGCAACCGATTCGGTCGTGCGTCCTGCCGACGGTGCGGCGCGCGCGGCGTCGACCGCGATCTACTACCTGTTGTGCGATGGCGCGTATTCGTCGTGGCACCGGATCCGTTCCGACGAGGTCTGGCATTTCTACGCGGGCGATCCGCTCGAAGTGTGGGTGCTCGACGAACACGACGGCCTGACGATCCATCGGCTCGGTAACCCGCTCACGCATCCGGGCACCGTATTCCAGGCGGTCGTGCCGGCCGGACGCTGGTTCGGCGCACGGTGCGCGTCGCCGGATCACGTCGCGCTCGTCGGTTGCACGGTCGCGCCGGGCTTCGAATTCGCCGAGTTCGAACTGGCGGACGCGACGGCGCTGGCTGCCGCGTTCCCCGAGTACGCCGAATACGTCGCCGGTCTCGCGCGGCGCGGCGACGCGTAAGCGCGCCGCGCCAACCGTTGCGCGCGGCCCCGGCCAAACCCGTTTAGAATGCAGCGTGGTGCAGGGTCGGCGCGGAGGTGCCGCGGCGATCGCTGCCAGCCGTATCGGCGGCGCCCCCGTCGCACGGTCCGCATGTCTTCCAGGAGCGCCGCCGTGTGGCACTTTCCCATTGCGATTCCCTCGTCGCTCGGCCCGTGGGCCGTGTTCGCGAGCGTACTGATCACGCAGCTCGGCGTGCCGGTGCCGGCCGTGCCGATGCTGATCCTCGGCGGTACGATGGCGGCGATGGGGCAGGCGTCCTGGGCGAGCATGTTTGCGGCGGCCATCGGAGCGACGATGCTCGCCGATTCGCTGTGGTTCTTCATGGGCCGCACGCGCGGCCGCCGTCTGCTGAACGGGCTCGTGCGCTTCTCGCTGTCGCTCGACACCACGCTGCGCTTCGCGCGTAACGTATTCGAAAGATACGGCGCGCCGCTGCTCGTCCTGTCCAAATTCCTGCCGGGTCTCGGGCTCGTGTCGGCGCCGCTGCTCGGCACGACCGCGATCGGCGTCGGCGTGTTCCTGTTCTGGGATCTGGCCGGCGCGTCGTTGTGGGCCGCGTTCTGGCTGGTCGGCGGCGCGGCCGTGCACGACCAGATCGTCCAGTTCGTGCTGTGGGTGCGCGCGAGCGGCGGCACGATCCTCGACGCGTTCCTCGCGATCTTCATCACGTTCCTGCTTTACCGCTGGGTGCGCCGCGTGCAGTTCCGCCGCTACCTCGCACAGGTGCGCATCTCGCCGCCGCAGCTCGTCGAGATGATGACGTCGAGCGAGCCGCCGCTGATCTTCGATGCGCGGCCGCGCGCGGTCCGTGAGCGCGAGCCATACCGGATCGCCGGTGCGGTGCCGGTCGATCTCGATTCGCCGGATCTGCTCGATCCCGAGTTGCTGAAGCGGCCGATCGTCGTGTATTGCGTGTGCCCGAACGAAGCGACCGCGAAGCGGCTCATCGCGAAGATGCAGCGCAAGAAGATGCTGCACAACATCAAGGCGCTGAAGGGCGGCCTCGATGCGTGGGAGAAGCACGGTTATCCGGTCGAGCCGATGCCGGCCGATCTGGATTCGTCGCGGTATTTCGTGCGGCCCGAACATGCGGCGCTGGGCGGCGAATATACGGTGCGGGCGACGTTGTCGAAATAGATCGTGCGCGGAACTCCGCGCACGCATCCGCATCGCCCGGCCGTGATCCGGCCAGCCAACGGCCACCGCGCCACAACGCTCGCGCCCAACACGCGCGCGCAGCATCTCCGCGTTTGATCGCGATCATGCACGCGCGGGCAGGACGTCATATGCTGTCTGAATCGCTTGTCCGCGCTTCGCGTGGCCATCCGCCGATTCCTGCGCCCGCGCCGGCCGTCCGGCCGTCACGGCCGCACCTCGCGAAGCTCCGGTCGTCGTCCGCGACGACGCGTCCGCCAGGAGGCCTTCGCCATGCAACCCACACCGACCATTCCTGCGCTCGCGCGAATCGCGCTGGCCGTCGACCTGACGCCGGAGTCGCTGTCCGCGATCCGCTACACGCGCACGCTGTTGCGTCCCGGCATGCAGGTGCGCATCGTCTGCGCGATCGACAACCCGCGCCTCGTGCTGCCCGACATCCCGCGCATCGACGCGCTGCTGAGCTCGGCGCGCGACGATATGACACGAGAAGCGCAGGCGACGCTCGCGCGTGCTGCGGAGCTGTTCGCCGGCAGCGGCGCGGAGGTCGAGCAGGTGGTCGTCGACACATCGGTCACGGGCGGCACGGTGGCCAGCGCGCTCGCGAACGATACGTCCGCATGGCATGCCGACGTGCTGGTGGTCGGCGCCAATCCGCACCACGGTCTGCTGCGGCTCGTCGAAGGCGCGATGTCCGACACGCTGGCCGCGCGCGCGCAGTGCGCGCTGCTGATCGTGCCCGCAGGTTATGCGCGCCCGTCGGACGGGCCGCTGCAGCGCATGATGTTCGCGGTCGACGGCAGCGAGCCGTCGCTGCACGCGGTGCGCGTCGGGCTCGGCTTCGCGGCGCCGATGACGCTGCTGTACGGCGCGTACGTCGTCGATCGCGCGGTTCGCCTGACGGATATCGTGCCGGTGCGCGCGCTCGAGGATGCGTATCGCGCGGAGGGCGAGGACGCGCTCGCGCGCATCGGCCCGCTGTTCCATGCGACCGGAAACCCGAGCAAGCGCGGTATCGTCGAAACCCGTCCGACCAGCGACGACGTCGCCCATGCGCTGATGCGCGAGGCCGTGCACTGGCACGCGGAACTGCTCGTAGTCGGCACGCACGGCCGCCGCGGCATCGCCGCCTGGCTGATCGGCAGCGTCGCACGCCGGGTCGCGCATCTCGCCCAGGTGCCGGTGCTGCTCGTGCGCGGTGCCGCGTGAAGCGCCCAACGCGGCGGGCGACGCGAAGCGAACCTTGGTTGACCTGCATCAGAAACGTTAAGCGCATCGCGTGAGACAGTGGCGCAACGCGCCGGTGTGCGCGGACCCGCTGTCGTCTGCATGCATCGCGACGAGTCGGCGCCGTGGCGATTCGCCCGTCTTCCGACGCCGCGCATCGCGTCGCGCGTGCACCGGTCAACGAACTCTCCGGCACGAGGGTAGGCAGCCCACGGCTGCCTTGGACGACGGACGGGGTGCATGTCACCCCGTCCGCTTTCCTGACCCCGTGCAAACCGCGTTCCTCGCGGGTGGTTCCTGTATCGATGTCGCCGTGCGAAACGGCGCGTCGCGGCGCGCGATCGCGCGTTTGTCGCTCGGTGTGAATGACGGCACCCGCGGTGCAGTCGCGCGCAGCGCGCAGACGTCGGTGCCGGATTGGCGGCGCAGCATGACGCGGCCCCTTGCCGCGTCAGCCGCATGCCGCGCTGCTATGCAGCGCGCAGTGCGTGGACATCGTGGCGGCGGGCGAAGCGGCACACGCGGGCGCGCCGACGTACGCCGCGCAGGCGTGCGCGCCCGCCCGTACGATCGCGCAGTCGCGGCCAGCCGGGGCGCGTCTTGCGGCGCGGCGTCGACATGACCGGCGCGTCGGCGCCGGCACGCGCGCACAGTGCGGCGGCGAACCGCTGCAGCGCGAGGACCGAGCCCACGACGCTCTGGTATTTCTCGCGGCCGATCTGCCCGTCGAGCGTGACGAGCAGGCCCGATTCACGCGCGAGCGCGAGCAACGCGTCGAGATCCTCGGACGGGTGAATAGCGGCCGGCTTCCCGGAAGCGGACCATGCGCGTGTGCGCCGCTGTCCGTCCCGGGCCGGGAAGTTGCGATGTGCCATGACTGGTCTCCTGCGCCGGACCCCGCGCGCCGGCTCGACGGCCGGCTGAGCGATGACCGGGTATGAACGCATCGTTCATGACATCAGTATCCGCCGGGAAAATGGCGCTGCCAATCGGTGCACGCCGAAGTCGTTGTCAGGCATCGCGTGGCGGCTATCGGAATCCGCTGACACGCGGAACCGACGATCGGCTGCCGCAGGTTCGCGAGAGCCGACGCGCCATGCAACGCAGCGCGATCCGCTGCATTGAACTGACGAATGGGGGCCGGCACGCATGCTTGACTCAGGATTTCGACGGGTCTAAGTTTCCCCACTGCACCGGCGTCGCGCGACGTTGCATCGTCAGCGCGAGCAGCGGTGCCGCGCCTCGGGGTGGCGCGGCAATCCTTCCAGTCGTTCGCGGCCGTGTGCGCCGCGAATCCTGCGCGCGTGCCGGTCCGGCGACGGATGGGCGCGGCGGCACGCAACGTGCCGTTGATCGTGCGCAAACACGCGCCGGCGCATCGAACGCCGGGCGGTCATCCACGTCCTAATCTTTCGTAGCGTCAGTTTTCCTTTCGTTCCTCGACCGTCAGGAGCCCGTCGATGTCACAGGACAGTTTGCTTGAATCTCTGAAGGCCGTCGCCGAACAGCGCGCGATCGGCGACGACCAGCTGCGCACGATGCTCGACGACGAAGTGCGTGCACTGTCGTCCGATGCACGCGTGCACGACTACATCCATGTGTTCGCGATCCGGCACCTGCGCGAACGGATGCGCAGACAGGACGAACTCGAGCGCGATACGTCGGCCGGGATGCAGCACGACGACGAGCAGGACGCCGGCACGCGGCAGCGCCTGTGACGCGCGGCCGCCATCTTCCAGCGCGCTGACAACCTGCTTACGGCCGGCGCACGCTTTCTTCATACTTTCATCGAATTGTCACGACGGCCTCAAGTCGGCGGCGCGAATGCCGTTTACCCGGTGAATCCGTCCACCGCGCGTTCGCGCCCCCTTACCGAGCTGTCGCCATGTTCTCGTCCATCCGCACCCGCATTCTTGCCGCGTGCGTCGCCATCGTCGTATTCGCGCTCGTCGCCACCACGCTGATCAATTACTTCATCGCGCACGCGTACAACGACGATGCGATCGACCGCAACCTGACATCCGTCGCGAGCGGCCACGTGGTCGGCATCGGCGACTGGGTCGCGACCAAGAGCCGGATGATCGCGTCGCTGCAGGACGCCGCGCTGTCGCCCGATCCGCTGCCGGTGTTCAAGCAGATGGCCGCGGCCGGCGGCTTCACGAACGTGTACGCCGGCTACGCGGACAAGGCGTTCCATTTCTCCGACCCGACCGGCATTCCGCCCGATTACGACCCGACCGGCCGCCCGTGGTACAAGCAGGCCGCGCAGGCCGGCAAGCCGGTCGTCACGCCGCCGTACGTCGATGCAGGCACCGGCAACCTGGTCGTCACGTTCGCGGTGCCGATCCTGCGCGACGGCGGGCTGAAGGGCGTGGTCGCGGCCGACGTCGCGATGGACAGCGTGATCGCGAACGTGAAGACGATCCACCCGACGCCCGCGAGCTTCGGGATGTTGATCGACAGCAACGGGCACGTCGTCGCGCATCCGGACGCGAAGCTCACGCTGAAGCCGGTCGCCGACGTATCGGCCGACCTCGGCGGGATGAGCGCCGCGTCGCTGGCCGCGGCCACCGCGCCGGTCGAAGTGCACGTCGGCGGCGACGCGAAGCTGGTGCGTGCGCAGGCCGTGCCGGGCACCGACTGGTACGCGCTCGTGCTGCTCGACAAATCCGAAGCGACGGCCGGGATGCGCTCGCTGCTGACCGCGTCGCTGATTACGCTGGTGGTGATCGTCGGCATCGCATCGCTGATCGTCGGCGCGATCACCACGACCGCGTTCCGCCGTCTGTCGCAGGTGCGACAGGCGATGGCGTCGATCGGCTCGGGCACGGGCGACCTGACGCAGCGCCTGCCGGCCGAAGGCAGCGACGAAGTGGCCGACATCGCGCGCTCGTTCAACAGCTTCGTCGACAAGCTGAACGACGTGATGCGGCAGATCCGCGACGCGAGCGAATCGGTGCGCACGGCCGCAAACGAAATCGCCGCGGGCAACCAGGATCTGTCGTCGCGCACCGAGTCGGCGGCCGCGAGCCTCGAGGAAACGGCCGCGTCGATGGAGGAGATCACCGCGACGGTCGGCCAGTCGGCCGCGGCCGCGGGCCAGGCCGACGAACGCGCGGCCGCCGCATCGCGGATCGCGTCGCACGGCGGCGTGGTCGTGTCGGACGTGGTGTCGACGATGGAGAAGATCGAGGAGGCGTCGGGCCGGATCGGCGACATCATCGGCGTAATCGACGGGATCGCGTTCCAGACCAACATCCTCGCGTTGAACGCGGCCGTGGAAGCCGCGCGCGCGGGCGAGCAGGGCCGCGGTTTCGCGGTGGTCGCGCAGGAAGTTCGCAGTCTCGCGCAGCGCAGCGCGCAGGCCGCCCGTGAGGTCAAGGTGCTGGTCGAGTCGACGGTCGCGAGCGTGTCGGCGGGGTCGGGGCAGGTGCGCCAGGCCGGCGACACGATGCGCGAGATCGTCGCGAACGTCGCCAACGTGACGACGATCATCTCCGAGATCACGCACGCAGCGAACGAGCAGACGCGCGGCATTCAGGAGGTGAATCGCGCGGTCACGCAGCTCGACGAAATGGTGCAGCAGAACGCGGCGCTCGTCGAACAGTCGACCGCGGCGGCGACCGCGTTGCAGACGCAGGCGAACGCGCTCGCGACGACGGTCGGGCAGTTCAAGGTCGCATGACCTGCACCGGATCCCGCACACGCAGCCATGCGTGTGGCGACGCTCACGCGCGGCTGTCGTGGTCGCGCATCAGCGCGAGCCGGTTGTAGAGCGTCTTCAGGCTGATGCCGAGCGCTTTCGCGGCTTGCGGCTTGTTGCCGTCGAAGTGCTCGAGCGTCGCCGCGATGAAGCGCTGCTGCGCGTGGCGCAGCGTCGCGCCCAGCGGCAGCGCCATCGCATCGTCGGACGTGTGGTCGGGCAGCATCGTCGGCTTCGGCAGCGCGACGTCGATGCCGTCGTCCGCGAGGATGTAGGCGCGCTCGATCGTGTTGTGCAGCTCGCGCACGTTGCCCGGCCATGAATACGCGCGCAGCGCGGCGATCGCTGCATCGGTCAGCCGCTTGTGCGAACGGTGCCGCGCGTTGAGCGCGGCGACGAACTCGTGCGCGATCGCCTCGACGTCGCCGCTGCGCTGGCGCAGCGGCGGCACGTACAGCGCGAAGGCGGCGAGACGGTAGAACAGGTCCCCGCGCAGCCGCCCGTCGCGCACGGCTTCGGCCGGATTGTGGCGGGTCGCGGACAGGATGCGCACATCCAGCGGAATCGACTCGGTGCCGCCGACCCGCACGATCGTGTTCGATTCGAGCGCCCGCAACAGCTTCACCTGCAGCGACGCGGGCATTTCGGCGATCTCGTCGAGCAGCAGCGTGCCGCCGCACGCAGCTTCGAAGAATCCCTCGCGCTGCGCGATTGCGCCGGTGAAGCTGCCTTTCTCGTGACCGAACAACTGCGCTTCGGCGATGTCGGCCGGAATCGCGCCGCAGTTGACCGGGACGAACGGCCCGTTGCAGCGGGCGCTGAGATCGTGCAACCGGCGCGCGACGATATCCTTGCCGACCCCGCTTTCGCCGGCAATCATCACGCTCGCGCGGGTCGGCGCGATTTTTTCGATACGGGTGAGCAGCGTGCGCATCGCCGCGGAGCGGCCGGACAGCCGGCGCGCGTCGGCGCGTTGCTTCGGACGGTTTGCGGATTCAGCCATAGGTTTCAGCGGGCCGTTTTGAAAATCGGCATCGCGCATTCCCTTCGTTGCAATATTTATCATCGACAGCGGAACCGCATGGAAGGTGCCGCAAAAATAGAAATTTCCAATGCCCGCGGCCACGCTGCTAGCGGCCGTCGATCGCGCCGCCATCATGCCGGTTCGGGTCAGCGGCCGCGACCTGCCGGTGCCTTTTTACATCCGTCCGATAAAAAGGCGATACGCACCAGCAATCTTTACCGCCCGTATGCGCGGCGCGCGAAGGGCCGCATGATGTCCGCCGTTTCCCGCCGATCGTGCGGCCGAGCGACGTCGGCCGGCGCAGCGCGGCGGGCACGCGGGTTGCGTGCCCGCAGACCCTCGCCCGGCACGCTTCGCGGCATGCCGACCGCCGAGGCTCAGGCCGTCAAGCCACGGCCGCCGGCGCGATGCAGGGAAACGATGAGGACCTTTACCCGTGAGCTGTTCCGGCAGGGCGCATGGGTCGTGCTGGCCGTCGCGCTGGCATCCGCGCTGCAGGTGTGGGCCATTCATGTCGTCGGCGTGCATGCACCGTTTGCACCGCTGCCTTTCTACGCCGCAGTCGCGGCCGCCGCGTGGCTGACATCGTTCGCCGGCGGGCTGGCCGCGACGGCCGCGAGCGTCGCCGTGATCAGCGCGTTGTGGTGGCGAGGCGCGCCGCTGCCTGACTGGCTGGCGCACGCCGGCACGTTCGTCGCGATCGGCTTCGTCGAGTGCGTGCTCGTGGCGGCCGTCAAACCGCTGCTCGCGAACGACCGGCTGCACGGCGGCGACGACGCCGACGAGAAAACCGAACGCGACACGCGCGTGCCACGACGCGAGCCGGCGCCTGCTGCTCGCGCGCTCGACGACGTGCTGCTGCGGCGCGTGGTCGACGCATCGCCCGACGCGATCGTCGGCGTCGATGCGGCGCGCAGGATCACCAGCTGGAACCCCGCTGCGCGGCGCATCTTCGGGATCGACACCGCGTCGGTGATCGGACGCGACGTCACGACGCTGATCGCGCCGCGCTGGCTGCGGCTGCATCCGGTTCCGACTTCATTCGCGCGCGCGCATGCGGCAACCAGCCCGCTGGACATTCTGTGCGTACGCCGCGACGGCACCCGCTTTCGCGCGACCTTCGCGGCATCGCCGATCGTCGATGCGCAGGGCAACTGCACCGGCATGTCGATCACGCTGCGCGAGGCGCGCGAACGCCGCAACGACGAGCGGCGCGACCTGCGTTCGCTGCGCGGCGCACGCGACGCGCAGGTGCAGGCCGACGCGTCGAACCGGATGAAGGACGAGTTGCTGGCCACCGTGTCGCACGAACTGCGCACGCCGCTGAACGTGATCTACGGCTGGGTCGAAGTGCTGCGCAGCGTCGACGGGCCGGGTTTCGCGCAACAGGCGGTCGACGCGATCGACCGCAGTGCCCGGTCGTTGTCGCGGATGGTCGGCGATCTGCTCGACGCATCGTCGCTCGCGACCGGCCGGATGCGGCTCGAACGTGCGCCGGTCGACCTCGTGCGCATCGTGCGCGAGGCCGTGCGGGAACTCGCCGGCAGTGCGGAGGCGAACGGCCTCGAGTTGGCGACCGAGTGTGCGATGCCCACCTGCGTGATCTCCGCGGACGGCGAGCGCATGCGCCAGGTGCTGTCGAACCTGCTGTCGAACGCAATCAAGTTCACGCCGAAAGGCGGACGCATCAAGGTGTCGCTGACGCGCGCCGGTGCGCGCGTGCGGCTGTCCGTCGCCGATACGGGGCAGGGCATTTCCGCGGAACGCCTGCCGCATCTGTTCGACACGTTCAATCGGCCGGAAGGCGCGTCCGCATCGCCGAAACGCGGACTCGGGCTCGGCCTGTCGATCGTGCGCAACATCGCACGGCTGCACGGCGGGGAGGTCGCGGCCACCAGCGGCGGCACCGGACGCGGCACGACCGTGACGGTCACGCTGCCGGTGGACTGGGGCAGCGACGATCCGACAGGCCATCCGCTGCGGCCCCGCGGCGCGTCGACCGCCGTCGCGCTCGACGGCCAGCGCGTGCTGCTGGTCGACGACGACGCGACTTCGCTCGCCAGCCTCGCGGCGGCACTCGAAACGCTCGGCGCGCAGGTATCCACCGCGCGGTCGGGGCGCGATGCACTCGGCGCGATCGCGCAGCAGCACCCGAGTGTCGTGCTGTCCGATCTCGCGATGCCGGACGGCGACGGTTTCTGGCTGGTCGACCACATCCGCCATTTGCCGGACGCCGGCGGGCATCTGCCCGTCATCGCGGTGACTGCGCATGCGAGCTCGACCGACCGCGGCCGCGCGATGGCCGCCGGCTTCGATGCGTATCTGTGCAAGCCGGTCGACATGCCGACGCTCGCCGGCGTGATCGCGGACGTGTCGCCGGTCGACGCGGCGGCCGGCGACAGCCGCCGCCGTTGAAGCACCGCAGAATCCGTCAACCCCAGGAGGCACGATGAAAGGATCGGACAATACGCAGCGCGACGGCATCGGCGGCCGCCGGGCGCGCATCGCGCGCATGCCGCCGGTCGTGTCGATCGCGAGCATACTGTTGATGTCGTGTGCATGGATCGCGACGCCGCGCATCGCATCGGCTGACGAAAGCGTGCGGACGAAGCTCGCGAGCCAGGCGTCGGCCGTCGGCGGCCAGTTGCGCGATGCGACCCTCGCGTCCCGGATCCGGGCGGCGCTCGTCGCCGAGCGCGGGCTGGCTTCCGGCGACATCGACGTGCAGGTCCACGGCCGCGTGGCCGAGCTCACGGGCAGCGTGCCCGACGAGCGGCAGCATGCGACCGCGGTTCGCGTCGTGCACGACATCGACGGCGTGCGCGGCGTGCGCGACAGGCTGCAGATCCGCCGGAAGTAACGTGATGCGCGGGCAAGCGTCGGGCCGGTTGGGCATCGCGCGCCTTGCGGCCCTGCGCGACACCGTGCAGGAGGGTTCGACATGGACACCATCATCGCGGGCCGTTTCTCGACGCTCGAGCAGGCGGAGCGTTGTGCCGCGCAATTGCGCGGCCACGCCATGCATCGGGACGACGTGAAGGTCTTCTTTCTCAATCCGCCCGGCCAGCATGCGCTGTTCTGGCTCGGCGGCGACGTGTACGCGGATTCGGCGGCGCGCCCCGGCGGCATCGGCGCGCTCGAAGGCGTGGCCATCGGCGCGATCGTCGGGCTGGTCGGTGCCGCGCTGCTGTATCTGGTCGGGCTCCATTCGTCGCTCGCGTGGATCGGCGTGCCGCTGGTCGGCGGCTACGTCGGCGCGTTGTGCGGCGCGCTCGGCAAGATGCGCGGCGACGCGCCGGAAGGCCATGGCGCGCTGAAGGAGTGCGAGAACGGCGTCGTGCTGGCCGCGCACGTGACGCGCCGCACCGCGACGTTCGCGGAGCGCACGCTGCTGGCGGCCGGGGCATTGTCGATCGAGCGCGTCGAGGGGGCGTGGAGCAAGGGCGCGTGGACGGATTTCTTCACGTCCGCGCATCGTCCGGCATGACACGCACCTCGAAGCGCGCGGCCGGCCCCGAACGGCTCGCGGAGAACGAGGTCCGGTCGACGAGGGCCGCCCGGAACGCGCGCCGCTCGGTGGTGCTCGCCGGCACCGCGTGCATGCTGGTATCGGGCATGTTCGCGGCGGCGTTCGGCGCGCCCGGCGATGCGCCGGCGCCGCCGGCATCGTCGGTGCACGTCGCGCCGGGCGTGATTCGTCCCGGCGAGACGGCCGACGAAGCGGACATGACGCGGCGGCCGACCGGGATCGATGCCGAGTTCGTCGACAAGGCCGGCATCATCGGCAAGACGGAACTGCAGGCGAGCCAGCTGGCGCTCGACCGCTCGTCGAATCCGCACGTGAAGACCTTCGCGCGCAAGATGCTCGACGATCACGACCGCATGACCACGGAGTTGCAGAAGCTCGGCGCGCGCAAGGGCGTGCCGGTGCAGGCGAAGATGCTCGTCGATCCGGCGGTGACGGCGCTGCGCGCCAAGACCGGCCGCGCCTTCGACACCGGGTATGTCGCGATCGCAGGGCCGACGGCGCACGAGGCGGCGATCAAGCTGTACGAAGCCGAAGCGCGCGACGGCCAAGATGCGCAGCTGCGCGCGTTCGCGGCCGCCGCGCTGCCGACGCTGAAGGCGCACCTCGGTGCCGCGCGCGAACTCGAGAGGGCGGTCGCCGCCGCCCATTGAGCGCCGCGCGGCGTGCCCGCGCGTCAGTGCCGCCGTGTGTCGCTCTCGGGCCCGCCCGGCGACGCTTCGTACGGCGGCGAGTCGAGCGCCGTTTCGCCTTCCTCGATCAGCCAGTACGGCGATGCGCCGTAGTACGCGTGCAGCGCTTCGGCCCACGCGGGATCGGCCATCGTCGGCCAGCGGTCCTTGTCGAAGCCCGGCGCCTCGCGCACGCGCTCGGTCGGGACTGGCAGCACGAAGCAGCGGCGCTCGACGTCGAGCGTCAGCAGATGCCACGGCACCGCGAGCAGCTTGTCGCCGAGCCCGAGAAAGCCGCCCGACGACACGACCGCGTAGGCGATCCGGCCGGCGCGCACGTCGAGCATGATGTTCGTGACCTTGCCGATGTCGTCGCCGTCGATCGTCAGCACGCGATCGCCTTCGAGCGTGCCGGCGGCCATCACGTCCGGCCCCGGTCCGCCGGACGAGCGACCCGTGTCGCCGGCGATACGCGACGGTGTATCCGTTGTCATCGCTTGCCTCCTGGTCGAAGCGGCGCGGCGCATGATGCGCGCGCGGCGCGGGTGGGAACGCGCGTAATAACGCGTGTAGTGAGCGGGCGGCCCGTCATCGGCGCCGCGGCAGCGATACGTCCTCGAGCGTATTCGCGAGCTCGTCGCGTGCCGGGCCGCCTGCGCGTGTCGCGATGTCGCCCAGCGATACGATCCCGACGATCCGGTGCTGTGCGTCGAGCACGGGCATCCGGTGCAACTGCACGTCGGCCATGCGCTGCTGGACGTCGCCGACGCCGTCGTCTTCGACGCACCACTGGACGGGTGCGGACGCGACGTCCTTCACCGGCGTGTCGGGCGAGTGCCCGTGCGCCAGCGCGCGCACCGCGAGGTCGCGATCCGTGACGATCGCGACGAGCGCGTTGCCGTCGCAGACCGGCAGCACGCCGATGTCGAAGCGCTGCATCAATGCGGCCGCATGGCGAATCGTGTCCGTGGGCGCGACGCACACTACGTCGCGCGACATGATCTCGTTGACGCGATACATGAACGCCTCCTTCGTGAGCGAGACGATCCGGGAGCAGGACGCGTGCCGCGTGCGATCGGCGCGCGTTGCGCCTGCGCGGCCGGGCCACGGAGAAATTTGCCAGCCGGGTTGTACATCTTCCACGGCGGCCGCCGTGGCGCGGCCCAAGCGTCGCTCAGTGGCCGACGCCCGTCATCACGACGATCGCGAATACCAGCGCGCTCTCGATCGCGGCGAGTGCCGCAACGCCGGCGGCGCCGCTGACTTCGTTCCAGGCTCGTTCCATGCGTTTCATCAGATCACTCCGGTTGGGCCGGCCCGGCGCCGTGCTGCCGCGCGTCCGGAGCCGGGTGCCGCCGTCAGCCGTGATCGCGGGGCGGTGGTGGGGCGTCGGGCGCGCGACGGTCGCGTTCGCCGGACGGCTTGGCGGGGTCGATACGCGTCGCACCGCCGACGGCGGGCGGATCGCTGGCCGGGAACGTTTCCTCGAGCCCTTCGTCGATGCGCTCTTCCGTCTTGTCGTCGGACGGTTTGCGCGATGCGGCGGACAGGCCGGGTCCGGCGGCCGGTAACACGGCGTCGCGGCGGCCGGTGGCGTGAGCGGTCATGATCGAACCTCCTTACAGGTTGCGAGGGCGCAAGCGCCGTACCCACGGGTGCCGGCGGCATGACGCTTGCAGCCGTCGAGCGGCCGGGCTGGCCGGCACATGGCGAGCCAGCCGTCGGCGTGGACGAGAGGACATCGCGATGAATGAACCCATGGAAAGGATACGTTACGACGCGAACGTGTGCGGCGGCGATTTCAGTCAGGTGCGCGAGCGCTTCGACAGATGGAAGCGCGAATCGCGGGTCTATCGGCCCGAGCGCCGCCTGTTCGATGGCAAGGACGAAGTGCGCGCGCTGAACCATACCGTCTACGCGGGGCCCGCAAGCGCGCAGCGGGCGCTGGTCGCGCGCTGCACGCCGTCCGATCCGTTCGCGCTCGCGGTCCAGCTCGCGGCCGAAGGGCGGACGATGTGGCTCGTGATGGCGGCTTACGGCGCATGATCGCCTGCCGTCGCGCACGACCGGGCACGCCGGTTGCGTGCGGTCGCCGCGCCAATCGACACGCGCGAGCCGCCGCGCAGGAGCGACATGAACACGCCATCCATGCTGCACCGTCCCGAACCGACGCCCGACGTCGATCCCGACCCGACGCTGCCCGAACACGACGATCCGGTCGATCCGCCCGTGCCGTTGGGCCCGCCGCACGGGGACCCGCCGTCGCACCCGCCGCCGATGCGGATGCCGGGAGGGCGCAGTCAACCGCGGCCGGCCGCGCGATCACTGAAAGGAGGACCATCATGGACATTCACGTGCAATCTCCGGACAAGCGCGCGATCGCTCAGGTGCTGGGCCGCTATTTCGAGTCGCGTTCGCTGCGCTACCACATCGAGGAGCTGCCGGGCGGCGTGCTGCATATCGGGTTTCGTGCCAGCGGCCGGCCGGTCGCCGTCACCGTGTCGTTCGACGACTCCGCATACGACACCTATACGCACTGGGACGCGAGCCAGAAGCAGCTCGCGCTCGGCCGGCTCGCCGACGGGTTCTCGCGGATGATGTCGACGCGCAGCCCCGCCGCGCTCGCCGGCGACTATCACGTCGAGCGTTTCTGATTCCGCAATTTTCCACCGGCGCGTGCCGGAAACCGGCAAAGTGCCCGTGCTCGACGGGCGCTTTGCGGCTTCACGCGCGTCGCGTAGGATGTTCACTTATTCAGCGCACGCTACCTTCGCGCCGGCGACTGTCTGCCGCTGCAGCCGAACAGACGCGACGCGCTTTCCTTCAGGTGTGTGTAGCGCAACCGACGGAGACCATCTTGATGACCGTTGCTCGCCCGTTGCTGTCACCCGGCGCACGCCGTTTCGTCGCGAGCCTGTCGGCCTTCGCCGCGCTCGCGGCCGCCGACGCCCGCGATGCGTCGGCCCAGACGCCTTCGCCGCTCGGCGAATGGCAGTATTCGGCGGGCGTCCCGCTGCAGAAGCTGTTCGACCCGACCGTGCCCACGTGGCAGGTGAGTGTCGGCGCCGCGATGACGCTGCAGCCGCGCTACGCGGGCTCCGACCGCTATCGCGTGATGGGCGGCCCGAACCTGGACGTCCGCTATCGCGACCTGTTCTTCCTGTCGACCGGCGAGGGGCTCGGCGCGAACGTGCTGCGCGGGCCGAACTGGCGCGTGAGCCTGTCGGTCGGCTATGACCTCGGACGCCGCTCGGCCGACGATCTCGATCACCTGAACGGCCTCGACAACATCAATGCGGCGCCGGTGATGAAGCTCGCGGCCGATTACGTGATCTCGAAGGATTTCCCGCTCGTGCTGCGCGCCGACGTGCGGCGCAGCATCGGCGGCTCGAACGGCTGGGTCGGCGATTTCTCCGCGTACATGCCGATGCCGGGCAGTAACGAACATTTCTTCTGGTTCGCCGGGCCGACGGTATCGTTCGCCGACTCGCACTACATGAACGGCTGGTTCGGCGTGAATCCGGGCGCATCCGCGCGTTCGGGGCTGCCGGCCTATTCGGCGAGTGCCGGGATGAAGTCGTTCGGCGCCGGCGTGACGATGGTCTGGTTCGTCAACAAGCACTGGTTCGTGACGATGGACGGCGCGATCGAACAGCTCGTCGGCCGCGCGCGGCGCAGCCCGATCACGCAGCAGTCGACGAACGGCGTGTTCGACATGTCGGTCAACTACCAGTTCTGACGGACCGACGTGGCCGTGCCCGGACCGGAGCCGGGCGCGGCCGCGCGGTGCGGCCCCGTGCGGCGTTTGTCGGCACATTTGATATGATTCGAACCTGTACAAACGTACAGTGATCGATCCCCGTGACACCTGCATCGCCGACGCCCCCGGCGTTCTACTACCTGACCAATTTCGAACGCGCGCTGGCCTGGCTCGGCGAGCGTTACGACGACCTGTTCGACGCGCACGAACACGCGTTTCTCGCGGATTTCGCGCGGTTGCCGAAAGCGTCGCGCGCGTTGCTCGTGCGGATGCTGATGCGCACCGGCTCCGACTTTCGCGCGAGCAAGCTCGTGTACGACGAAATCGGCAGCGCGCTCGACGCGGCCGCGCCGCTCGTCGCGCTCGGCTGGGTCGATCCGGCGCCCGCACTCGCGCTCGACGAGCTGTTCGCGCTGTCGACCAAGGCCGACCTGCTGAAGGTGTTCCCGTCGCTCGCCGCGCACGCCGGCGAACGCAAGCCCGACTGGCTCGAACGACTGCGGCCCGCGCACACTGTCGCGCAGCCGCTCGCCGCGTGGTGGCCGCAGTCCGACGATCGCGTGTTGCGCGTGACCGTCGGTGCGCTGTGCGACCGGCTGCGGCTGATGTTCTTCGGCAACCTGCATCAGGACTGGAGCGAATTCGTGCTCGCCGATCTCGGCGTGTTCCAGTACGAAAGCGTGCCGATCGCGCCGTCGTCGCGCGCGTTCCAGCACCGCGGCGACGTCGATACGTATCTCGCGCTGCACGCGTGCCGCGAAGCGCTCGATGCGTGGCCCGACGACGTGCCGTTCGACGACCTGCTGCATGCGATCGACGCGGTCGGCTGCGCGCAGCCGTGGCTCGCGACGCGCCGCGCGAAGCTGCTGTTCGCGCTCGGGCAGGCCTGCGAACGGCGCGCCGACTGGAGCGCCGCGCTCGACGCGTATGCGCGCAGCGCGTGGCCGGGCAGCCGGCACCGGCGCATTCGCGTGCTCGAGCGCTGCGGGCGCGACGACGACGCGCTCGCGCTGGCGCTCGATGCGCGCGGCGCGTTCGAAAGCGACGAGGAGCGCCAGCGTGTCGAACGGATGCTGCCGCGCCTGCAGCGCCGTCTCGGGCAGCCGGTCGAACGGGCGGCCGCAGCGTCCGGCGCGCCGCGCGAGACGCTGGTGCTGGTGCGCCCCGAAGCGTTCGTGAGCGTCGAATGCGCGGTGCGCGACCATCTCTTTCAGCCCGATGCACCGGTGCACTACGTCGAGAACACGCTGATCAATTCGCTGTTCGGCCTGCTGTGCTGGGAGCCCGTGTTCGCGGCCGTGCCCGGCGCGTTCTTCCACCCGTTCCAGCGCGGGCCGGCCGACCTGCACGCGCCCGACTTCGCGCTGCGCCGCGACGACGCGTTTGCCGCGTGTTTCGCGCAACTCGATTCGGGCGCGTACCGCGACACGATCCGCCGCCACTACGCGACGAAGATGGGGCTGCAGTCGCCGTTCGTGTTCTGGGCCGTGCTGACCGGCGAGCTGCTCGACCAGGCGCTCGCGTGCCTGCCGCCCGAGCATCTGCGGCTGTGGTTCACGCGCCTGCTCGCGGACATCCGCAGCAACCGTTCGGGGCTGCCCGACCTCGTCCGGTTCTGGCCCGGCGAGCGGCGCTACGAACTGATCGAAGTGAAAGGGCCGGGCGACCGGCTGCAAGACAACCAGACGCGCTGGCTCGCGTACTGCATCGCGCACGGGATGCCGGTGCGTGTCGTCGACGTCGAATGGGCGGGCGCGGGCGTCGGCGTCGAGCAGGCCGAAGCGGCGGGGCTGTCGGCATGAGCTATGTCGTCGCGGTGCGGGCGATGTGCGAGTTCACCGCGCGGCGCGGCGATCTCGACCTGCGCTTCACGCCGGCGCCGACCGCGCTCGAAGGCATTGCCGGTCACGGCGCCGTCACGTCGAAACGCGGCGCACGCTACGAAACCGAAATCGCGCTGACCGGCACCTGGGGCACGCTCACCGTGCGCGGGCGCGCGGACGGCTACGACCCCGTCGCGAACCGGCTCGAGGAAATCAAGACCTACCGCGGCAGCCTCGATGCGATGCCGGCCAATCATCGCGCGCTGCACTGGGCGCAAGCGAAGGTCTATGCGCACCTGATGTGCGACGCCCGCGGCCTCGCGGAAATCGACGTCGCGCTCGTGTATTTCGACATCGTGTCCGAACGCGAGACCGTGCTGACGGAAACGCTCGGCGCGAGCGCGCTCGCCGCGTTCTTCGCCGAGCAGTGCGCGTGCTTCGTCGGTTGGGCCGAGCGCGAGACCGCGCACCGCGCGGCGCGCGATGCGGCGCTGCGTGCGCTGACGTTTCCGCATGGGCAGTTCCGCAGCGGGCAGCGCGAACTCGCCGTGTCCGTGTATCGGGCCGCGCGTGACGGACGCTGCCTGATCGCGCAGGCGCCGACCGGCATCGGCAAGACGCTCGGTACGGTGTTCCCGCTGCTGAAGGCGTGCGGTGAGGGCGAGCTCGATCATGTGTTCTTCCTGACCGCGAAGACGCCCGGTCGCGCGCTCGCGCTCGAAGCAGCGACGACGCTCGGCGCCGGTACGCCGGCGCTGCCGCTGCGCGTGCTCGAGCTCGTCGCGCGCGACAAGGCGTGCGAGCATCCGGACCGCGCGTGTCACGGCGAATCGTGCCCGCTCGCGCAGGGCTTCTACGACCGGCTGCCGGCCGCGCGCGATGCGGCGATCGGCGCGGGGCTGCTCGATCGCGGCACCGTGCGCGCGGCCGCACTTGCGCACGACGTCTGCCCGTATTACCTCGCGCAGGAGCTCGCGCGCTGGTCCGACATGGCGATCGGCGACTACAACTACTACTACGACGGCAGCGCGATGCTGCATACGCTTGCGCAGCAGAACCAGTGGCGCGTCGGCGTGCTCGTCGACGAAGCGCACAACCTGCTCGATCGCGCACGCAAGATGTACAGCGCGTCGCTCGACCCGTTCGCGTTCGCGGCCGCGCGCGACGCGGCGCCCGCGGCGTTGCGCAAGGCGTTCGACCGGCTCGCACGCGCGTGGGGGACGCTCAATCGCGCGCAGGCCGAGCGTTACGCCGCATATCCGGACATTCCGGGCCCGATCGTGTCGGCGGTCCAGAACCTCGTCGCGGCGATCGGCGAACACCTGACCGATGCGCCGCGCGCGAACGACGATGCGCTGCTGCGCTTTCATTTCGACGCGATCCAGTTCGGCGTGCTCGCCGACGCGTTCGACAGCGCGTCGATCTTCGACGCGACGCTGCACGGCGAGCCGCTGCCGCGCCAGCCGGGGCTCGACGGCGTCGCGCCGGCCGGGCGCCGCCGACGCATCCAGTCGACGCTGTGCGTGCGCAACGTGATCCCGGCCGGGTTTCTCGCACCGCGCTACGACGCCGCGCGCGCGACCGTGCTGTTTTCCGGCACGCTGAGCCCGTTTCATTTCTACCGCGACACGCTCGGGTTGCCGGCCGATACGGGCTGGCTCGATGTCGACGGGCCGTTCCGCGCGGAGCAATTGACCGTGCGCGTCGCGAGCCATGTGTCGACACGCTGGCGCGATCGCGACCGTTCGCTCGAACCGATCGCGGACCTGATCGCCGCGCAATATGCGACGCGCCCCGGCAACTACCTCGGTTTTCTCAGCAGCTTCGACTATCTGGGCCGCGTCGTCGCGCTGATGCAGGCGCGTCATCCGGACGTGCCCGTGTGGGCCCAGGCGCCCGGCATGGCCGAAAGCGAGCGCGACGCGTTTCTCGCGCGCTTCGACGCCGGCGGGCGCGGCGTCGGCTTCGCGGTGCTCGGCGGCGCGTTTTCCGAAGGCGTCGACCTCGTCGGCGAGCGGTTGATCGGTGCGTTCATCGCGACGCTCGGGCTGCCGCAGGTGAACGACGTCAACGAGCAGATGCGGCGCGCGATGGATGCGCGTTTCGGCAACGGGTACGACTACATGTACCTGTATCCGGGCTTGCAGAAGGTCGTGCAGGCGGCCGGACGCGTGATCCGCACCGAACACGACGAGGGTGTCGTGCATCTGATCGACGATCGTTACCGGCGGCGGGAGGTGCGCGACCTGCTGCCGCGGTGGTGGCGGATCGGGTGACGCCGGGCCGGGCGTCGCGAGTGCGCCGACCCGCCTACAGCACGTTGAGCATGGCCAGCGCGGCTTCCTGCAGATGCGGCAGCACGCGCCGCACGGCCGCGTCGGTCGATTCCGCGCCGATCGGCATGTTCGTGCTCAGTGCGGCGACGACTTCGCCGTGACGATTCTTCAGCGGCACCGCGATGCCGCGTACGCCGACCTGCAATTGCTGCTCGATCACCGCGAAGCCGGCGTCGCGCGCGTGGTCGACCTGTTCGAGCAGGCGCGGCTTGTTCGTGATCGTGTGCGGCGTGAACGGCGCGAGTTCGGTCTCGTCGAGCCACGCGCGGACGGCCTCGCGATCCGGGTGATGCGCGAGCAGCACGACGCCGGGCGACGTCAACGGGGCCGGCACGCGCGCGCCGAGCACGAAGCCGGTCGTCATCACGCGCGACACGCCGTTGCGGGCGATGAACACGAGTTCCCAGCCGTCGAGCACGCTCACGTACGCCGATTCGTTCAGCGACGCGCTCAGTTGCTGCAGATACGGCTGGACCGTGCGCGGCAGGCGCGCCGAATCGAAATACGACCAGCCGACCCGCAGGACGCGCGGCGTGAGGCCGTACAGCTTGCCGTCGGTATAGACGTAGCCGAGCGATTCGAGCGTCAGCAAGTAGCGCCGCGCGGCCGTGCGCGTGAGACCGGTACGGGCGGCGGCCTGGGTGGGCGTCATTCGCGCGTGCTGGCTGTCGAACGCTTCGAGGATCATCAAGCCTTTTTCGAGGCCGGCAATCCAGTCGCGTCGGTCGAGGTCGGGCTTTTTCATCGTCGGAGGCGGGCTATGGGCGCGCGGTGTTCGCGCAGGAGTGGGCGATTATCGCGCGAGTTGGGGGTGTGTGGGATCCGAATTGTCCATTCGGCCGACTTGCGGATTTGCATTGAGGATATACAATATTTTTTGTATATCTATGGAGACTCATATGCAGGTCGCAAAGTGGGGCAATAGCCTGGCGGTTCGCCTTCCGGCCAGTGTGGTCGAGGCACTGGAACTACGGGAAGGTGACGACATCGAAATCGTGGTCGACAGCGCCCGGGTTTTCGCTGTAAGCCGCAAGCCGCGTCCCGACGAGCTTTTGGAGCGGTTGAGGCGTTTCAGGGGCAAGCTGCCCGCCGATTTCAAGTTCAGCCGGGACGATGCGAATGAGCAGGATTGAGGCGGACAAATCGTTCGTCGACAGCAATGTCGTGCTTTATCTGCTGTCCGAGGACGAAACCAAGGCGAATCGCGCGGAGACGCTGTTCCTTCGGCGGCCAACCATCAGCGTCCAGGTATTGAATGAAGTCGCCAGTGTCTGCAACCGCAAACTGCGGATGTCGTGGCGCGAGGTGGGGAAGTTTCTGGAGCCGGTCAGGAGCTTGTGTCATGTCGTGCCGCTGACTGTCGATGTGCACGACCTTGCGCGACGGCTGGCGGAGTGGCATCGCTTCTCATTCTACGACGCATGCATCGTGGCAACTGCTTCGATCGAGGGGTGTGAATACCTGTACACGGAGGACATGCACGACGGATTGCAACTGGACGGCGGCCCGATATTGCGAAACCCGTTTGCGTGAAGACCGACCATTATAGAGGCCTTGCGTTTCATCGACGCCGCCAGCATACCGCGCGAAAAACGAAGGGACCCGGATGCGGCACGACCGTCACGCGCGCCGCATCCATGCGAACCTTACTCGCTGCTCGTCCACTCGACGTTCGCACCGACCGAACGCAGGTTTTCGACGAAATGCGGGTGTGCGCGGCGAATCGGCAGCGCATTCATGATTTCCGAGCGGCCCTCGATGCTCGCGGCCACCATCAGCAGCGCGATCGCGACGCGGATGATGTACGGGCTCTCGACGCGTGCCGGCGTCAATTGCAGCCCGCCAAACGTGATCAGCCGGTGCGGATCCGACAGCAGTACGTGCGCGCCGAACTTCGACAGTTCGCCTGACCAGCCGAGCGCGCCGTCGTAAACCTTGTTCCAGAACATCGCGCTGCCTTCCGCGCGTACGCCGAGCGCGATGAAGATCGGCAGCAGGTCGACCGGCAGGTACGGCCACGGCGCCGCTTCGACCTTGGTCAGGATGTTTTGCGTGAACGGCCGGCGCACGCGCAGCGGGCCGTCGCGCTCCGCGCGGGACCAGCCGTCGCGGTGCGTGACGTTCACGCCGAACTTCGCGAACGTGCGGTCGATCAGCGGGAAATGCTCCGGCGACGAATTGCGCACGGTGATGTCGCCGCCCGTGATCGCGCCGAGCGCGAGGAACGTCGCGATCTCGTGGAAATCCTCGGCGAAGCGGAATTCGCCGCCGCCGAGCTTGCCGACGCCCGTCACGCACAGGCGCGACGTGCCGATGCCTTCGATCGCCACGCCGATCATCGCGAGGAACTGACAGAACTCCTGCACGTGCGGCTCGGACGCCGCGTTCATCAGCGTCGACGTGCCGCTCGCGGCGGTCGCGCACAGCGCGAAGTTCTCGGTGGTCGTGACCGACGCGTAGTCGAGCCAGTGATCGTTGGCCGTCAGCGGGCCGTCGGCACGGACGATCAGCGAATCCGGCGTGCGCTGGATATGCGCGCCGAAGCGCTCGAACACCTCGACGTGCGGATCGATTTCGCGCACGCCGAGCGTGCAGCCCTTCACGTCGTTCTCGAGGCGCGCGACGCCGAAACGCGCGAGCAGCGGCGGGATCAGCATGATCGACGAGCGCATCGCTTCCGGCAGGCGATGGACGGCCGGGTCGAACGTCGTGTTGCGATGGTGGAGTTCGAGGATGCCGGTCGTGAAGTCGACCGACACGTCGCTGCCGAGCGTGCGGAAAATGTCGAGGATCTTGCGCACGTCGGTGATGTCGGGCACGCCGACGAGGCGCAGCGGCTGATCGGTCAACAGGGTGGCGCACAGGATCGGCAGGACGGCGTTCTTGTTCGCGGACGGCTTGATGTCCCCGCGCAGCGGGGTGCCGCCGTGGACGATGAGATTCGACATGATATGGGGGCGTATCGGTGACTGACGTAGGCCCATATGATGCCATTGGTCGGCGCGCGGCGTGGGATGTTCAGAGGGGAAAAAGGGCTTCTGCGCGGGGATTGACGGTGTTTGACGTTGGATGGGGTGGCAGGCCGGAACCGGCAGCCGTTGCGAAAATGGCCGGCCGCGAGTCGGGCCGGCCATGCAGTCACGCGATCACTGCGCCGCCCGCATCCGCGCGGCGACAACCAGCGAGATCAGGCAGCCCACCGCGAGATAACCGGCGACGAGGTGCCACGAACCGCCGGCCAGGCTGACCAGCGCCACCGCGATGAACGGCGTGAATCCGCCGCCGACCACGCTCGCGAACTGATAGCCGACACCCGCGCCGCTGTAGCGGTATTCCGCGCCGAACAGCTCGGTGAAAAGCGGTTGCTGGACGCTCACGACCATGTCGTGCGCGGCATTGGCCAGCAGGATCGAGAACAGCACGATCCACGCGATCGAGCGCGACTCCAGCGCGACGAAGAACGGCACGGCCGACGCCAGACCGATCAGCGCGCCGATCAGGTAGATGCGGCGCAGGCCGAAGCGATCGGCGAGCCAGGCGAAGCACGGGATCGTCACGCAGCTGATCGCGCCGACCAGCAGGCCGATGTTCAGGAACAGGTCGCGCGACAGGCCGAGGTTCGACGTCGAATAGCTGAGGGCGAACGCGGTGACGATATACATCGTGAACAGCTCGGCGAGCCGCAGCGCGACGATCAGCAGGAACGCCTTCGGATGGCGCGTCAGCGCCTCGAGCACCGGCAGGCGCAGCTTGCGGTTGCCGTGCTCGACCTTCTCGACGAACTCCTGCGACTCATCCATGCTCTTGCGCACCCACAGCCCGATCAGCACCAGCACGATGCTGAACACGAACGGCAGGCGCCAGCCCCACGACTTGAATGCGGCGTCGCCGAGCGTATGACTCAGGATCGACACGATGCCCGTGGCCAGCACGAGTCCGACACCGTAGCCGACCTGCACGCCGCTGCTGTAGAACGCCTTCTTCTGCTTCGGCGCGCTCTCGACGGCCATCAGCGCCGCGCCGCCCCATTCGCCGCCGACCGCGAAGCCCTGGATCGCGCGCATCAGCACCAGCAGCACGGGCGCCCACCAGCCGATCGTCGCGAAGCTCGGCAGCAGGCCGATCGCGACGGTCGACAGCCCCATCAGCATCACGGTCAGCACGAGCATCCGCTTGCGGCCGAGCCGGTCGCCGTAATGGCCGAACACGACGCCGCCGAGCGGACGGAACAGAAAACCGACGCCGAAGGTCGCGAACGCCGCGAGCGTGCCCATCGTCGGGCTGACCTTCGGGAAGAACTCGGAATTGAACACGAGCGCGGCGACGATCCCGTACAGCAGGAAGTCGTACCAGTCGACGACGGCGCCGACGAAGCTGCCGACGGCGGCCTTGCGGGCCTGGCTGCGGGCGCGGGCGCTCGCGGCCGCGTCGAGGGTGTCGAAGGTGGGGGTCATGGCGAAGTCTCCTGGCACGGCGCATCGTGGAATCGTGGCGGCGCCGCGTCCGATGCTGCATTGAAGTCGAAGGGTGAGCGGAGAATAGGGCGCGCGCTTCGCCACGGCAATTAGCCGATCGGTCAAAGTGCGCGATCATCGTTCGATCGTGTGCGATTATCGAACGATTTCCGGGTTTGCACTAGGCGGGCCGCCGATATCCCGTTCGGCCAGGGTGTGCCGCCGTGAACGATCTGGTTAAAATCGGGACCATCAAAACCTCGCCCGGATCGGGCGGATGTCCGGCGACCCGATCGGCCGGACGTGCCGCGCGCCGGACGTGATCCCCATCCAACGCATGCCCCCGGAGACTGGAATGCCCGGCACTTCCCACCCCCTGTCCTGCGATACGCCGTCTGTTGCCGATCCGGCCGCCAATCCGCTCGGGATGGCCGGGCTCGAATTCGTCGAATTCGCGGCACCGGTGCCGGACGCGCTCGCGCAACGCTTCGAGCAACTCGGGTTCAAGGCGGTCGCGCGCCATGTCAGCAAGAACGTCACGCTGTACCGGCAAGGACAGATGCAGTTCCTGATCAACGCGGAGCCCGATTCGTTCGCTGCACGCTACGCGGAGGAATACGGAATGGGCGTCTGCGCGATCGGGTTGCGCGTGGCCAGCGCGCGGCGCGCGTTCGAGCGTGCGATCGAGCTCGGCGCGTGGGCGTTCGAGGGCGAGCGCATCGGGGTCGGCGAACTGAAGATTCCCGCGATCCAGGGAATCGGCGATTCGCACCTCTATTTCGTCGACCGCTGGCGCGGGCGGGGCGGTCAGCGCGGCGGCGTCGGCGACATCTCGATCTTCGACATCGATTTTCGGCCGATCGACATCGCGACCGCGCATGCCGATCTCGACTGCGCAGGCACGGGCCTGCAGCAGGTCGACCACTTCACGCAGACGGTCGGCGCGGGGCGTATGCGCGAGTGGCTCGACTTCTACCACGACCTGCTGCACTTCCGCGAAATCCACGAAATCGACGCGCACTGGCATGTGTCGGAAGAATCGCGCGTGATGGTGTCGCCTTGCGGCGCGGTGCGGATTCCGGTCTACGAGGAAGGCACGCGCCGCACCGAACTGATGCATGCGTATCTGCCGGATCATCCGGGCGAAGGCGTCCAGCACGTCGCGCTGGCGACCGACGACATCCTCGCGAGCGTCGATGCGCTGCGCGCGAACGGCGTCGAGTTCATCGAGCCGCCGGCGCGGTATTACGACGAAGTCGATGCGCGGCTGCCGGGGCATGGCGTCGATCTCGATGCGCTGCGCCGCCGCGCGGTGCTGGTCGACGGCGAAGTCGGCAGCGACGGCGTGCCGCGCCTGTTCTTTCAGACCTTCGTCAAACGACGGCCCGGCGAGATCTTCTTCGAAATCGTGCAGCGGCAGGGGCACCACGGATTCGGGGAAGGGAACCTCGCGGCGCTCGCCCGCGCACGCGACGCCGGTTGAACAGCGACGGTCGCGGCAGCGCCGGCAGTCGCGGCCACCGCCGCAGAGACGGAATCCGGCCTCAAGCGCCGGCCGCAGGCACGCGGTTCGGCGCCGGATCGTTCGGTGCGTTGAGCACGCACGCGGTGCCGCCGGGCGTGTACATCGACACGACGCAGCGGTTGCACGACGTGCAGCCCGACCGCGCGATCCGGCCGTCGCGCAGCCCGTTCACGAAGTCCGGCTCGAACACGAGCGCGCGGGCAAGCGCCACCGCGTCGAAGCCTTCGCGCATCGCCAGCGCGACGTTCTCGCGCGAGCGCACGCCGCCGAGATAGGCGAGCGGCATCCTGACGGCCGCGCGCACCTGCTTCGATTGCTCGAGGAAATACATGTCGCGGAACGCGCCCATCTTCGGCTCGGCGAGCTTCTGCAGCGCCATCGCGGCGCGCACGATCGCGTTGTCGGCATTCGCGCGCGCATCGCCGGGCAGCGGGCTGCCGAACAGCTGCCACACCGACTCGACGTTCATCCCGCCGCTCAGTACGAGCAGGTGCGCGCCTTCGGCTTCGAGCCGCCGCGCGATCTCGCACGCGTCGTCGGCGGTTCCGCCGCCGCGCACCCCCTCGGTCACGCCGATCTTGCAGACCACGGCGAGATCGCGGCCCACCGCATCGAGCACACGTCGCAGCACGTCGACGGGGAAGGTCGCGCGGCGCGCCGCATCGCCGCCGTATGCGTCGCGGCGACGGTTGTACAGCGGCGACAGGAACTGGCTCAGCAGATAGCCGTGCCCCATGTGGATCTCGACCGCGTCGAAACCCGCGTCGCGCGCATGCCGCGCGGCGCGCGCGAATTCGTCGGCGATGGCGTTCATCTGGTCGCGCGTCATCGCCTGCTTCAGAAAACGGCCGCTCATCACGCCGACCTTGTTGAACCCGCCGGACGCGCTCAACGGCCGTTTCGTCGACAGCGTCGGCAGAAACGTGAAGCAGCCGCCATGCGTGATCTGCGCGGACGCCGCCGCGCCGTGCCGGTGCACGGCGTCGGTCAGCGCGCGAAATTGCCGGACCGTCGGCGCATCGAGCCGCGCCTGGTCGACGAACGTGCGGCCGTCGTCGCTGACCGCGCAGTACGCGACGGTCGTCAGCGCGGCGCCGCCGGCGGCGATGCGCTCGTGAAACCCGACGAGCGCACGCGACGGCACGCCGTTCGGCGTCATCCCTTCGTTGGTCGCGGATTTGATCAGGCGGTTGCGCAGCCTCAGCGGGCCGATCTGCAGCGGGCTGAACGCGGTATCGAGAGCGGCAGGTTCCATGTCGGGCGGGCGTCGGGAATGGGCACGGCGACCATTGTGCGGAGTCGGTGCCGGCGCGCATCGTCCACGTGGATGACCGGGCGCCGGACGGGCCATCGGGCCCGCTCCCGGTAATAACCCGGTTACTTCACGATTACCCCATGAACGATTCTTTCCACACAACGGAACCCGCGCCATCAGCGGAAGCACACCCCTAGCTGGCCGCGTCCAGCTTGCGCGCGTGCCGACGCATCCCGTCGAAGATCGCATCGGCCACGTCCATCGGGAAATCCGCGGGAATGCGCGACGCGACGTCGGCGATCACCGGTTCCGTGCGTGCCGCCACGCCGGCCATCGCCGCGCGCACGTCTGCTTCGGTCAGGCCGACGCGCGCACCTTGCGCGATCCAGTGAGGCGGCTGGATGTCGCCGATCACGTAATGGCGATTCTTGCCGCACACGGCCATCGCGAGCCGTGCACGCCGCGGCGGCAGCTGATTGCGCCGCGTGCCGATGATCGGATGCGCGGACAGCACGTCGTACAGCGGCGTGCTGCGATACGTGTTGCCCGGCAGATGCGCGATGCTGAAATTCTTCGCGTGGCCGTCGATCGCCGCGAGCACCCAGAACACGAGCTGCGTGACGAAGAAGTTGATCCGGTCCTGCGCGGCCTCGACGGAATTCGCGAGGATGCCCATGATCGTCGCGATGCCCGGGCCGCCGTCGGATTCGTATTTCGCGCCGGACGGCGTGCCGGTCGCCTGGCACATGTCCTCCTGCGGCAGCCGCAGGATCCACGTGCCGTCGCGCGACGGGCGGCGGTCGAAGCGCTCGACGATCAGCGCTTTCTGGTCGTCGAACCGGCCGATGTCGCACGCGGCGACGGGCAGGCCGTACGCGGCGACGATCTTCGAACACAGCCATTCGTTCTCGACCGACGTGCGCATGTCGGCCTGCATGTTGCCGACGCGCCCCAGCGGCAGCTTGAAGATATGCGTGGTCGGCGTGCTGCCGGACGGCAGCAGCCAGCGGTTGCCGTGGCGCAGCAGCGCGGTCTTTTCCTGCGCGCCGGCGATCGACAGGCGCAGCTCGGCTTCGGGATCCGCGTGGCCGGGCAGCGGCGCGGCGGTCGCGTGGCGCAGCACGTCGGCGACCGCTGCGTCGTCGAGCACGGTGCCGTCGATCGCCTGCAGGTCGACCGGCGTCTCGTCGGGCGGCAGCAGTTGCAGCGCGCCGACGCAATCGCGGCCGATCGACGCGAGCAGGTCGAACGGCGCGGTCGAGCCGAGCCGGTAGCGCTGCGCGATGCGGCGGCGGATCGGCTGGCTGTCCGGCAGCAGGTTGTCGAAATAGTCGGCGACGATCGCGCCCTGGTGCGGCTGATTGCCGGGCGTGAACGGCAACGACAGCGACAGCGGACGCCCCTGCGGATCGTCGACCCACGCCGGCAGGTAGACGAGGCGCTCGACGCCGCGCCGGACTTCCCAGTAGCCGACCGCGATGCCGTTCATCCACAGGTCGAGGCGGTCGTGGCGAGGGCGGCGGGCCATCGTCACCAGTCCTCCCGCTTGGTGTCGCGACGCTTGCCGGGCGCCGCCGCGACAGCGCGCTTTCGCGCGGCGGCGGATGGCGTCTTCGCGGCGGCCGGCGCGCGGGCCGGCGTATCGGCCGTGCCGGGCGTATCGGGCAGAGCAGACGAACGGCGGCGCGCGGCCGTCACGCGCTTGGGCACGGGTGCGATGTCGGGCGGCGCTGCGGCGTCCGGCGTACCGGGCTCGAGCGTCAGGCGCACGCCGAGCACGTTCAGCACCTTGAAGAGCCGGTCGATGCTGACCGCGGACGGATTGGCTTCGAGCTGCGCGTACGACTGCTGCGTGACGCCGAGCCGGGCGGCGAGCTGCGCCTGCGTGAATCCCGCCGACTTCCGGAAGCCGACGAGGATAGGGCGCAACTGGCTCAAGGTCTGGACAGGGAATGCCATGGGCTCTCCGCGAGATGACAGGCGATCGCTTGTATTGAAAAAATACAGTCTATGGTATGTATCGTCAAAATACAAACCTGAGACTGTATTTCACAAAAACAAACGATAGCCTGTCACGCGGACAGCCCGTCGAGCGACCCGGCCGCCCGGTATCACGCGGCCCGCAGCGGGCTCCCGTGCGCGGCGCGCACGCTTTCGGGATCGTCGTCGCCGAGCGGAATGAACGCCATGATCTCGAGGTCGTGCCCCGACAGCGCGGGCAGCCGGAACGGGCTCGACAGCACGTTCAACCGCCGCACGCCGAGCTCGCGCAGGATCTGCGAGCCGATCCCCGACACGCGACCGTCGCGGCGCGCATGGCCGGCGGACGCTCGCATCGCGTCGCCGCGCATGTCGCAGTCGAGCAGCACCGCGACGCCGCAGCCGGCCGCATCGATCCGCTGCAGCGCCGCGTGCAGCGGCCACGAATGCGCGGACGGTTCCGCGTCGAGCAAGTCCAGCAGCGAATGGCATTCGTGCACGCGCGTCAGCACGGGCGCCGCCGGATCCGGCTCGCCGCGCACCAGCGCGAGATGCGGCGCGCCGTGCACGGTGTCGCGATACTCGATCGCGCGAAACCGGCCCCACGGCGTATGCAGCGGCCGTTCGCCGACGCGCTCGACCAGCGACTCGTGTTCGCGCCGGTAATGGATCAGGTCCGCGATCGTGCCGATCTTCAGCCCGTGATGCGCGGCGAACGCCTTCAACTCGGGCAGCCGCGCCATCGTGCCGTCGTCGTTCATCACTTCGCAGATCACCGACGCGGGCGTGAGCCCGGCAAGCGCCGCGAGGTCGCAACCGGCCTCGGTGTGCCCCGCGCGCACCAGCACACCGCCCGGGCGCGCCGCGATCGGAAACACGTGGCCGGGCTGCACGAGATCCTCCGGACGCGCGCCCGAGCGAACCGCCGCGCGGATCGTTCGCGCACGGTCGGCCGCCGAAATGCCGGTCGTCACGCCGGCGGCCGCCTCGATGCTGACGGTGAACGCGGTACCGAACGGCGTGCCGTTGTGGTCGGCCATCGGCGGCAGCCGCAGTCGCTCGCAGCGCTCGGCGGTCAGCGTCAGGCAGATCAGCCCGCGTCCGAAGCGCGCCATGAAGTTGATCGCGTCGGGCGTCACGTGATCGGCCGCGATCACGAGGTCGCCTTCGTTTTCGCGATCCGCCTCGTCGACGAGCAGGACCATCCGCCCCGCACGCAGTTCGTCGACGATCTCGAGCGTGCCGGCGAGCGTCATTGCGCCTCCGTTGCGTCGAACGCGCGGCGCAGCGCGTCGGCGCCGAACGTCAGCACGCGGTCGGCGGCGTCGACCGCGCCGAGCATGCTCGCGAAGCCGTGCAACTGCCCAGGCCAGCGTACGAGCGACACGGGCGTGCCGGCCTGCGCGAGACGCAGCGCGTATGCCTCGGCTTCGTCGCGCAGCGGATCGAATTCGGCGCTGACGATCGTGGCCGGCGCCGCACCCGACAGGTCTGCCACGGCGAGCGGGCTCGCCAGCGGTGACGCGCGGTCGGCGCCGTCGTCGAAATACTGGCGCTTGAACCAGCGCATCGCGTCCGCCGTCAGGAAATAGCCGTCGCCGAGCGATTCGTACGACGGATGCTCGGTCGCGCAATCGACCACCGGGTACAGCAGCAGCTGATGCGCGATCGCGATGTCCGAGCCGCGCAACTGCAGGGCGGCGACCGCGGCCAGGTTGCCGCCGGCGCTGTCGCCGGCCACGGCGATCGCACCGGCGCGCGCGCCGAGATCGCGCGTGCCGGCGGCGGCCCAGCGCACGGCATCGCACGCATCCTGCGCGGCCGCCGGGAAGCGCGCTTCGGGCGCGAGCCGGTAAGCGACCGACAGCACGAGCGTGCGCGCCCGCGCGGCGAGGCTGCGGCACAGGTTTGCGTGCGAGTCGATCCCGCATGCGACGAAGCCGCCGCCGTGGAAGAACACGGTCAGCGGCAATGGTCCTTCGGCGTCGGGCCGATACAGTCGCGCGGACAGTTGGCGCCCGGTCGCAGGGATCTGCCAGTCCGCTTCGGCGGCAATCGCGTCGCCGGGTGCGAACGCGCTGCCTCCGGCGAGGCTCGCGCGGTATGCGGCAACGGTCAGTCGATCGAAATCGATCGCGGGCGCGTGGGCAAGCGCGGCGAGCAGCGCCTGCGCCTGAGGGTCGAGCGGCATGGGGACTCCTGTCTGAATCGGATGCGGTCTGAATCAGGTAAACCCGCATCGCGGTTTTCCCTGAGCCCGCGCCGGATGCTTGCCGGCACGGCCTGACGGGCATTCCAGCGCAGCGGACCGTGCGCCACATCATCCGATTGGACGATGGTTCGCGCGCGCGGATGGCCAAAGCTCACCATTCAGTGAATGTCCCGATGACGCCGGAATTAAGACACGTCTTAATCATGGCGGCGCGGACGAGTCGCACCGACAACGAGTCGCATGGAGGATGGAGCGTGCTGATGGAGACGAGATGGGCTCCGCAAGAGAGCCAGTCAACAAGCGATGAGGCCGACATCGGCGTCGCGGATTTCAGCGAACTGATGGCGCGCATCTACCAGGGGCCGATGGAGGCGCCGCCGTGGGCCGGTGCACTCGAAATGGTGCGCCGGTTGCTGCACGCCAACTACGTGACGCTGATCCTGCGTGCGGCGGCGAGCGATCGTCGCGCGCCGCTGTCCGTGCACGCATCCGAATTCGGGCCGGTGGTGCCCGGTGACGGCGAGGCGTCGTACAACAACTACTACTATTCGCTCGATCCGTTCGTCGGCCTGCCGGCCGATCGCGTGGTCACGGTGGACGACGTGTTCGGCGATACGGGCTGGCTGTCGAGCGAACTGTACAAGCAGTTCCTGAAGCCGCAGGACGTGCGCTACATCCTCGGTGCGGACCTGCGCACGCCATCGGGCGTCGAGTGCCGGTTCCGCGTGTGCCGCAATCATGCGTCGAAGCAGTTCTCCGCGCGCGACAAGGCGATCTGCGCGCTGCTGCTGCCGCACCTGAAGCGCGCGGTCGAGCTGCATTCGCGGCTCGACACGGCCGAGGTCGAGCGCTCGATCTATGCGAACGCGATCAACCGGATGCAGATCGGCACGATCACGCTCGACGAGAACGGCACGATCATCGACATGAACAGCGTCGCCGATGAAATCCTGAAGCAGAACAACGGGCTGACGGCCGCGCGCGGCACGATCGAGGCGACCGATGCGCAGGAGAACCGCACGCTCAAGCGGCTGATTCGTCATGCGGTGATGGGGCACCACGGCACGGCCGCGGCGATCGTCGAAGCGATGCCGATCACGCGCAGCTTCGACAAGCCGCGCCTCGGGTTGCTGGTGCGCACCGTGCTGCTGTCCGACTGGTCGGAGGACAACAAGCGCCGACCGGCCGTCACGCTGTTCCTGCGCGACCCCGATCGCAAGCCGCAGGGCGCGCAGGAAATCATCCGCAAGCTGTTCGACCTGACGCCTGCGGAGACGTCGCTCGCGCTGCTGCTGACGAACGGGCTCACGCTCGAGGAGGCGGCGGAGGAGTCGGGGATCAGCAAGAACACGGCGCGCACGCATCTGCGGGCGATCTTCTCGAAGACGGGCGTGACGCGCCAGGCGACGCTCGTGCGGATCCTGCTCGGGAGCGTGGTGCCGCTGGGTTGACGGCGGCCGCGCCGTCGTACGGCGCTGCATCGACCGGTAACGTACGCGTTCGTCTGCCGGGCAGTCGGCGATGGTCAATGCATGGGGGTGCGGTAAGTGTGCGGCAATACGGTCATGTCATAGATGAGGCTCGCCCGGTGCGAGCCTCGTTCGTTTCATGTGCTGCCGATGAAGGGTATCGGTGCCTCCGCTGCACTCGGCGCGCGAACGGATCTCGCGCTTCGTCAATCGTCACGACTCGTGCGTCGAGCGATTCGCCCATCCCGACAACGCGGGCCATTGCCCGCAACCGCGCCGGATGAAACCCGTGCCCGTCCGGATCACGATCGCGCCGATCGCAAGCGCCGCGACATCGTCGAGCCGACCCAGGCCGACCCCAGCCGCGCTCAGCGCGAGCGCCGCCAGCAACGCGGACAGCGCGTCGGTCCGCACATGCCAGCCGCTCGCTTCGAGCAGCGCCGAGCCGGTTTCGCGGGCCTTGCACAGCATCCACCGCGACAGCGCGGCCTTGCCTGTCAACGTGAAGACGATCAACGCGAACGTCATCGCGCCGGGTTGCACGGCCGGCGGCGCATCGAACCGGCTGGCCGCATGCCAGATCATCTGCACGCCCGTCGCGACGAGCAACGCACCGAGTCCGACCAGCGCGAGCGGTTCGTACGTCGGGCGCCGTTCCGGCGGCAGTCGCGCGTCGAGCCGGCACGCGACGAGGATCAGCGCGTCGGCCGCGAGATCGATCGCAGCGTGCGCGACATCGGCAAGCAGGCCGGACGAATGCGCGGACCATGCCGCGCTCGCCTCGGCGACGAGCAACAGCAGGTTGATCGCGAGACTGACGGCAAGGGCGCGGGACGTGGCCGCAGAAGTGTGGGGCGTGGCACGCGACGTGCGCTGCATGGCTGCTCGTGTGTCGAAATCGGGGCAAGTTCGAACGGTACGCGGGCGTGGTGGCACGCAAATGACAGACGAAAGCGGCGCGTTGAGGCGGCATCGGCGCGGCACGCTTTGAAAAGCGCTGCACCTCGGCGTCCACTGCGCTGAAAAAATTACAGCGTCCGTCGACGGATTGCCGGTTCGGCGGCACCGGCGGAGGCGAGCGGCAAGGGCCGCCAATGGGTCGACAGGCTGGAACCGCAGGTCGCACGGTCACGCCACCGGACGGCAACCTTCATTGATCATTTCTCGAGCAACCCGATGCACGATAGTCGACGTCTCTCACCGTCCGACGCCCTGCGCGAATCGAGCACGATCGTTGTCAGCCGGGTCGTCCATCCGGGGCGAGAAAGGCAATTCGACCAATGGGCGCGCGAAATCGATGCAGTTGCGCGGCGCTATCCGGGACATCTCGGCAATGTCCGGCTGCACGATGCGGGCGGCATAAATTATCTGGTCTATCGCTTCGATTCGCCGGAGCACCTGCATGCGTGGGAAGCCTCCGACGAACGGCGAAGACTCGTCGCGAAAGGCGACGAGATATCGGACGAGCATCGGGACGCCGCCATCGGCATGGATGCATGGTTCGCGATCGCCGGCAAGCCGGCCACGCCGAAGTGGAAGACGTTTCTCGTCACGTGGATGGCGGTGTATCCGGTTCTCCTGCTCATCGTCTACGCGCTCGATGCGCTGCTGCCCGGACTGGGGCGTCCTGTTCAACTCGCAATCAGCTCGGTCCTCCTGACCTCGTCGCTGACCTGGATCATCATGCCGTTCCTTACGAGGCAACTCCGGCCATGGCTGCTCCGGGGCGTGAACCAGGTCGATCGGGTGAACGACAGAAACGGAGGGAATGAAGACCCATGAACGATGAACACGCTTCCGGCATGCCGCCGGCCGGCCTGCCGGCCGGTTTCGATCGATGCTTCAGCCGACGCCACGAGTGCGTCGGCGATATCCGGCTCCATTACGTGATCGGTGGACCGGACGATGGCGAGACGGTGGTCCTGCTGCATGGCTGGCCGCAAACCTGGTACACGTGGCGTCACGTGATGCCGCCGCTTGCGGAAGCCGGCTATCGCGTGGTCGCAGTCGAGTACCGTGGCGCGGGGGAATCCGACAAGCCGCTCGGCGGCTACGACAAGGCCGCCATGGCTGCGGACATCCGCGCGCTCGTCCGACGGCTCGGCACGGCGCGCATCAATCTCGTCGGGCGCGACATAGGCGTGATGGTCGCCTACGCGTATGCCGCGCAATGGCCCGCCGACGTGCTGAGGCTCGCCATGCTCGACGTTCCCGTGCCTGGAACGCGCGTGTGGGACGACGCGAAGGCCCGTTCCGATCCGCAAATCTGGCATTTCGGACTGCATCAACAGCGCGACATTGCCGAAATGCTGATTACCGGAAAGGAGCACGCGTACATCCTCGATTTCTACAAGAAGAGAGCCCATGTTCCGGTGTCGGACGACGACATTGCCGTGTACGCGAACGCATACGCGGCGCCGGGTGCGCTCCGTGCGGGCTTCGAACTCTACCGCGCGTTTCCTCAGGACGAGGTGCGGTTCAAGGCGTTCATGAAGCGAAAACTCGATATGCCGGTGCTGGCGCTGGCCGGCGACAGAAGCAACGGGTCGAAGCAGCTCGACATGGCGAGAGAGCTGGCGCTCGACGTGCGCGGCGGCGTGGCGCCCGATACGGGTCATTGGCTGCCGGACGAGAACCCCGCATTCCTGACGGAACAATTGATCGAGTTCTTCAAGGACGCGACACCGCGTCGCTGATACGGGCGCGCCATCGCGTGCTCATGCTTTCCTGGCGGCCGGGCGAAACCTCGCGGAAGGGCGGGTGCGACTGTACTCGCCGCGCGCCCGGCTTTCGTGTCGTCTGCTGCTCGTTTTTCCCCTCCGAAGTACTGCCGCCTGTCCATTTGCAAGGGCAGACGCGGCGCGTGAAGTTCGCCGCCCGGCATTCTCGACATTATAGAAATAATGTCAAATCATCGGCGCCGAATGATTGGATATTCAACGGTTTACGTTATATTATCAACGAAATTCATTCGAAAATCCGCCATGTCCGACCTCGCCGCCGACGAATCCCGCCTGATTGCCGAAATCGACCGCCTGAAAGTCGACTTTCCGAAAACCCGCGAGCTGTACCGCGAGGTTTGCGCGCTGATGTTCTTCCGCTTCGGCATCACACCCACCGCGAACCGCCTCTACCAGCTGGTGCGCAAGGGCAGCATGAGCACGCCGACGGCGGTGCTCGGCGAGTTCTGGGCGGAGCTGCGAGAAAAGAGCCGCGTGCGCATCGAGCATCCGGACTTGCCGGCCGATCTGCAGGCGGCTGCGGGCGAACTGATCGCTGCGTTGTGGAAGCGGTCGAGCACGGAAGCCGCCGCCGCGCTCGACGCGTTGCGCGCCGACGTCGAGGCCGAGCGCGCGGCCGCGAAGGCGGACGTCGCCGCGTTGCAAACCGAGCTGTCCCGCACCGAAACCGCGCTGGAGCAACGCACGGCGGCATTGCTGACTGCGCAGGTGCGCATCCACGAGCTCGAGCAGGCGAGGGCGGCCGACGAAGCCTCGCGCCGCGCACTGCAAGCGGAAGTCGACCGGCTGAAATCCGACAACGCAGACGCCGACCGCGCACTGGCGCAGGCCCGCGCCGATTTCACGTCGCAGCTGGACCGTCTGCGCGACGACGCCAGCCGTGCCGAGGACCGCCTGCGCGCATCGGAGAAACGGGCGCTTCAGGAGATCGATCGCGAACGGCTCGTCGCCGCCCGGCTGCAAAAGGAACTCGACGCGGCGGCAGCGCGCGCCGAACAGCGCGATACACAGCACCGCAAGGATCTCGCGACGCTGCAGGCGCAACTGGCCGACACGCAACATCGCTGCGGGATGCTCGAGGGCCAGCTCGACGGGGTCCGCGCGGCCAACGCAGCGTACGTCGCCGAGCTCGACGCATTGCGTGCCGAACGCGCGGAACGTGCAGCGCGCGCGCCCGCGCGCAGGGCGCCGGGCCGCCCGGCTGGCGGCGTTCTGCGCGCGGCGAAACCGGTCGCCCGGAAACGTGCTCCCAAACCCGCGTGACGCGGGCGCGACGGTACGGTGACACCACGCCCGCGACGCGTCGCGATTCGGGTAAAGTGCCGCTCAATTCGCCGGCTCGACGTTACTAGACGACCGGTCTAATCGTTGCTAAGATACGCCATCATGAATGCATCTTCAGGCGCGGAAGTCCGCCAGCACATCCTGAATATCGCGAAACCGATCATGCTCCACAAGGGGTTTTCGGCGGTCGGTCTGAACGAGATTCTCGCTGCGGCGGGCATCCCGAAGGGCTCGTTCTACCATTACTTCGGCTCGAAGGAGGCGTTCGGCGAGGCGCTGCTCGAATCGTATTTCGAAGGCTATCTCGAGCATCTCGACAACCTGCTCAAGCATCAGGCCGGCACGGGCGCGCAGCGCCTGATGACGTACTGGGGCAACTGGCTGCACACGCAGTGCGCGGACGATCCGGAAGGCAAGTGCCTCGCGGTGAAGCTCGGCGCGGAAGTGTCCGATCTGTCCGAGGCGATGCGCGCGGTCCTGCGGCGCGGCACGGGCCAGATCATCGAGCGGCTCGCGGGCGGCATCGAGGCCGGGCTGGCCGACGGTTCGCTGAGCGGTGTCGACGATCCGGCGTACACGGCCGCGATCCTGTACGAGCTGTGGCTGGGCGCCACGCTGCTGGAGAAGATCCACCGCAACCGCAAACCGCTCGAACGCGCGATGCGCGAAACGCGGCGGATGCTGAACCTGCCGCCCGTCGCGGATGATGGCGGGCAGGTGTAACCGCGGCGCGCTTTGGCGCGCCTTGTTTTTCCGCGCGAGCTAGACGACTGGTCTACTCATGCGAAAACCAGATTGCTTCACCGTATCGCTGCGACGCTGCGCCCCACGTTGGCCCGCACGGCCGCGGCGATACGCATCACGACGGCTCGACGTTGATCCGTTCGTGTCCGTTGCACGTCCATTCCTGTTGACGGAGGTTCCCATGCCGCAAAGCAAGGCAGCAAACCGCAGAATCGTCCTGAATTCGCGCCCGGTCGGCGCACCCACCCCGAACGACTTCCGCACCGAGACCGTCGAAGTACCGGCCCCCGGCGCCGGTCAGGTGCTGCTGCGCACGGTCTGGCTGTCGCTCGATCCGTACATGCGCGGCCGGATGAGCGACGCGCCGTCGTATGCGCCGCCGGTCGAACTCGGCGACGTGATGGTCGGCGGCACGGTCAGCCGCGTCGTCGCATCGAACCTGCCCGCGTACCGCGAAGGCGATCTGGTCGTCGCGGGCGGCGGCTGGCAGGACTATTCGCTGTCCGACGGCAGCGATCTGATTCCGCTCGGTCGCGACTTCGCGCATCCGTCGTATGCGCTCGGCGTGCTCGGCATGCCGGGGTTCACCGCATACACCGGCCTGTTGAAGATCGGCGAGCCGAAGGCCGGCGAAACCGTGGTCGTGGCCGCCGCGAGCGGGGCGGTCGGCACGGTGGTCGGCCAGATCGCGAAGCTGAAGGGCTGCCGCGTGGTCGGCGTCGCGGGCGGCGCCGACAAGGTCGCATACGTGAAGGACACGCTCGGCTTCGACGCGTGCGTCGATCACCGTGACCCGCAGTTCGCGGCCAGGCTGAAGGACGCCTGCCCGAACGGCATCGACGTCTATTTCGAGAACGTCGGCGGCGCCGTGTTCGACGCGGTGTGGCCGCTGCTGAACGACCATGCGCGCGTGCCGGTGTGCGGAATCATCGCGCATTACAACGATGCGGCGTACGACGACACCGCGGTATCGAGCGGCCGCGATCGCGTGCCGGCGCTGATGGGCACGATTCTGCGCAAGCGCATCCGGATGCAGGGTTTCATCATTCTCGATCACTATGCGACGGGCTATGCGGCGTTCCTGAAGGAGATGAGCGAGTGGGTCGCGCAAGGCAAGGTCAAGACGCGCGAGGATGTGGTCGCCGATCTCGCCGATGCGCCGCATGCATTGATCGGCTTGCTCGCCGGCAAGAATTTCGGCAAGGTCGTCGTGCGCGTAGGGCCGGACGAACTGGCCTGACGCGAGCGTTCATTGTCCGTTCATTTGTACGCTGGCGTCCTGCGGCGCCGGCTTGTGACATCCTCGATTGCGTTTCCCAAGGAGTGAAAAACATGGCGCTTTACGTTATGGCCTCGGTGTTTCCGAAACCCGAACACGCACAGGCCGTCGAGGCCGAATTGCGCAGCATGGTCGCGGCGACGCGCGTCGAACCCGGCAACCGCCGCTACGACCTGTTCCGCGAACAGGACGGTTCTCCGGCGCTGCACCTGTTCGAGATCTACGACGACCAGGCCGCATTCGACGCCCACCTCGCGAGCCCGCACTTCACCGCGTTTCGCAGCAAGTCGGCCGACTGGTTCTCGGCGCCGCCCGTCATCAAGGTGCTGTCGGGCATCGACGCGGCCGAATAAGCGGCAGTCAAGCATTCCCGCCGCGGCTCGTTCCCACCCGGGCCGCGCGGCAGCCGCTGCGTTGCGCAACGGCGATGAACGATCCGGCGCGCCGGTCGCGCCGCCTCCCCCAAATACACCGGCCCCCGGAGGCTGAATGGTCACCCTCAATATCAACGGCGAGAACCGCACGGTCGACGCCCCCGACGACATGCCCCTGCTGTGGGTGCTGCGCGACGTCGTCGGCCTGACCGGCACGAAATTCGGCTGCGGCATCGCGCAATGCGGCGCGTGCACCGTGCATCTCGACGGCGTCGCCGCGCGCTCGTGCGTGCTGCCGGTCGCGGCTGTCGCAGGCCGCAAGATCACGACGATCGAAGCCGTCGGCACGACGCCGGCCGGGCAGAAAGTCCAGGAAGCGTGGCGCGAGCTCGACGTCGTCCAGTGCGGCTACTGCCAGTCCGGGCAAGTGATGGCGGCCACCGCACTGATCGCATCGAACCCGAACCCGAGCGATGCCGACATCGACGCGGCAATGGCCGGCAACATCTGCCGCTGCGGCACGTACAACCGGATTCGCGCGGCCGTGAAGCACGCCGCGAAGGGGAGCTGACATGTCGCGAGGACTGATCGAAGCCGGTCGGGCCGGCACGGGCGTGTCGCGCCGTTCGTTTCTCAAGCTGGGCATGTCGCTCGGCGCGGCCGCAGGCGGCGGGTTGCTGCTCGGCTTCAGCATGCCGGCCGCCGGCGACGATGCGCGGCGCTCGGTGATCGGCGGCGATGCCGACGAAAGCGCGCGCGCCGGCGTGTTCGCGCCGAATGCGTTCGTGCAGATCGACCGCAGCGGCAAGGTCACGCTGGTGATGCCGAAGGTCGAGATGGGGCAGGGCGTCTACACGGCGCTGCCAATGCTGATCGCCGAGGAACTCGAGGTGCCGCTGTCGAACGTGACGCTCGACCATGCGCCGCCGAACGAGAAGCTGTTCCTCGATCCGCTGCTCGGCGGGCAACTGACCGGCGGCTCGACGTCGGTGCGCTACGCGTGGGAACCGCTGCGCCGTGCGGGCGCCACCGCGCGTACGCTGCTCGTGTCGGCGGCCGCGAAGCAATGGAACGTCGATCCGGCCACGTGCCGCGCCGAAAACGGCGAAGTGCAGCACCCGTCGAGCGGCCGGCGCGCAGCGTACGGCCAACTCGCGGATGCCGCGGCAAAGCTGCCGGTGCCGAAGGACGTCGCGCTGAAGCAGCCGGCCGATTTCAAGCTGATCGGCAAGCCGGTGAAGCGGCTCGATTCGCCGGAGAAGGTCGACGGCACCGCGCAGTTCGGTCTCGACGTGCGCTTGCCCGGCATGCTGTACGCGGTGATCGTGAACAGCCCGGTGTTCGGCGGCACGGTCGCGAGCGTCGACGACACGGCCACGAAGAAGATCGCGGGCGTGCGCCAGGTCGTGCGCGTCGACAATGCGGTCGCGGTGGTCGGCGACCACACGTGGGCCGCGAAGCGCGGTGCAGCGGCGCTCGTCGTCAAGTGGAACGAAGGCGCGGACGCGAAGGTGTCGATGAAGGACATCGTCGCCGATCTCGCGCAGGCGGCCGCGAACGGCAAGGGCGCGGTCGCGCGCAAGAACGGCGACGTCGCGAGCGCGTTCAAGAACGCGAAGACGCGCATCGACGCCGTCTACGAACAGCCGTTCCTGGCGCACGCAACGATGGAGCCTGTGAACTGCACGGTGCACGTTCGCGCGGATGGCTGCGAAATCTGGCTCGGCACGCAGGTGCCGACGCGCGCCCGCGACACGGTGCAGCGGATCACGGCGTTCCCGCCCGAGAAGATCGTCGTGCACAACCACCTGCTCGGCGGCGGCTTCGGCCGGCGGCTCGAGACGGACATGGTCGCGCAGGCCGTGAAGGTCGCGAGGCAGGTGAGTGCGCCGGTGAAGGTCGTATGGACGCGCGAGGAAGACATCCAGCACGACATGTATCGCCCGTACTACTACGACAGGATCTCGGCCGGGCTCGACGCGAACGGCAAGCCGGTCGCATGGCAGCACCGGATCGTCGGCTCGTCGATCCTCGCGCGCTTTGCGCCGCCCGCGTTCAAGGACGGCGTCGATCCGGACGCGGTCGAGGTGGCGAACGACCTTCCGTACGACCTGCCGAACCAGCTCGTCGACTACGTACGCCAGGAGCCGCGCCACGTGCCGACCGCGTTCTGGCGCGGTGTCGGCCCGACGCGCAGCACGTTCGTCGTCGAGAGCTTCATCGACGAGCTCGCCGCCCAGGCGAAGGCCGATCCCGCGCAGTATCGCCGTGCGCTGCTCGACAAGACGCCGCGTGCGCGCAACGTGCTCGACGTCGCGACGAAGGCGGCCGGCTGGGGCACGCCGCTGCCGAAGGGGCAAGGGCGCGGCGTCTCGGTGATGCATGCGTTCGGCAGCTTCTTCTCGATCGTGATCGACGTCGCGGTGGACGACGGCGAAGTGCAGGTCAAGCGCGCCGTGTGTGCGGTCGATTGCGGGATGGCGGTGAACCCGAGCACGATCGAGGCGCAGGTGCAGGGCGGCATCATCTTCGGGATCACGGGCGCGCTGTACGGCGAGATCACGATCGAGGACGGCCGCGTCGTGCAGAGCAACTTCACCGACTACCGGATGATGCGCATCAACGAGACGCCGCCGATCGAGGTTCATCTCGTCAAAAGCGCCGAAGCGCCGGGCGGAATCGGCGAACCGGGCACCGCCGCGACGGCCGCGGCGCTGTCGAACGCGATTTTCGCGGCAACCGGCAAGCGGCTGCGCAAGCTGCCGGTCGGCAGCCAGCTGAAGACGGCTTGAGGGGAGGGACGAACGATGCGAAACCTCACCCTGAATCGTCGGCACCGCCTGAACCGCGCGGCCCGCACGCTCGGCGGATCGCTGCTCGCGCTGTCCGCGCTGATGGCCGGTACCGGGAGCCAGGCCGCGCAAACGGCGCCGGCCGACAGCGCGCTGGTCGCACGCGGTGCGTATCTCGCGAAGGCCGGCGACTGCGTGGCGTGCCACACCGCGCCGCGCGGCGCGCCGTTTGCCGGCGGCCTGAAGATGGTCACGCCGATGGGCGCGATCTACACGACCAACATCACGCCCGATCGGGACACGGGTATCGGCGGCTATACGGAAGCGGAGTTCGCGAACGCGCTGCGCTCGGGCGTCGCGAAGGACGGCCATCGCCTGTATCCGGCGATGCCGTATCCGTCGTATGCGAAGCTGCGCGACGACGACGTGAAGGCGCTGTACGCGTATTTCATGAACGGCGTCGAGCCGGTGAAGCAGGCGAACCGTGCGTCCGACATTCCGTGGCCGCTCAACATGCGCTGGCCGCTCGCGCTGTGGAACGCGGTGTTCCTCGACACGACGCCGTATACCGACAAGCCGGCGAAGGACGCGATGTGGAACCGCGGCGCGTACCTCGTGCAGGGGCTCGGGCATTGCGGGTCGTGCCATACGCCGCGCGGCGCGGGCTTCCAGGAAAAGGCGCTGGACGAAAGCGGGGCCGCGTTCCTGTCGGGCGCGCCGATCGACAACTGGTTCGCGTCGAACCTGACCGGCGAGCACAATACGGGGCTCGGCCGCTGGAACGAGGCCGACGTCGCGCAGTTCCTGAAGACCGGTGCGAACCGGCATGCGACCGCGTTCGGCTCGATGGTCAGCGTGATCAACCACAGCACGCAGGCGTTGACCGACGACGATCTGGCGGCGATGTCGCGCTATCTGAAATCGTTGCCGGCGGCGGGCGGCAACGGCGCGCCGCCTTATCGTTACGATCCGAAGGCGACGCAGGTCGCGTTGGGCCGGCCGGCGAACGATCCGGGCGCAAAGGTGTATAACGCTTACTGCCTGCATTGCCATGGCGCGGACGGCCGCGGCTACGCGTCGCTGCTCGCGCCGCTCGCCGGCAATCCGAACGTGCTCGAGGCCGATGCATCGTCGCTGATCAACGTGACGCTGAACGGCAGCGACACGCTCGTGATCGGCGGCGTGCCGTCCGCGTATCCGATGCCGGCGTTCGCGAACGAGCTGAACGACCGGCAGATCGCCGACGTGCTGACGTTCATGCGCGCCGGCTGGAACAACGGCGCGCCGGCCGTGCAGGCGGCGGACGTCGCGAAACTCCGCAACGCGACGGCAGCCGCGCGCTGAGCACGGCCCGCCGCGGCGGTCAATGGCGGGCACGCGTGCCTGTCTTCGCACGTTGCCGGGTGCAGGGCGCCCGGCAACGCAGCGTTTTCTGTCAACCTGCGCGCGGCCGTTCGCGGCAGCGCGCGTTTTATCGACGCAAGTAGGGGTGTCTGGATGGCTAACGTGACTTATACGGATACGCAATTGCTGATCGACGGCGAGTGGGTCGACGCCGCGAGCGGCAAGACGATCGACGTCGTGAACCCGGCGACGGGCAAGGCGATCGGCAAGGTGGCCCACGCGGGCATCGCCGATCTCGACCGCGCGCTGGCCGCGGCGCAGCGCGGTTTCGAAGCATGGCGCAAGGTGCCCGCGCACGAGCGCGCGGCGACGATGCGCAAGGCCGCCGCGCTGGTGCGCGAACGTGCCGACAGCATCGCGCAGCTGATGACGCAGGAGCAGGGCAAGCCGCTGACGGAAGCGCGCGTCGAAGTGCTGTCGGCCGCCGACATCATCGAATGGTTCGCCGACGAAGGCCGCCGCGTGTACGGCCGGATCGTGCCGCCGCGCAACCTCGGCGCGCAGCAAACGGTCGTGAAGGAGCCGGTCGGTCCGGTCGCGGCATTCACGCCGTGGAATTTCCCGGTCAACCAGGTCGTGCGCAAGCTGAGCGCCGCGCTCGCGACCGGCTGCTCGTTCCTCGTGAAGGCGCCGGAAGAAACCCCGGCGTCGCCGGCCGCGCTGCTGCGCGCATTCGTCGATGCCGGCGTGCCGGCCGGCGTGATCGGCCTCGTGTACGGCGATCCGGCGGAAATCTCGTCGTACCTGATTCCGCATCCGGTAATCCGCAAGGTGACGTTCACGGGCTCGACGCCGGTCGGCAAGCAGCTCGCCGCGCTCGCGGGCCAGCACATGAAGCGCGCGACGATGGAGCTGGGCGGCCACGCGCCGGTGATCGTCGCCGAGGATGCGGACGTCGCGCTGGCGGTGAAGGCCGCCGGTGGCGCGAAGTTCCGCAACGCGGGCCAGGTGTGCATTTCGCCGACGCGTTTCCTCGTGCACAACAGCATCCGCGACGAGTTCACGCGCGCGCTGGTTCAGCATGCGCAGGGACTGAAGGTCGGCAACGGGCTCGAGGAAGGCACGACGCTCGGCGCGCTGGCGAATCCGCGCCGGCTGACCGCGATGGCGTCGGTCGTCGACAACGCGCGCAAGGTCGGCGCGAGCATCGAGACCGGTGGCGAGCGGATCGGCTCGGAAGGCAACTTCTTCGCGCCGACCGTGATCGCGAACGTGCCGCTGGAAGCCGACGTGTTCAACAACGAGCCGTTCGGCCCGGTGGCGGCGATCCGCGGCTTCGACAGGCTCGAGGATGCGATCGCGGAAGCGAACCGGCTGCCGTTCGGGCTGGCCGGCTACGCGTTCACGCGTTCGTTCGCGAACGTGCATCTGCTGACGCAGCGACTCGAAGTCGGGATGCTGTGGATCAACCAGCCGGCGACGCCGTGGCCGGAAATGCCGTTCGGCGGCGTCAAGGATTCGGGCTATGGATCGGAAGGCGGCCCGGAAGCGCTGGAGCCGTATCTCGTCACGAAGTCGGTGACGGTGATGGCGGTTTGATGGGCGTAGATTGAGCGGGGGCGCGTTGCGGGGTACGCGGCGCGCCTTTTTCGTCGGTGGCGGGATGATGGAATGGAAGAAGCTGGAGGCAGGTCGGATTTCCGTGGTGCTTTTGATTTTACATAACGTGAATTATCAACCGGATCGATGTAGGAGCAAACTTGTAATGTCGTAGCTGGGCAAAGTTGAAATGTCCGCTTTCGGGCCGCGTAAGCTGTCCGGCTGCCGGTTTCCCGGCGCCGGAGGCTGCGATGGCTGCAACGGAACGGATCACGATGGCTGGCTCAATCCGCGACTTTCTCGAACGTATCGCCGTTAGTTTGAACAGCATGTGCCCATCCAAGCCCCGATGGCTGAGAACCATGTCGAGGCGCCTTGCTGGTCACGACATGCCATAAGGTTTGCAGCTTGCCATCACGGAGCATGCCCGTGAAAGAACAGATCGCCGTAGCACGGTCGTTCGATATACCGAAGGCGAAGTTGATGCAATCGCCAAACCAGACGCCGGAGACAGGCAGATCCTCACCAAAAAAGGCACTGTCCTGCAACGCCGTACTGAATTCACCGCGTATGACGCCCTGCTTGTCGTCTGTAATGTTGAGTGTGGAACCATATTGATTACGCCACGTACCGATCCAGTTCATGAGATACCTCGGCTCGATGTTCGATCGCTTGCGAAAAGGCCGAGCATTCCTGGCCATTTCTTTCGACACCTGGACGCCGGAGCCAATGCTGTGCCTGTGCAGCGGCGGGCGCCAAAGCGATAGCGAATACCGCGTGCGAATACATCGAGGCGACTCGACGCGCACACTCGAAACGCGGCCGAGCCGGAAGAAGCAATTTGACGAGATATCGGAGCTGGACCAGCTGAACTTAATTCAACCACCCGGGCCAACGGTTCTACGACGCGGCATCCGACACGGCGGCAATGGCCTCGACCTCGATCATCGCGTCCGGTGAATACAGGGCCGAGACTTCGACAAGACTTTCGGCCGGATACGGCGCGGAAAACCATTCGCGACGCACATCGACCATTCTGTCGAGATACGACATCGACGTCAGGTAAATCGTCGTCTTGATGACCTGATTCATTCCCGAGCCGGCCGCCTTCAACACGCGCTCCAGATTGCTGAAGGCGCGCCTGGCCTGGCGATCGAAATCTCCCGGACCGTCAATTTCACCGTCGTCGCCAATGGCAGGCTGCCCCGAAACGAAGACGAAACCGCCGGCCCGAATTGCCTGTGATAATAGAAACGGCGCATAGGGATCGGGATTCGTGTGCACTTGTTCGATTTTCATGAAAGGCCCTCTATCGAGTTTTGGCTGATCGTCAGAACGCAGTATCGACGGAGCTTTCCGGCGCAACAAATGGTCAATTCTCACCTTACAGATGAGCTCAGCTAATCCATGCGCAAACTACCTCCGTTGAGCGCGCTACGCGCATTCGAGGCTGCGGCGCGCCGCACCGGCTTCAAGGCGGCCGCAGAGGAGCTCAACGTCACGCCTACGGCTGTGAGCCATCAGATCCGTCAGCTGGAAGACTGGCTGGGCGTCAAACTGTTCGAGCGCCAGACGCGCGGAGTGCGGCTCACTGCGAACGGCAAGGCGCTGTTCCCGGCGCTTCGCGACGGCTTCGACAGCTTCGAGCGTGCGATCGAGATGGCTCGCAACATCGACGAGACCCGGGTCGCCACGCTGACGTCCACCGTCGCATTCACCGCGAAATGCCTCGCCGCCCGCGCCGGTGGATTTCGTGCCGCGTATCCCGACTGGACCCTCCGGCTCGATGCGACCAATGCGATCGTGGACCTTGATCAGTCCGCACATGCATCGATCCGTTACGGCGCCGGCTATTATCCCGGCCTCGTTTCGGAACCGCTTTTCAGCGATCGCTTTACGCCGGTGTGCCGTCCGCATTTGTCCATCGCGAACGAGAAGGATCTGCAGCATGCGACGTTGATTCATTTCGATTGGGGCCCGCCCGTTCGCGACGATTCGCGGGCAATTACCTGGGCTCGCTGGCTCGACGCTGCAAAAATACGAGGCACCGATCCGAACGGCGGCCTGCGGTTCAACGATGAGGTCCACGCGATGCAGGCCACCCTTGCCGGACAGGGAATCGGCTTGATAAGCCGCACGCTGGTTGCCAACGAACTCGCCAACGGCACGCTGGTACAGCCGTTCGATCTGATGTTGGAGAGCTTCCAGTACGACCTCGTCTATAGCCCGCGCTCCGCTACCCGGGAGGCAACGGCAATATTGAGAAGCTGGGTGCTTCGGGAATTTGCCGGCGATCGGCCCGCGACGACGGTCGAAACAAATGCCGCCGCCCTTCCCCGTCAGACGCCGGCCTTCGACACTGCGTAACGGCCGAAGCAAGGCAACGAACGGAGCAAAACCAACGTTGAGCGCGTGTCGGGGCCGCCCCGGTACCCCGACACACATCCCGCACTACTGCGACAGCGTCAGCAGAAACGCACTCGCCGCGCCGCTGGTCACCGTGAACGTACCGTCCGCGGCGCTCACCGTCTCGCCATATCCAATCCCCACGGGCTTGCCATCCTGGCTACCGTCGAACGTCTGGCCACCGAGCGTGATGCCGATCTTGGAACTGAACGATGGTGCCATCATCCGCGTAACGACTCCCGAGCGGTAACCGGGAATCGCCAGCTTCACGATGCCGGATGCCGATTGATCGTTGTTCAGCACGAGCACATTGACCGTGTTCGTCGTCGGATCGAGCGTCGCCCACGCCTTCACGTTGGCACTGGTCTGCAGCGTGACCGGCAACAGTCGGGCCTGGTGCGCGGTCGCCTGCGCGAACAGCAGCATCCCGTAGTACAACGACTGCACTTCGCGAAGCGAATATTGCGGCGAGAACTGCGTGCCGGCCGGCGGCGCAATCGCCTTCGACGCCACATACTGCGACTGCGGAACATTGAAATGGAACGCACCATACGCGTCCCACTGATTGAAGCTGTTCCAGTTGTTGCTATGGAAGTTGACGCCCGAGATGCCGACGTTCGCGAACTCGAACATCGCATCGGTCGCCCAAAGCGCGGCTTCGAACGCATTGCTCACGCCATCCTGGCCCGACGACGACAGCGAATTCATCTCCGCCATTTGAAACGGTTTGCCCGCGGCAGTGGCCGGCGGCACGTACGGCGCGGCGAGCGACGGCTTGAGCGTCGAAGACGTCGGCTGAAGCAGGAAACCCGACGGAACGGTGTTGCCCGCGTTCGCGCCGGCCGTCACGTACGCATGCCAGCTGACCAGCGCGAGCGACGGCGCCTCCTGCTGGATGAACGTGTTCAGCTGATCCGTCGTCGCGAAGTCCGTTCTCGGCGGCAGACGCTTGGACAATTGCGTATTCGGAAAACGCGCGATCGACGGTCCGACGAGCAGCGTTCCCGGTTTCGCGGCGCGGATGCTCCGACGGAAGGCCTGGAAGTCCGTCAGAAACGTCGAGAACGGATAGGTCGTGTTCTGGTAAAGATCCGGCTCGTTGCCGATTTCGATCGCCTGCACCGAACCGTCAGACATCCCGTCGAGGTACGACGTCGCCTGGTTCGTCGCGAGCGCCACGTCGCCGGCCTTGAAGTTCACGCCGAGAATGAACGAAACACCGGACGGCATGCTCTTGCTGTCCGCAACCATCTGTGCGAACGGGCGACCGTCGTGGCGTCGGGCTGCCCGGTGCTGTCGGTCGAACTGCCGCCGATGCGCAGCGACACCGGGCCGCCGCCATAGGCCTCGAGATTCGCAATCAGCTGTCGATAGATGGGGTTGGGATTCGACGGTTCTCCCATCAACAACTGCCCCTGGCCCCACTCATGCGAAAAACCGAGAAACCCTGCCGGAATCACCCTGCCCCGCTGTGCCGGATTCACCGCGACGCTGCCGATCGTCGCGGACGGCACAACGGTAACGGTGACATCCCGCGTAGCCGATGCGTCGGGGCCATTGGTTGCGGTGAGACGGTAGGTCGTCGTCTCCGCGGGCGCGACCACGGCCGAAGCAGCCGGTGTGGCGCTCACGCCGCTCAGCGAAACCGATTTCGCGCCGTCGGCTTCCCACGACAGCGTCGTGGTCTGGCCGGCAGCGATCGTCGGCGCACTCGCGGCAAAGCGCTGAATGACCGGTGCGGTATTGCCTGCATCAACGCCGCCGCAGCCCGCGATCGACAGCGTGCCGAGAAGCGGCACCAGCAACGACATACTTGCCCGGGTCCGGCGGGCGGCCGAAACGGAGCCCGACGGACCCCGATCCATGTTGCTTTTTCTCATGTCGTTCGTCCGGAAGCAGTGGAATTTCGATGGCGGCTGGAGAGCGGCCATCGCCGTTCACCGTGCTCCGTGAATCGGCCGGACCGCCCAACCGGGATTCGGATCGGCGTTACTGCGTGATGGTCCCTGCCGGGCCGAGGCTTCTGGACGAATTGCCGATATACACCGTCGTCGCACCGCTCGCAGGCGACCATTGTTGAGCATCCTTGTCCCAGATGCTCAACGGATGGTTGTTCGCCTTCGGATCGATGTTGATCGTGACCGTCTGCGATGCACCGGGATTCAGGAGAACCTTGCGGAACCCGACCAGGCGCTTCGGCGGCTCGCCGGACGACGACGGCAAGCCGACGTAGACCTGCACGACTTCCGCTCCTGCAACCTTCCCTGTATTCGTGACCGACGCAGTGACGTTGTACGTGCCGTTGCCGCCCGGCGAAACGGCTGCGTTCTGGATCGTGAACGTCGTGTACGACAGCCCGAACCCGAATTCGAACGCCGGGCGCGTGCTCATCGCGTCGTACCAGCGATAACCCATGTTGAGCCCTTCGGTGTAGGTCACCGTCGGCACGCCGTTGACCGCGATGCCCGGATACTGCGCGGCACTGATCGAATCCATGAACCCCTGGCCGACCTGCGGGAACGTCACGGGCAATTTGCCCGACGGATTCGCCACGCCGAACAGCAGATCAGCGACGATGTGCCCGTCCTCCTGCCCCGGGAACCATGCCTCGAGTATCGCGGCCGGCGCGGACGCGCCGCCTTTGAGCAGCGTCGGGTCGAGCGCCTCGACCGCGTTGTCCTTGAGCACGAGCACGGTCTTCGGATTCGCGGCCACCACGCTCTGGACCATCGCGAGCGTATTGCTGCTCCTGACGGTACCGGTCGTCGTCAGCGCGCTGGCCTTCGGCCCGTACCAGTCGAGCGTGTTGAGGTACTTGCCGGCGTCGAGACTCAAGCCGGTCGCATCGACGAACGTCGTCTGGTCCGCGCCCTCTTCCGAAATCGATCCTGCCATCACGACCACGGCGTCGGCGCTGCCGATCAACGACCGGGCCGCCGCGAACGTCGACGCGCTACCGTCGATGGTGGCGTTCGCGTTGGCATCGTCGACGAGGACGAGGTGAACCTTCGCCGTCGAATTGCCGAGGTTGGCGAGCACGTCGCGCATCCCCTGCAGCGGCGAAACGGTATAGAGCGCGACCACGTCCGAACTGCCGCCGCCCGACCCCATCGGGTTGCCGACGCTGCTGCCGCCCGCTACCGCTTGCTGCGCGAACACCTGCGAAGCCTTGCCGACGATCACGACGTTCTGCACCGCCTTGCTCAAAGGCAGCGTGCCGTCATTCTGCAGCAGCACCGCGGATTGCTCGCCGATCGCTTTGGCAACGGCGCCGTCCGCGGCTGCATCGATCGGCGTTTGAACCAGCGCACGGTCGAAGATGCCCGCCTTGAACATCTGCGTATATCGGCGCGCCAGCGCCGTATCGATATCCGACGTCTTGATCGCGCCGGATGCGAGCGCGGCGTTCAGCTTGTCCGGCGTCCACCAGGTCGCCACGCCCGGGAGGATCACGCCCGGCATTTCGTTGTCGAGCCCGGCCAGCATCGTTCCCGCGGTGCTGTGCGCGGCGAAGAAGTCGGACTGCACGTAACCGCCGAAACCCCATTGCCCGCGCAGCACGTCGGTCAGGATGTGCTTGTTCTCGCACATCGAGAAGCCGTTGACGGCGTTGTACGAGCACATGACCGCACCCACCTGCCCGTCCTTCACCGCCATTTCGAACGGCAGCATGTACAGCTCATGCAGCGTCCGGTCGTCGACCATTTCCGAGATGGTCATCCGGTTCGTTTCCTGCTCGTTCGCGACGAGATGCTTCGCCATCGCGATCATGCCGTGCGACTGGACCGCCTGGATCTCCGCGACGCCCATCGTGCCGGTGAGATACGGATCCTCGCCCATGTACTCGAAGTTCCGGCCGCCGACAGGCAGCCGGGCCAGGTTCAGCCCTGGTGCCTCGAACACGTGAAGCGCGAGGTTTGCGCCTTCCTTGCCGATCACGTCGCCGAATTGCGTCGCCACCGTGTGATCGAACGACGCGGCCACCGCGATGGCGGACGGCAATGCGGTGGCCTTGGCCGACGCCGCACTCGTCAGCGCCGCGGCACCGCTCGACGCCGAACCGGCGGGAACGCAATCGTTCTGGCCGATGCCGACCGGCCCATTGGTGATGCGAAGCGTCGGAATGTGGTATTTCGGGAGGCCGGGAATATGGCGCGCGCCGAAACATTGCGGAAGCTCGGCAATCACGCCGGGGCCGCCGACCAGTTGCTCTTCCTTGTCGGGCAGCGCCATGGCCGCCACCAGCAAGGCCGCGCGCTGCTCGGGCTTCAACGACGTGTCCATCCACGGCGATGCATTGCCGGCTGGCGACGATGCAGTCGGACTGCTGTCGCTGCTGCCGCCGCACCCGCCGAACAGCACCGTCAACCCCGCTGCCAGACAGACCCCCGATTTCCTGATCGAAATTCCCATGTCTCGCTCCTGTTGTCTCCAGACGATCTTTCGATATGTTTTGCACTACTTATTCATGTCGTCGCTTCAACGCTGTGCAGCTGCTCCCAACGCGTCGCCGCGCGCTGGCTGCGTTCCGTTCAATCGATCGCGTCATGTGCCGGCGGGCGGCGCTCGCCGATGTGCCGGTCGGGCGACGTCGAGACATCGCGCCGCGTGCCCCGCTCGCCAAACGTGCCAGGCTCAAGTGCGACGGGAAAACGTTTATCCAAGAATAGTGCGGTGGACATGGTTTTCCTAGTCGGTATAAACGCGTATCGAAGCGTCGCCCGCCGGGAAACGAAACCGAGGCGAACCCTGGAATGGGTAATCGTTTATCCTGCAGGACGCGCGAACACGGCGCGCAGTATCGCCACGGGCGTGACGAAAGAGAAGGAAGGCAGTCCGGCCCCGAGCCGGTCGGCTTCGCGGTGCGGCCGCGCCGCCGGCCCGCGTCCCAACGGCAATGACCCCGCGGTCGGTCAGGACCGCGCGCGAATCGAAGTGGAGTCTCGTACGACGAGACGGGGTTCGAGCAGAAGACGCGCGGCATCGTTCTGGCCGGCGAGCGCGTCGATCACCTTGCGCGTTGCCAGCTCGCCCATCTTCTCGCTTTGGGTATCGACCGTCGTCAGCGCGGGTTCCGAATATTCGCCGTACGGCGCATTGTCGATGCCGGTGACCGCGAGGTCGCGCGGCAGATGAAATCCGAGCGCCTTCGCGCCTTTCATGAATCCGAGCGCGATCAGGTCGTTGTAGCAGATCACCGCGTGCGGCCGGCGCGGGCCCAGCAGGATTCTCGAGCAAGCCTGTTCGCCGGCAACGGACGTCGGTGCATGCGCATCGTACACATCGAGCGACAGCCCCTCCTCCGCCAGGCATTCGCTTGCGCCGCGAATCCGCTCCGGGTCGATCGACGCCTGGCCAAACCCCAGATAGGCGATCTTCCGGTGTCCGAGATCGAGCAGATGCCGGGCCAGCATATAAGTGGCAAGACGATTGTCGATGCCGACCGTCGGGAGGGCGAGTTCGTCGAGATGTCGCAGCATCACGACCGGCTTCTTCAGGCCCAGCATCCAGTCGGCTTCACGCTCCGACAGCCGCGAGCTCACGATCAATCCATCCACGCGTTGCGCGAGGGCCTCGATCAGCGAACGCTCGCGCGTCGGGTCTTCTTCCGTATCGACCAGCAGCAGCGTGTAGTCGTGCGCGAGCGCCACCCGATTGGCCCCTTTCACGACACTGGCGAAGTGCGGGTTGCTGATGTCCAGGATCGCGAGGCCGATGGTACGCGTGCGTCCCGTAATCATCGACCGTGCCAGCGGGCTCGTCTGGTATCCGAGCTTTTCGATCGTCGCTTTCAGGCGCGACTCCACTTCCGGCGAGAAGCGCTTGGTTCCGTTGACGTACTTCGATACCGTCGCGACCGATACCTCTGCTGCCATTGCCACATCGCGGATCGTCGGAGTCGCGTTCTTCATAACAGGGGGAGCGGGTTCGAAAATCCGGCAATTGTCGCAGAAAGAATTCCGCCCGGCGAAAGGGCGTCGCCGATCGGGTGGCGGCCCGCGTCGACGATACGCGCAGCGAACGCAGCCACGGGACGTCGATCCAGGCCCGCGTTCGCTCCCCAACCTCCGCTGGCGCCCCCGTTCCCCCTCTCACCCGACGATGACCTGCTGCCCCGGATCGATCTCGCCGGGGTGGCCCGCCAGATTCCGGTTCAGCTGCAGGATCTCGTTGAATGCCGCGCTGATCCGCTGGCCGTCCGACATCCGTTGCCGTTCGTCGGTCGGCACGTGCGCCGCGTCGAGCAGCGATCCTTCGTGATCTTCCGCGATCGTCCACAGCGAATTGCCGGCCACGACGTTGACCGTCAGCGGCGTGGGCGTCGGTGTCGGCGTCGCGCTCGGTGAACCCGTCGAAGGCTGGGCCGGTTGCGATGGCGTAGCCGACGGCTTCGCCGCCGCAGTCGGTGACGCAGATGCGCCCGGCTGTGTCGTCGTCGTCGTGGGTGTCGGTGCGAGCGACGCGCTGGTCGAACCGGAAGGGGTCGGCTTCGGCGTCGCGCCGGAGCCCGGCTTCTTGTCCTTCTCGTCCGACCCGGTGAATGCCGCAATCAGCCCGTACCCCTGCGTGATCGCGAAGATCCCCACCGGCAGCAACGCGATGCCGGTCGGCAGGCGCGCCATCCAAGGCGTCGCGTTCGGGAATTGCGAATGCAGCCGCCCGGCGCCCAGCAGCGCGCCGGACATCGCACCGAGCACGCCGGTCATCCCGTCGCCGAACGTATGCGCGGCTATCGCGCCGTGGATGCCGGTAGTCAGACTCACGGCCGACGTCACGTAGTCGCCGGTCGCGCTCGCGATCCGCGCGAGTTGACTGCGATTCTCCGCATTCACGCCGCGCGCACCGCCTTTGTAGACGATCCCGGTAGACACGGCGCTGATGATCCCGCCCACGGCCTGCCCGCCGGCCAGCCAGTTGCCCTGCAGGAACTTGAATCCGTTGATCGTGATCGTGCCGCCGTAACCGCCGAGCGCGAACAGCCGCCCGACCCGGCCGACCGAATGCCGCGGGCTGCCGCGGTGCAACAGCTTCAGCGACGTCCCGCCGACCACGCCCTGCATCTGTCCGAGCATGTCGTCCGCGATGGCCTTCAGGTGCGTCACGGTCTCGTCGAACGTCAGCGTCCCCTCTTCGTTCAGCGCGCGCAATTGCGCGGCTGCGGCCTTGCCTTCGTGCGCGATCTGCTCGAGCTGCGTGCCGCGCCCGTCGACGTCGAAGCCGTTCGCCTTGAGCTGTTTCTGCAGCCCGCGCACGAGCCGGTCGACGACGTGATCGAACACGCGCGGATCGGCATTCTTCAGGCTCGCGACCGCGCCGTGATGCAGCGCCTGGAACACGCGACCGACCCGCAGGCCGGCGTACAGCGAATTGGACGCGGTGCGCACGAGCTCATTGCCGGTCGCGACGACCACGCCCCCGGCGGCCGCGCCGGTCACCGTGGCGCCGCCGATTTCGCGGGCGATCCGCTTTCCGGACGGCGGCGGCCGGTGGGGGCCGATCGGCTCGTCGTGCACGCGCAGTGCATGCAGTTCGGCCTGCGCTCGCGCCGCATCGGGAATCTCCACGTTGGCGACCTGCGCGGTCTCCCGGCGGCTCGTACCGATCGGCTTGGTGCCGTCGTTGATCAGTGCGGGATCGTGCACGACCGCACTCCAGTGCTCGAGCGGATCCGCGGCAGACGGCCGAGCGCGCGTGATCACGCGATCGGGCACGCCGTCGCCGTATTTCCCGAGCCAGCGCCCGGCGAACGCGCGTGCGAGCTTCTGCGTCTTGCCATGCGGCTCGTTGCCATCGCCCTTCCAGTACTCCGTCGCATGCTCGATGGTCGCCTTGCGCGCCTGGTTCAGCCACACGGTCGTGTTGCCTTCGTAGAGCTTCTGGCGCAGTCCGGCGATCTCCGCGGGCGTCATCCCGTCCGCAGCGCCGATCCGTTCGACTTCCGCGAACAGCAGCTGATGCTGGTTCGCGAGCGTCTGCCGGTCGACACGCTCGAACACGCGGGTAAGTGCATCGGCGCCGTGCAGGCGATTGATGATCGCGGGATTCTTGCGGTTCTCGACGATCAGTTTGGCGAGCGCGCCGGTCAGGTCCTGGTTGCCGATGAAGTCGGCGCCGTGCGTGCCGAGCGACAGCCCGACGTGCACCCATTCGAGCCCTTCGCGCTCGAGCACCGCGCGCAGCAGCTTCTCGTGCCCCGCGCCCGGCACCGATTCCGGCACCGCATCCCAGCCGTGGAACGTGACCATCACGTTCGGCGCGGTCTTGCCGGGATTCGCGTTCGACCACTTCTCGAGCGCCGTCATGACCCTCACGTAGTCGTGGTAGGCGTCGTTGGTGCCGGACTGGTACCGGTAGTCGGTGCCCGACACGAGCGCGCGCGACGGCGCGGTTTCGAGCCGGATCGCGAAGCCGGTGCGCGCCGCTTCGTCGAGCCACGCATGCAGGTGCGCGAGATGGTCGAGCGCGAGCGCCTTCCCGTCCGTGCCGGGCGCGGGATGGATGACGCCGTTCTCGCCGTCGAACACGGCGTTCTTCTGGTCGCCGAGCGCCTTCACCGCGCGCAGGAAGTCCGGATCATGCGCCTTGCCGAGTACGGCCGCGAGCAGATGCGGATCGACCACGAGCGTCACGACGGGCGTCACGCCGCCGTATTGCTCGACCATCTTGCGCATCAGCACCGGATCGTCGCTCAGCGACAGCGAACGCGCCATCGGCACCATGCGATCCTGCAACGCCGGGTCCGAGCGCGTGAAGAACTGCTGAATCCGGTGATCGGCGACGGTCGCCGCGCCGAACTTCCGCGTGCGCGCGCGCAGCTTGCCCGGCACCGGCAAGAAGCGCGACGCGGACGTCGACACGTCGCGCCCGACATACAGACGGTTGAGCAGCGTGCGCCACATGCCCGGGTCGACCATCACGGCCTGCGGCTCGCCCTTCAGCACGAGCTTGACCTTGCCGGCGCGCTGCGCCTGCTTGTTATAGGCCTCGATCTGATCGTGCGTCGGGAAATACTGCTCGGTCTTCGCCGCACCGTTGCGCAGGTTGAACGCGACGACGGTCGACGACGACAGCCCCGGCTGGTACGGCTCGATCGACAGCGGCTCCGGCGCGGTACTGGCGTGCCGCAAGCGATGCAGGTCGGCGCGCACCTCGTTGTAACGGTTCCGCGTCCGCGCAGCGAGTGCGCGGAACGGCGCCGACGACTGACCGCGCGCCTCCGCATCGGTCAGTTGCTCGCGCAGCGCCTTCTCGCGCGCCTGCAGCGCGGCGATGCGGGTCGGCCTCGCGCTGCGCAGGAACTCGCGCGGCCGCAACTGCGTGAGCAGGAAATGCATGTCCGTGCCGAAGCGATCGTTGCCGATCGGCATTTCATCGAGGGGCACGCCCTGATGACGCAGGTTGTTCACGTGCCGGATCTCGTCGAACCAGCGCATCTCGCCGTTGCGCGCCGCGATCACGCCGAGCGGATTACCGAGCGCTTCGCCCACTGCGCCGTCCGTCTTGAACACGTAGATCACGTGGTGATTGCCGTCGACCGCGCCGTTGCGAATCGCCGTCAGCAGATGCGGCACGCTGTTGCCGCTGAAGTCTACGGCGTTGAGTACGGACTTGTCCGACGGCAACAGGTGCGGATCGACCGGCAACCGCGCCCCCGCTTCGCTCGCGCCGCCCTGCGCCGCTGGCGTCAGCGGCCGGCGCAGCGGCACCCTCGACTGGAACACGTCGCCGAGCGTCCGGCGCGGCGGCTTCTCCACCTCGGCGGGATCCTTCGCCGGCTGGAAGCCGCCGATTCGGTCGACGGTCTCGGGCTTCACGTCGCTGACGACGAACCGGATGCCACGCCGCGGCGAGCGCAGCACCGGAATGCCGCCGCGGCGGCGACGCCGGAACACCGTGCGCAGATCCTGTTCGGGGACCTCGGTATCGCCGAGCGGCGCCTTTTCGTAATACTTCCATTCGTGGTTCGTGTTGCGCTCCGCGTAGCCGAGCACCTTGCCGGTCTCCTCCTCGACGACATGAATCCAGCGCCGTTCCCCCTCGACCGCAGCCACGGCCTGACGCGGCCGCTTGAATCCCGGCGCGTCGCGCAGTTTCACGACGTCGGCGGCAAGCGCGGTGTCGACCGGATGGCCCGACGCGCTCACCGACCACGACGACTTGCCGTCCCGCGTCTCGATCTTCGACGCGCCGCCGAACTGCATCAGCTCGTCGTGCGCGACCGGCGACACGTAGAAATCGAACGCCCGGCGTGCCGTGCGCCCGCTGGCTCCCGTTTTCACGAGCGCCTTGCGTAGCGCCTTCGGCACGCGCGAGCCGTCCAGCATTCGCACCGGGCCGAGCACGCCATGCTCGTCCGTCTCGAGCACCGCGACGAACGCCGGCGCCGCGTGTTCGCCGTCGGCGGCCGGCGCGTCGGTGTGCTCGGTAATCAGCACGTGCGCGTTGGGGCCGAGCTTGCGCCCGAGGCCGTCCAGTGTCGGCGCGTGCCGGCCGTCGACGCGCGTGAGCGTGCGCCGGCCGAGGCTGTCGAGCCACGTCGCGGCAATCGCCTGCGGATCGGCCGCTTCGGCCGCCGTCGACGGTTGCGGCACCGCCGGCGGATTCGCGTGTACGGAGGCGGACGCAGGCGTCGCCGCACCGGACGGTTCGCCGGCCGGACTTGCAAGGCGGCCGGCGGCGGGGCCCGCCGGGCCGATCGTCGGCCAGGTCGGGCGGCCGTCGCTCGCGCCGACCGCACGCGCGCCGCCGGCATGCACGGCCGCATAGCCTTCCGGCAATCCCGACCGGTCGATGCCGACGAGCCGGTATGACACGTCGCCGGTCGCCGGGTCGCGGGTTCGCACGACATACATGTCGACACCGGCCGGCTTGTACAGCTCGCCGCCGTCGGGCGTGGCGATGCGCAGCGCGCGGCCCGGATCGTGACCGAGCGCCGACAGCAGCGCGACGTCGGCCGGTGCCGCAGCGTCGACGGCCGCGAGGTTCGCGGCGGCACTGGCCGCGACGCGTTCCTGCGGCGTCAGATCGGGCTGTGCGAACGCGGTGCCGTCCGGCAACGCTTCGGTCGGCACGTACGCGTGGTTGCGCGGGCCGGTATGCGCGTTGTCGAGCGCCTGGCCGAGTTCGCCGTGCGTGACCGTCCGCGCGCCTTCCGGCAACGCGAGCCTCGCCTCGACCGGCGTGCGGCCCGGCGCATGCGCCGCGCCGGCCGTCGATGCGTCCGGCACCGTGCCGCTGAACCGGAACCAGCCCGCCTCGGGGTCGAGCGCACCGAAATCGGTGCCGCTGCCGAGCACGACGGGGCCGTCGTGCGTCACGAACTCGACACGCAGGTCGGTCAGGCCGGCCGCATGGAAGGCCTGCATCACGTCGTCGATTACGCGGGTCGGTTCGGCTTCGTCGAGGAAATAGCCGGGCCAGCGCTGGCTCACCGTGCCGCCCGGCTGCGTCACGCGCGCCGCGTCGCCGATCACGCCGGGCCGGTCGGCCAACGCCGTGCGGAACGGATGGTCGAGCGTGACCGATTCGAACGTGTCGTCGGGAATCGCGGTGAAGTCGTACTCGGGATCGGCGAACGTCGGATCGGCCACGCGCGGCACGGTAGGCCGCGGCGGCGACTCGCCGAGCGGGCGCGACGCGTTGCCGGCGGGGCCGGGAGCTGTTTGCGCGTCGCGTACCGCGGGCAGCGCCGGGCGGCCTGCGCGCGCCGGGTCGCCGCGGAAACTTTGCATCGGCAGACGATCCTTGTCGACCTGGCCCGTCAGTCGCGTGCCGCGTACGGTGGTCGACCCGTCGGGTTCGACGAGCAGGATGTCCGGCGGCGCCCAGACCGACGTCGGCCGCCCCGTCAGCTCGGACAGCCGCTGCGCGAGCGCTGCGGCGAAGGTGGTACTGGCCGCGCGCACCTGGCCGGGCGCGACGCGCAGCGGATCGTGCTTGTTCGATCCGCCGAAGCACGAATACAGCGTGACGTCCTGCCCCGCTTCGAGATGCGGCGCGACGCGCTCGGCGACCTCGTCCGGCGTGAGCGGCCGGCCGTCGGGGCCGAGCATCGCGTCGGCCGAGATCCCGTGGCCGAACACCACGTGATGACCGGGCGGCGACATCAGCCCGCGCGCGCCGACCGAATGCAGCGGATCGTCGGCGGGCATCAGCAGCGTATCGGCCGGGCGCAGGAATTCGGGATGCTGCGTCGCGTCGATGCCCGTCACGTCGTCGAATCCGGGCTGCAGCACCGACTGACCGTGAATCGTCGTCGTGACGACGCCGCCGTCGGCGATCCTGCGGTCGGTATAGACGCGGCTCGCCTTCGGATAGATCTTCTCCGTCTTGCCCGACAGGCCGTCGTCGGCCTGGGCTTCGGCGGCCTGCTCGGCACGCGCGACCCACTCGTCCGCCGTGTAGACTTGGTCGGGCGCGACCTCGACGAGCGGGGTCGGCTCGTATACCGGCGGTTCGCCTGCGTCCGGCTCGGGGGCGAGCCGCGGATGCGCGGGCCCGGCCGATGGCGCGCCCGGCCGTCCGGTATTGCCGGGCGCACCGTCCGCGGCGCGCCGGCCGCTGTCTCCGTGCGGATCGATCCCGGCTTCGATCGGACGCACCGGCTCGACCGGCGCATCCGCATGGACGGGCCCATGCGCCGCCGGTCCGCCGCGTTGCGCGAACACCATCGGCGGGTCGCTCGCGTCGGGCGCCTCGGGTACGTGCAGATAGAGCCGCGTTCCGACGTCGGGATCGTGAGCCGGCACCTTGATCGAGCCGTCGAGCGGATACAGTTCCAGTGCCCCGGTGCCGCGCACCGAGTTGGATGCGATCGACGCGATCACGGGCACCTGCAGCTCGTACGCGAGTTCCTGCGCGAACGAATAGCCGCCGGCGCCGAGATAGCAGCCCGTCAGCAGCACGCCGTTGCCTTCCGTATACGCCGGATCGTCGAGCAGCGCCCGCGCGAATTGCCGCGGCGACATCGTCTTGCCGCCTTGTGTGATCGCAGCCGCGCTGTCGAGGCTCACGTCGCGCGGCTGCGTGCCGTGCGACTCGGCGATGTCGAAACCCGACACCTTCAGGAACTGGCGTGCGGTCGCATGACCGAGCAGGTTCACGACGCTCGTGCCCGGCACGGGCCGCAGCTCCAGCGGATTGATCCGGATCGGCTGCGCGCCGCCCGGCGAGAACTTGCCGTTCACGTCGGGCTCGATCTCGAAGCGCGCGAGCCGGCGGTGCGGATTGGGCAGCGCACGGTGCCATCCGGCCGCGTCGTCGTCGCCGAGCCGGCCGAACACCGGCGCCTGGATCAAGTCCGCGAATTCCTGCAGCAATGCGGGATCGGCGCCGCTGCGCGGCCCGTCGAGCGCAATCGGCGTACCGGGCGTATAGCCTTTCCACGCCAGCGCTTCGAGCGCATGCGTCATCTCGAGCGCGCTGGCCGCACGGCCGCTGCGCGGATTGATGATCGACCCGCGTCTTGTCAGCATGCGCCACACGTACACGCCGATGGGCACGCGCGCGTCGCCTGTGGCCCCGCGGCCGCCCCACCGGTTCGACACCGGCCGCGGCGCGACGCTGCTCCAGTCGACCGGATGCGCACCCTGATCGATCACCGCCAGCGCCGGCGAGAACCGGTAGGTGCGCGGCCCGCTGCTGACCGAATGGTCGGGCACGCCGGCCTGGTTGGGCGCGCCGGGCTCGATCAGGATGCCGCTCGTATAGCCGGAATCCGGGGAGCCGTCGGTGCGATAGCGCGGCGAGCGCCACGCGACGAAGCCGCTCGCGCCGTACACGTCGACGCCCAGCACGTTCGCGAGCAATTGCGCGAGCGGACTCACGCGCGTGCCGGCGCCGCACGCATACAGGATCACCGGCGACTTGCCGTCCCAGCCGCTCTGGCGAATCATCTCGGCCAGGTCGTCGGCGCTCATCGCCTTGCCGGTCGCGCTCGCGAACGCATCGGCCCACGCGTGCGCATATACCGCGAAGTACCCGGGCGGCACCGGCATCAGCGGCCGCTCGCCCGGCGGCAGCCGGTTCTCCGGCTGGATCGCGTTGTCCGAATAGATCGCTAGATCGGCCTCGCGGCGCGGATACGCGGCCCACTGCGTTTCGCTCATGCCGAACGGCGCGTTGATCACGTCGACGCGCCGGCCGTCCTCGCTGCGGATCAGCGGCTTCTGCGGATCGAAGCCGCGCGGATACGCCACGCGCAGCGTGCGGTCGTACGCATCGTTCATCGACAGCATGAACGCATCGCCGGCGTCGGTCAGCCCGACATGGCCGACGACCGCTTCCGGCGGCACCGTGCCGTCCGCGGCGAGCGCCCGCTGGTCGACCAGTGCGATCCGGTAGCGGCCGCCCGCGACGCCGTCGGCGCCGACCATCAGCGCATCGTGATACGTCGCGTAGCGCGTCACGCCGATCGTGCCGTCCTCGTCCGCCGCGACGGCCGGGCGCGCCTGCGCATCGTCGACGGCTTTCGCGCGGCGCTCGTCCGCCTTCGCCGCGCTCATGTCCTTCAGCAGGTCGCCCTTGGCGGTCGCGGGCAGGCCGTCTTCCTCCGGATTGCGCACGTTGCCTTCGGCGTCCTCCAGCGCGTAGACGTAGTACTCGACGTCCTCGAGCCGATTGCCGCTCTCGATGATCCGCCCGACCACCTCGCTCAATATTGCCGGGTCGGCCGCGATATGCGCGGGAATCTCCCACGATGCAGGATGTGCGCCGTTGGCCGGCACACCGGCTTCGGCAGGCGACGCGCCGTCGCCTGTCAGCGCGTCGGCAGCGGCAGGCGTGGCCACGCCGTCGACCGGTTCGCCGTCGGGCGCGAGCCGCAGCGCGATCGCATCGCCATCCGGCGTGCCCTGCATGCGGCGCGCACGCAGCCATGCGGCGACGCGCGCCCGCAGCCCCTTGTCGGCCGGAGCAACCGCGCCGCCTTCGTCGGCCGGTTCGCCGAAACTGGCCGCCTGTTCCTCCGCGTGCTGCCACGGGTTGCCGATCTCGCCGACCGCGAGACGCTGGTTCGCGAGCCCGTTGCCGTACAGCGTGTCGACGACGTTGATCGCGACCGGCCTCGGCATCGTCGTCGGTGCGGGCGTCTTCGTGATCGCGCGGATCGGCCGCTCCATCAGCGTGTGGGAGCCCAGGCCCATCTGCGCGACGCCGATGCCGAGGTTCAGCAGTTGCTGCGCGCGATCGGAGTCGGACATCGCATCCCAGTTCTTGACCAGCGACACGCCCTGATCGGCCATCTGGTAGCCGCCGATCACACCGCCCGTGACGTTGAACATGCCGGCCGTGCGGCCCGTCGTCTGCGCGAGCGACTGGAACGCATCGGCTTCCTGTGCGAACCGGCCGAGACCGGCGACGTCGGCCGTCACGCCCTCGCCGCGCGACGCCAGCGTGATCATGTCCGACACCTGCCCGGTCGTGCGCAGCAGCGACGACGCTTCCGCAAGCGACTTCGCTGCCATGCCGAGCCCCCCGCCCGCGAAACCCGCGCCGCTGCCGATCAGGCTGATCCAGTCGCCGCGCGCCTGCGCGTTGCCGAAGCTGATCGACTGCCCGTGGTCGCTCAGGTTCTTCAGGTCGCCGATCGCGGCCGTCGCGCCGACGGCCATGCCCGCGCCGATCGCCGTCCACGCGGCGCCGAGCAGTGCGCCGCCCGCCGGCGCGGCGATACCGCTCGCGACCAGCACGACACCGCCGGCCGCGGCGAGAATGCCGGTGCCGATTTCGAGGACGTGTTCGACGTGCTGATACCACTCCGTCTTGTGTGCGTCGATCGACTCGTATTGCGACAGGTCGCCGGACGCCGCGTCGCTCGTGAGGCTCTTCGGCACGTACAGCTTGCCGTCGTCGGACAGCGCGTTGTTGTGCTGGTAGTTGTCGACGCTGTCGTACTGCCAGCCGCGATCGTCGATCAGCTTGTACTGGTCCGGATGGCCTTCGACCTGCACCTTGAACAGCGCGCTCGGCGCGGTGCCCGACTCCTTCGACACGTAGTAGATCGGCACCAGCGACACCACCGCATGATCGCCGCCGACCTTGCGGATCTGGTCGACCACGGCCTGGATCATCTGTGTCGCGGCCGAGTTCTGCGCGTACAGCGACCGGCTGTTGACGGCGGTGCCGTTCTGCAGCTGCCCGTTGCTCACGATCAGTTGCTCGAGCAGCGCCATCGACGGCACGTCGTTCCGGTCAGTCGGCACCGCACCCGGATCGTCCGGCTGAATCCCGAGCCCCGCGCCGACGAAGTTCTTCAACTGGTCGGAATCGGTCGTGAACGTGTAGGACTTGTCGCCGAGGTTCTTCTGGAAGTCGTCGAAATACGCTTTCAGCTGCTTGTCGGGATCGGTCTGGAACAGCTTGTAGCTGGCGCTGGCGGCCGCCTTGTTCTGCTTGTTCTGCGCACTCTTCGTGCCCTGGTCGTAACGCAGCTGGAAGTCGTTCGCGAAGCCTGCGCGGAACCGGTCGTCGTTCTGCATCTTCGACAGCAGCGCCTTCGACAACGCCGGATCGACACCCGACGACAGTGCCTGGCGCACGCTGTCGAACCCGTAGCCGGCATCGCTGCCGCGCAGCGTGTAGATCAGCGTCTTCGCGTTGCCGTTGGCGTCGAGCAGCCAGTTCGCGACGTCGTCCGCGCGATCCACGGGCACGCCGCTCGCGGTCGGCTGCTGGTCGGCGAGCCCGACCGCCGTACTGAGGCCCTTGTAGAATTCGATGCCGTCGCCGTACGGCTGCGGCGTGCCCGTGTTCGATTGCGTCCACTTGTTGCCGAAATCCTTCTCGACGGTGTCGAGCACGACGCCCGCGAATTCGGGCGGGGCGTTCGCGAGGATGTCCTGCATCCACTTGCCGACCTTGTCGGCGTTCATCCGGCCGTCGACGCGCGCCTGCATGCTGGCCTGGTCCGTGGCCCGCGAATCCGGCTTCTGCATCAGCGGATCGATCTGCGAATGGATGAACTTCGCATCGAAATGCGGCTGGCCGGCCTGCGTCCATAGCGCCTGGCGCTCGTCCAGCGAGAACGACGCATCCATGTTGGTCTTCAGCACCTGCAGCGCCGCGCCCGGGTCGCCGCCGGGGCCCTGCATCAGCTGCGTGACCTGTTGCTTCGTGTACTGCAGCCGCACGTCGGGCGCGGCCGCGAGCAACGTCTGGACCTGCTGATAACCGGGATTGTTCTTCTGCGCCTGAGCCTGCGCCATCGCATACGCGAACACGCCGCCCGCCTGGTCGATCTTCGCGTTCAGCGCCTTCGCGTCCGCATCGCTCATACCGTTCGTGCTGACGTTGACGACCGTCATCTTCACGAACGCTTCGGCAAGCGGATTCTGCTGCGCGAGCGCCTTCTCCTGAGGCGACAGTTTCGGGTCGTTCGGATCGACGCTCACGCCGGTGTCCTGCATCAGCGCGAACGTGACGGGATCGGACTGCGCGAGCTGCTTCATCTGCGGCGACAGCGACGGGTCGTCGGGATTGATCGTCGCGATCGTGCGCTTGAGCTGGCTTTCCTCGCCCAGCGCGTCGACGAGGCCCGTGTACCACATGCCGTCGTGATTCTGCTTCACCGACGCGACGACCTGCTTCTGCTCGTCGGCCGTCACATAGGTCAACGCGGTGTCGTCGCCGCCCGTCACGACCTTGTCGTACTGGCTCTGCGCCTGAGACATTTCCCGCATGATGTCGGCTTCGTCGGCGCGCCGCGCGCCGCCAGGCTCCTTCTGCCATGCCGCGTAATCGGCCTTCGCGTCGTTCAGGCGCAGCGTCGCGGCCGACGTGCTGTATTCGTGCCGCAACGCGGTGGTGAGCGCCGTGTACGCGTTGTTCGCGTTCGCATCTGCCGTGGTGGCCGCCTGCCGAACCTGTGCGCCCGCTTCGGGATCGGCGCGCCGGATGCCGCCCGGCAGCGCGTTGTACTGTTGCACGTCGGCTTTCGCGGCCTGGTCGTCCTGCATCGCGAGCGCGAATTCGAACGCCTTCTCGCTGGTCGTCCGCTCGGGCGCCGATTCGGCCGATACCGCCTTTTGCGCGTCGTCGAGGACCGGGCCGAGCACAGGATCGTTCGGCGATGCATTGCGCAGATCCGCCGCTACGCCGGCGATCGCCTTGCTCGCGTCGCCGCCGCTGTCGGCCGCGAAACGCATCTGGTTCTCGACGGCGCCCTGCACCGCGCCCCATGCGGCTTCGGCCTTCTTTACCTGGTTGTCGAGATCGGCCTGCGACGCGCCCTGGTCGTGCAGACGCTTGAGTGTCGCCATCTCGGCCTGCGCGATCTTAAGCAGGCGCTGCGTCTCGGCCTGCGCGGCCGCGAGCGCCTTCTGCTCCGGCGTCTGGGCCGGCGGATTACTGCCGGCCCCGTTGCCGGGTGCCGGATCGTTGTCATTCTGCGGCTGCGGCACGCTGACCGGTCCGCCTCCGCCCACAGCCATCAACACCATGTCCGTTCTCCCGCGGCAAGCGCGACGCGCCGGCACAGCGGCAGGCGGGCCGCGCGCAATGATCCATTGTGCCGAACGCGCGCACGGGAAAAATCCGGGTGTTACGTAGTCGGCGGCCGACTTGCGGCAGTGCGGGGAGACGCATGCTACGAACATGCCGCCGCCAGCCGATCGATCGCCGTCAGCGGAAAAATTTGCTGATTGCCTCCGTGGACGTCATTAAATACCGGTGGCGCGGAATATGGATGGCGCGGCGCGCAGTGGGCCGCGCCGCAGATTGCGTTGTCAGGCGCTGCACGTTATCTGTCATACCTCGACACGAGCCGCGCGCATGGCGGCGTCGCATGGACGGCGCAATTCGCTGACGCCGCGTGCCGTCCCGACCCGCATGTTGCCGAATTCCGCGGCCGCGACGCGATCGTGTGCCTGCGCAACCAGCTCGCGTCGTGGCCGCGCGTAACCGTCCGGTTAAGGCCGACGCTCGCCGCGGACGTGCTCGCAGCCCGAAGCTCGCGCGAGTGCTTTTCGCGCAGCCTGTCGGCGCGGCGGGTTTCATGCGGCGTTGCCGCTCGTGCGCCGCCGATCCTCGACCGGCTGCGGTGCGACGCCGCGATTCGTCGCGATTCCCCGCAATTTCGCAGAGGACCTTTCCTGTGCAGCGCCTTAATCGGCCGTCGCTCGATCTCCAATAATGGCCGCTCGCTGCGTCGCGCCCGCGCGCAGACGCGCCCACGACCACCGGCGATCGGGCCGGAGACCAACGACAAGAAAATCCTATGCATTCCTGCGAAATAGACCGACACGCCCGCGCAACCGTCCGCACCGCGCGTTCCGCTTCACGCGCACGCCGCACGGGTACGGCCGCGGGGACGATCGTCGCCGCATGCGTCGCGGGGCTCGCGCCCGGCGTCGCAGACGCGCAAAGCAGCGTGACGCTGTACGGCCTGATCGACACGTCGATCACTTACGCGACCAACCAGCGCACGCAAGGCGCCGGTTCGCCGGGCAGCGGCAGCGTCGCGCTCACGAGCGGCGCGTTGAATGCATCGCGCTGGGGCCTGCGCGGCCGCGAGGATCTCGGTGGCGGAATGGCAGCCGTCTTCGCGCTCGAGAACGGCTTCTCGGGCACGACCGGCAAGCTGTCGCAGAAAGGCGTCGACATGTTCGGCCGCCAGGCGTGGATCGGCGTCAGTTCGCGCACGGCCGGCACGCTCACGTTCGGCCGCCAGTACGACCTGATCCTCGACTTCGTCACGCCGCTGGGCGCGTCGGGGCCCGGCTGGGGCGGCAATCTCGCGGTGCACCCATACGACAACGACGACTCGAACCGCAACCTGCGCATCAACCATGCGGTGAAATACACGAGCCCGGCGTATCGCGGGCTGACGTTCGGCGCGCTCTACGGGTTTTCGAACACGGCGGGCGCGTTCTCGAACAACGCCGTGTGGAGCGCGGGGCTCGGATATGCGAACGGGCCGCTGAAGCTCGGCGCCGGCTACCTGAAGATCAGCCGCGACCGCAACGCGCCGAACCCGGACGGCGCGCTGAGCACAGTCGACGGCTCGGCGACGATCACGGGCGGCAACCAGCAGATCTGGGCCGCGGCCGCCCGCTACGCGTTCGGCCTGCACTCGGTCGGCGCCGCGTGGTCGCACTCGGCCACCGACGGCGTGAGCGGCGTGCTCCAGGGCGGCGGCATCACGCCGCTGAAGGGCGAATCGCTGGTGTTCGACAACTTCACGGTCGACGGCCGCTTCTTCGTCACGCCGGCATTCAGCGTGTCGGCCGCATACACGTATACGATGGGCCGTTTCGACACGCGCACCGGCCAGACGCGCCCGAAATGGAACCACGTGGTCGCGCAGGCCGACTACGCGTTCTCGAAGCGTACGGATGCGTATCTCGAAGCCGTCTATCAAAGCGTGAGCGGCGGCAACGGCAATCCGGCGTTCAACGCGACCGTGTGGACGATGACGCCGTCCGCGAACGGCAATCAGGTCGTCGTCGCGCTGGGGTTGCGGCACAAGTTCTGACGATGCCGCAGCCGCGCAAGCAAGAACGCGCGCTGCGTGGTTTTTTCGCAAATAGATGGAGAAACTGGTCACGCTGTGACATTTTTCCTAATCTATTTGCAGCGGCGCCGTGATTCGGCGTTCCGGTCGAGACAATCTTTCATATCGCACGTCGCCGGCTTACGAAAGTGCGTCGCACACGCAGGCCGGCCCTTTCGTGCCACCTCGCCGGATATGTGCCGTGGCAGCTTGCACTTTCCACGCAGTCAACCGCAGGAGACGCACGATGAGCAAAACGAACCGATTGGCGGTCCTGGCAGTTTTCGCGCTACTGGCGGGTTGCCACCACGCGGCGAAAACACCCGAAAACGCGAACATGGCGCCGACGCCGTCGAGCGAAGCGGTTGCCACGGTCGCGGCCGACGATCTCAACAATCCGAACAGCCCGCTCGCGAAGCGCAGCGTCTATTTCGATTTCGACCAGTACTCGGTGAAGCCCGAATACCAGTCGCTGCTGCAGGCGCACGCCGATTATCTGCGCAGTCATCCGTCGCGGCACGTGCTGATCCAGGGCAACACCGACGAGCGCGGCACGTCCGAATACAACCTCGCGCTCGGTCAACGCCGGTCGCAGGCGGTGATGAGCGCGCTCGAAACACTGGGCGTGCAGGCGTCGCAACTCGAGGCGGTCAGCCTCGGCAAGGAAAAGCCGGTCGCACTCGGCCACGACGAGGAATCGTGGGCGCAGAACCGCCGCGCCGACCTCGTCTATCGTTGAACGGACGCCGCCGCGACGGCGGCATCGCAGCCACGCGTGATCCCTTTCCGTCATGCAGCGCGCAGCCGGGGCACACCGTTCGCCCCCGCTGCGCGCTCCGGCGTATCCGCATGCCGCCACGCCGCAAACGTGCGGCCGGCTCGGCACGACACGGACGCTCAATCGTATGACGATCGCGCCGGCGCACCGTCGGTCGCCCGGGCGCCGACGTTTGGCGCTTTGCGGTGAGCGCGGACGATCGTGTCGGGACGCACCACCGCGCTCCAATCCGAAAACGCCATGGAATAAACCGCCCGGCCGAAACGTTTCGTCATCGCGCGGCCTCCGGTTCCTGCGAACCGTGCTGCCGCGCGGCCTTCGCGGCGAAAGGAGCGTGAAATGAAATCGGCAAGATGGGCCGCGGCGCTGCTCGCGGCTGTGATGCTGGCGCTGTCGGCCGGATGTACGTCGTCGGGCGGCGGCGTATCGCAAGGAGCCGGCATG